>JBILQT010000001.1:0-107117 GCA_044373065.1 Sandaracinaceae bacterium
CCGCTCCCCTCACAACGTGTGGCGCAGGCGCAGGCGCGTTCTGCACGAACACCACAACTGACCCGGCCAACTGTGGCGCGTGCTCAACCGTGTGTCCCGCGCGCGCGAACTCCGTGCCTGCGTGCGCATCGAGTCGTTGCGGCGTGATCTGCGATGTCGGGTTCTCCGACTGCAACGGTGGGACGGACGGCTGCGAGGCGAATCTCGACACCAGCCTGGCGAACTGCGGCGGCTGCGGGCGTGTCTGCGGGACGGTCTGCACAGCGGGTGTATGCGCGCTCCCAACACTCATGGGGCCCATCTCGACGTCGAGCGTCACATCGCAAACGCCCACGCTTCGTTGGCGACTGAACGGCTTGTCTGCGGTGGATATCCTCCTCTGCCGCGATCACGCGATGAGCGTCGGATGCGTCAGCATTCTCAATGTCGCTGGCACGAGCGCAACCCCGACCTCGAGCCTCGCGCGCGGCGCATGGTTCTGGCGCGCGACTGCAAGAGTCGGCGGAGCGCCTACCAGCGCGGCCTCGGCTATCTGGGAGTTCTTCGTCGGCGCGCGCTCGGCCGCGGTATCGAGCACCTGGATCAACGACCTCGATCTCAATGGAGACGGGCTCGCTGACATCGCCATCACCAACGCCAGCGGTGGCATCGCCATCGGGCTCGGCGCGTCCTCGGGCGCACCCGCAGCGCTCACGGTGACCACTTCGGGCCCCGGTGAGGGCAGCGGCGGCTCGCTGGCCAATGCAGGCGACGTCAACGGAGACGGCTACAGCGACATGCTCTTTCAGACCTATCGCACCGTCGCCGCAGCGAACGTGTACTCGCAGTGGGTCATCTACGGAGCCGCAACGGTTCCGACGGCAGCCACTTTGTTTGGCGCCCCCTCCGCCACGCCACGTGGCCGTACGACGAGCGTGGGAGACGTGAATGGCGATGGATACGGCGATGTTGCGTATGCCACGACCGACGTCAGCATCTCGATTGTCTACGGCAGCGCGACGGGCCTCTCGAGCGTGCCGGCCATCGTCCTTCCAACGCCCTTCGCAGCGTCCTCAAGCTTCGGGGGCTCCTTGCGAAGTGCCGACTTCAACGCGGACCGCTTCCCAGACCTCGTGGTGGGCGCGGCGCAAGCCGGCACCCCGCTCGCGACCGGCCGCTTGGCTGTGTACATGGGCACGGGGACAGGCTTTGCCGCACCGCGGCTCCTCGCTCCGGTCGAAGTCGCCGGACAAACCCAATTCGGCATGGTTGGCGCAACGATCGCGATCGGCGACTTCAACGGCGATGGATACGGCGACTTCACCACCGAAGCCGAGCTCGCGAACTTTCAGCGACCGCCGGCACACGTTTGGTTCGGCAGTGCGACGGGCATCGCTGCAGCACCGAGCCAACTGCTCCTCTCGCCGACAGTCGGCATCCTCATCGGGAGCTGCGCAAGTGGCGACTTCAACGGCGACGGTTTCACCGATGTCGCCTACGGCGGCGATAGCGCCGGGACCAATGGCGGCATGAGCCTCTACTTCGGTGGAGCGACAGGGCTCACCTCGTCGGGCATCTTCATCCCGAGCACATCCTCCCTCGGGCGCTTGGCGTTCTACGCTGGCTACAACATCTCCCCAGGAGACGTCGAAGGCGATGGCTTCGCGGACCTGCTCGGTAGCGCTGGATACGGGACACCAACCCGCGTCCAATACCATCGCGGCAGCATGGCCGGGCCAGCGACCGCGCCCACGCTGAACTACGACTTCTCCCCCGCATTCAACGGTGCTGGTTCCCTCTGGTAGTGCGGGTCGATAGGTAGCAACGAAAACGGCGCTCCTGCTCAGGAGCGCCGTTTTTCGTTTCAGAGGCCAAGTCGCTTCAGATGCGCTTCAGATGCAGGCGCCCACATCATCGGCACCTTCGGTCGGCGTACAGACACCCGAGTCACACGAGGGGCTAGAGGGCCGACAGATCTGACGGCAGACGCTGCCGAAGCAGTCCGACCCCGGTACGCAGTTCACGCTGCCATCACACGAGGCGCCGCGCGGGAGCGTTCCTGCGCCGAGGCACGCGTTGATAACCCTCCCGTCCTGGAGAGCAACGACGTAGCAGGCTGCGTTGGAGCACCCCGTCTGACGTACGGGGTCGCAGTTCGTCACGAGGCAGAAGCCGACCGCAGAGCCTGCAAGCCCAGGGATACACGTCTGATTCGCAGCGCAGCCTGTCGCGCCGCAGCAATAGCGACGACAGACGTTGCCCGCGCTCGCGCAGAAATGGCCTGGCGCGCATTGCTCCTCGGTCGTGCAGGGGGCGCCGTCGGTGCCGGTGCCCGAAGCGACACATTGGGTGGCGCTACTGACGACCTGGCAAGACTGACCCGCAGCGCAGTTCTGCAGGCCCACGTCGCAACGCCCACCTGGCGCAGGACACGCCGTGCGCACCGCGCCCTGACAGACGCCCGCATTGCAGCGCAGGTTCAGGTCCGCGATGCACGGCTCGATGCCCTCGAAGTTGCAGCAGGGCTCATCGCGCGCGCCGCAGCGATAGGGCTGCTGACAGCCGACGAGGGCGGTCAGCGAGAGCGAGATCAGGGTGAAGAGCGAAAGCACTCGGTTCATCGAAATCGTCTTTCGTGAGAGGCAAAGCAAGCGGGTCATCGAACAGGCTCCACACCGAAGGCCAGCATGCCTGCCAGGCCACCAAAGTCACCGAACGCGAAGCGACCGCCTGCGGCTACGAAGAGCAGGTCGTCAGCGAAGTAGATGCGCGCATCGGCGGCGAGGCCGAACGAGGGGTCGACGCGGATGATGATGTTGCGAAAGCCGTCCTCGAAGGACGAGGCCTCACGCACACCGAGCGCGAGACCGAGGCCCAGGTTGATGCCGAGCGGACCAAAGCGGAGCTCGTTCCAGAGCATCACGTCGGTCTCAAGCCAGTAGGGCGTATCGGAGAGCGAGTCGATCTCCGCGAGCGAGACGAAGTTGACCGCAGCCTGGAGGCCAATGGCGTAGACCGAGCCGAGCTGCACAAGGCCTGCGAGACCGCCGCCGCCGCCCGCGACCAAGTGTCCACCCGTGTTGCTCTCGAAGCTCCCCGCGGTGCCCATACCAAAGAGCTGAAGGCGAAAGCGTGTGCCCGAGTCATCCGCTTCCGCAGCAGGCGGTTCTTCTGTGCGCGGCTCTGCGACGGGATCGCGACGCTGGCCGGGCGGCACCTCCTCTGGCTCTTCGACCGGCTCTTCCACGGGCTCAGGCTCACGCACGCTGGGCGGCAATTCGACAGGTTCTTCGACCGGCGCTGCAGGCTGCGTGCGCTGCAGGCCCGTGCGCGCATCTTGGTTGCGCGGGTCAATCGCGAGGGCCGCTTCGAACTCACTGCGTGCCCCTGCAACGTTGCCCGCATCCCAGTACGCGCGACCCAGGCCGACGTGAAAGCCCGCGTTCGTTGGCGCCAGCGACACTGCGCGTCGGTAGGCTTCCATCGCTTGCTCTGGCTGATGCAGCGCAAGGCGCGACGCACCGACTGCGGCCCAGAGACCGGCATCGTTGCCCACCGTCTGCGCAGCGAGGCCATAGCCATTCGCGGCCTCCTCAAAGCGACCTGCCTCGTAGGCTGCGCGCGCACGCGCACGTGTCGCCGCGACATCCACCTCGGGCTCGGGGAGCGCGACGTTCTCGCTGCCCACGACGACGAAATCCAAGTCGGCCACGCGGCCATCGGGATACGTGACGATGAGGTGGTGGGTGCCGAGCGGAAAGAGCAGCGAGCCATCCGTCTCGACTGGCGTCTCCACCGCGTTGATCGTCACGGTCGCATCCACAGGCACGTTGGTGATGACGCCGATGAACGCCGTCGCACGCGCTAGAAGCTGCGCCCCGGCCGCACGCTCCGCGGTTGTGATGTCGCGTGGTGAAGGCCCGAATGCGAGCGCCTCACGCATCGCGCGATACGCCTCCACGTAGTCACGCAGCTCAAAGCTCGACATCGCGATGCCACGCAGCGTGCGCGGGTTCGGGCTCTCCATGTGCGCCTGGCGATAGAGCGCACGTGCCTCCTCGTAGCGCCGTGCTCGGTACTCTTGCTGTGCGCTGCGCATCGTTGCGTCGTAGCGGTCCTCCTGCGCGAAGAGCTGCGCGGCGGGCGCGAGCGCGAGGGTGGATGCTGAAGCAGCGCCGAGCATGGAGACTGCAAGCCGCCATGCGCGAGCCCGCGAAGTTCGATGTGGGTGGGCCATGAGGCGCGGAGGATGGCAACAGTTTCGGGCGGGGCACGTCAAACGCGCATCAAAGCCCGGAGCGAGGCCAGAGTGTGTGAGGCTACGAAGGCGCGTTCGTGGGAGCGTCGAGGGCGATGAACCTGCCCTACGAAGACCTCACCGCCCTCTCCGAAGCCCAATCACGCCTCGACTTGGAGTCGAGCGATCCAACACGCGTCGCGTTCGGTCTCTGGTCCTGTGGTGAGAGCCTCGACACGCCCGAGGCCATCGCTGCGCTCGTGCATCGCTTCCTCCAAAGCGCATCGAGCGATGTCCGACGCGCTTGCTTTGGGGCCTCCTCCGCGCTGCTGCGTCGCTTCCCAAACGCCGACATCGATGCGCTTGCCCTCGCGTTGGACAGCCATCGCGAAGAGAGCCTCGGCGGCGAGGTGGACGACTTCTTCGACGACCTTGAGGCGCACGCACCGGGCACGCTTGCAAGGGCACGGCTGCGCCCCCTCTGACGCGCTCAGGCAGGCTCGGCGAGCTTCTCCAGGGCCTGAAGCAGCGAGGCAAACCCAGGGCTCTCTGCGCCCTGAAGCTTGGCCAGGCCCTCCGCGATGGTCGCGTGCACGGTCAGGGGGACTTTCGACCGCACAATCGCGTGCATCCCCGTGATGACGCCTCGATGAACCGAGGGTGCAAAGCCATTTCCCAGCACCGCGATCGCCGCGCGCCTCACAGAGCCTGTGCCCTTCCCCAGCGAGTCGCGCACCGCATCACGCACGGCGCTATCGGGAGGCCTGCCGCTTTGGCTCCGCAGCACCACAAAGAACAAGCAGGGCCCTCCAAGCTTGCTTGAGAGACGCTGCACCACGCGGCTCGCCACCTCAACGTGCCGCGTATCGGTCGCTGCACCCTCGTAGAGGAAGAGCAGGGCCATGTCTCCGCATGTGCCGACCCAGTGATTCTCCGTCCGCTCGTGTTCTTTCAGCACGAAAGGAAGCGGGCTTGCCTCGGGGGGCCCTTCGGCAGCTTTGCCAACATCAAGCTTGCTCATGTCGCCTCTGTTCTACGAGTTCGAGGATCAGCCGCGCGGCCTCGGCGGCTCCGTTCAAACCTTCTGTGCTCTTTGCGATGCGCTCGGCGTGCTGCTTGTAGGAAGGGCTCGCGCGCAGCTTCTCAAACGCGCTTCGCACACTGGTTGGCGTGAGCGTGTCGCGATGCAGCGCGATGCCCGCACCGAGCCTCTCGACGCGCTTGGCGTTGGCCTCCTGCTCTCCGCCAATCGGCAACACCAAGAGCGGCACGCCCGCGCTCAGCGCCTCATTCACGGTGTTGTTTCCACCATGCGAGACGATGCAATCCACCGCGCGCAGCAAGCGCACTTGCGGCACCCTGCGAAAGACAAGCACATCGCTTGATTGAAGCGGCTGGAGGGCTTCGAACGAGGCGCCCGCGTTCACCACAAGCTGTACGCCTGGGCCCACAAGGCCTGCGATCAGCGTGCGAAAGCGCTCCGGGTGCGTGTTGAAGACGGTCCCGAGCGAGACGTAGACCTTCAGCGCATCTGGACGAAGCTTCTCGAAGGGGAAGTCGTCTTCTTCCACGCGGCCATCGACACACGCGCCCACCCAATGCGTCCGCGGATACGCCTCGTCTGCGCGGCCTTCCATTGTGGGCGTCGTGGCCAAGAGGTTCAGGTCACGTGAGTAGGGCGTGTCGAAAAAGCCGGGAGGAATGCGCGGCAAGCCGAGCGCCTCGCGCGCCTGATGGAGGCGCACATCGATCGCGCGCGAGAACTCTTCTCCGCCGGTGTAGGGATACACACCCGCCGAGGGAAAGGGCAGCCCCGCGTGAAAGAACGTCACCACCGGAACGCCGAGGCGCTCTCCTGCGAGATACGTGGCGAGCACGCCGAAATCAGAGACCACCACATCGGCCGGCTCTCGCTCCAGCACCGCCTCGAGATACCGCACCGTGGGGACCAGCGCCGCAGTCAGCATGCGCGCCGCAAGCCGCATCTCGCTCAGGCCCGAGGTGAAGGGCATGACCGCCGCGTACGCCATCATCTCAAGCCTCGCTGGCATGGGGACAAAGCGCATCCCCGCCCGCGTCACGGTCTCTGGAAACGCAAGCGCCGTCGCCAGCATCGAGGGGAGGAGCGGAATCTTGCCGAGCGGCAACGTCGTCGAGGGAAGCGCAAAGCGCACGTCTGCGCCGAGGGCCAAGAGGCGCCGGCCCACCGTCAAGAGGCCTGTCACATGCCCCACCGAGGGCTGGGCCACCATCAGCACACGTGCTTGCTTCGTTGACATCGTTTGCAAGCTTGGGCTCCGTGCCCGGACGGTCGCAGATTCAGGCAGAGGCTCCAAGCCACGAACTGGTGACGCGGGTGGCGTGTCAACAAGAGCGAGGGAAGTTCAGGCGGCTGCAGGGGAGTCCCGCGGCGCTCTCGGGAACTGAGGATCCGCGTGCACCATCTCGCAAGCCCCGCGAGGCACGCGCTGCAGCGAAGCGTGCACCGAATTGCACAGCCGGGTGCGGGCCAGTGCGCATCCCTCGCAGAATCGAAGATGTTTGCTTTCGTGCATCGCTGGGCCCGACCATTGCAGTCACCTCCGCATGAACATTCTCGTCCTTGCCGCACTCACCGACGCGACTGGCAACTCGGTCACCGCCAAGCGCATCGCAGGCCTGCTGAGCGCCGAGCACAACGTGACCCTCGTCGACACGAACGGCGCCGACGCCGCATCGATTCGCGCACGCGCCGAAGAGACGCAGGCGCACGTCGCGATAGGCGTTCACGCGCTGCTCTCTGGGCCCTTCCTTCGCACCGCAGGCATCCCCTACTTGCTCGTCTTTGGCGGCACGGATCTCTACGAGCCGATGCATCCCCTCCAAGAGAAGCAGATGGCGCGGGCCGTGAGTGGCGCGGCGCGCTTGCTCGCGTTCAGTCCGGAGAATCGTGCGCGCGCTGAGTGGATGTGGCCCGATGTGCGAGGGCGTGTTGAGTTGCTCCCGCAGGCGGTCGATGTGCCTCCGAAGGCGCCCTACTCGCTCCGTGATGCACTCGGTCTTGCGCCCGAAGATTTTCTCTTCGTGCTGCCCACGGGCATACGTCGCGTAAAAGACCCGCTGCACGTCGTTGAAGCCTTCTCCGCATGGCATCGCGAGGACCCGCGCATGCATCTCGCGGTCGTCGGCGCAGTGCTGGAGCACGACTACGCAGAGCCCGCGCTTGAGACGCTGCGCACAAGCCCTGGTGTGCACTACCTGCCGCCGCTCGCGCGCCCGGAGATGCTCGCTGCGATCGCGGAATCCGACGTGGTGCTGAACACCTCGCTGAGCGAGGGCATGTGTGGTGTCGTGCTGGAGGCGATGCTGCTCGGCACACCCATCGTCGCGCGCCGCAACGCGGGCAATCAGAGCGTCGTCGTGCATGGCCACACGGGGCTGCTCTACGATGAGCCTCACGAGATGATCGAATGGGGTCGGGCGCTGACGCTCTCGGCCGAGCTGCGACATCGCATCGCGCGCACGGCCAAGGCGCGGATCGAAGAGGCTCACTCTCCCGCAGTCGAGAAAGAGACCTACCTGCGCATTGCGAGCGAGATGCAGGATGTGGGCAGGCCAAGCACGTTGCCGATGCCAGGGCCCCTCGTGGACGAGATCGGCCGCACACTCGAGACGGCCAAGATGCTCCAGATGCCCGCGGCTGTGATGCTGCATCTTGAGGCGCTGCTCACGCGCATTCGCAGCGATGCCGCGCTCCTTGCGATGATGAAGTCACTCGGTGGGTTGCTTGCCACTGCACCGCCATCCGTCGCGATTGAAGAGGTCGGTCAGCGGCTCGAGAAAACGCAACTCGCGCGCGAGGAGAAGCGCGTCTTTCATCTCTTGCTCGCGTTGATGGAAGTGCCCGATGCAATCGCACGCGCCGAGGCACGGGGCGTCCACTCGGAGATCATCCTCGCCACGCTGAGTGATGTTGCGATCTGGGCCAATCACTTCGACAGGCTCGGCACCGCAGGCATCACACTCGAGATTCTCGGGTGGTGTCAGCGCTTCTTGCGCGGCGAGCTCTTCCGCTTGGGCCCGCTGCAGTTCGACCTCCGTCCCTTTGCGTGCCCGATGCGTGTCTATCGACATGACAAGACGCGCGCGCTGCGTGCACGCACGCTCGATGGAAGGCCCGTGGATCTCGCGACGGGCCTGATCGGTGAAGGCATCCAACCTGCGCTCGATACGCGCTGGCAAGTGGCGCTTGAGCCAGGCTCACCAATGCTCGACATGCGCATCCCAGGCGCCGCAGGGATGGTCACGCTGCGCGATGTCGCCAATGCGATGCGTGAAGCGCATCACCTCTTTCGAAGGCTCGCCCCCGAGACGATTCCCCTCGGCGTGTGTGGTGAATCCTGGCGTCTCGACCCGCAGTTGCTCGCGATGTTCGCGAATGAACCCGGCGTGCATGACCTCCAACGCGCGTGCGCGCTCTACCCCTCGAGCCTCGATGAAGCAGCCACGATAAGGCGCATCTTCGGCCCCGATGTGACGCGGGATGATCTCTCCACACACCAGGCGCGCACACCCTCGCAAGAGAAGCTGATGCAGTTCCTCGCAGACCCTGCGCACATGCTGCTTCCGCGCGGTGGTTTTGTGCTGCGTGAAGAGCTTGAGCGCATGCCGGATTGGTCATGAGGGAGGGAACGTTGCCGATGCTCAAGAGGCTCGCCGTTGTCGCCGAGTCGATAGACCTCCCCAGAGAGGCGATCACAACGCTCCCCGAGATCGCTGCGTTGATTGAGGGCGATGCAGCACTCCATGAAGCGTTTCGCAGCCTCGCCTTCGAGCTCGCCACAAAGCCTCCCTCGGAGGCCATGGCCGCCGTGAAGCAGGCGAACCTAGAGACGCGCTTCGGAGTCGCGCGTGCAAGGCACACCTACCTCGCACTCGCACTCTCCCAGGTGCCCGCAGCGCAAGAGAGGCATCGCTGCGAGGGCATTTCGGACGCGATGTCGCGCGCGACACTGAGCGATATCGGCATCTGGGTGAGGCACTTCCAAGCACAGCTCGGCATGGTTGCCATCACGGTGGAGATTCTTGATTGGGCGCAGCGCTACCTGCGCGGAGCGCTCGTGCGCATCGGCGGGCTTCAGTTCGAGCTGCGGCCCTTCGGCGGCCCAATTCGCATTCATCAGCACCGCGCGTCGGGGGCCTACGTACTCGAGTGGTTGGCGACGGGAGAGCGCGTCGATCCGCGTACTGGACGCTGCACTGGCGAGCGCTGTGAGGCGACGGGCGATGCCTTCGAGGTCGTGCTCGAGCCGAGCACGTACGTGCTCGACATGCACATCCCCGCCGGCACACGCGTGGGTCTCACCGACTTCGCGCATGCGCTTGCCGACGGACGGGCGCACTTCGCAGCCAAGCATCCCGAGACTCGCTCTGTCGGCGCATGTGGCGAAGCCTGGCTCCTCGACCCACAGCTTCGCGAGCTCATGCCGAGGCTCACCAGCCTTCGCGCGCTCCAGGACGCTTGCATGCTCTACCCCTCCACGCTCCCAGAGGAGAAGACCATTCGCCGTCTCTTTGGCCCCGACATCACGCGCGCGATGTTGCCGAGCCTGCCGCGAGACGCTCTCGGCATCCTGCATCGCGCGGTGATCGACCACCTCGCCGAGCCCACGCATCGCCTGGAGGCGCGTGGCGGTGCGGTGCTCTGGCCAGCGCTCGACGCGACCCTCACCAAGCTCGCTGCAGCCCGGAGCCACGCATGACGCGCTCTCTCATCATCACCGCCGACGACCTCGGCATCGATCCACGTCGCGATGACGGAATCCTGCTCGCGTATGCACGCGGTGCGATCACGCAAGCGAGCCTCATGGTGCGTGGCCCAAGCGCCGCACGCGCAGCACGCGACGCCGTGCGGATCGGCCTCCCCATCGGCCTTCATCTCGACCTCACCGAGACGCCCGCATGCGCACCCCGCGAAGCGATTCCGAGCCTCCTCGACCCGTCGGGGAACAAGCTGGGCAAGCACGGGCTACGTGCAGCTGTCGCGCAGGGCATCGTCGAACGCGCCCATGTGGAAGAAGAAACACGAGCACAGCTACGCGCCTTTCGCGCGCTCACGGGCGTCGATGCCACGCACGTGGATGGCCACCAACACGTCCACACCGTCCCCGCGTTGGCCGCGTGGCTTGCGCCCGTCTTCCGTGAGGCCTCGGTGCGAACCACGCGCATCCCCGAGCAGCACGCGGTGCAGGTCGACGACCCGAAGAGCGCGGCGTTCTATCGAAGCGTCGCGCACGATGCCGCGATCTCGCGTGCGCTCTACGCAGCGGAAGGAATCAGCTCCACAGAGGCGTTCATCGGCCTTGATTTGATGGGCTTCGCCTCAAGCCCGGCGAAGCTCGAAGAAGCGCTTCTGGGCATCGCAACAGGCTCCATCGAGTTCATGTGCCATCCGGGTTTCGTCGGCTCGGGCATCGACGACTTCAACGAATCGCCCGCACGCGAACACGAGCTCTCCGTGCTCCTCTCGCTTCCGTTTGCGCAAGCGGTCGAGGCTGGGCGCGTGCGCTTGGTGAGCTTCTCCGTCCATCCTTGAGCCCCATGTTCGACAGCCTCAACTACATCGTCATGTCGCGTCGTGTGATCGACGACGGCTACGGTTTGACCACCCTCAAGGAGCACATCGCGCACGTCAATTCGTCGCACGCGCAAGCGGTGGAAGCGATTCGCACGTGGAGGTCAACCGACCCAGAAGCCGCACGCATCTGGCCCTTCTTCCTCGGTGGTCTGCTCTACACGCCTCATGCGGTCCCCGAGCTCGACGAGGCGCTCCTCGATGCGATCACCGCGCTCGCGAGTGATGCGCCCTCTGCGCTACGCCGAGTACCCAAGGGGCTCGCCTCGGTGATGGATGCCGAGGTGGTGGTCAGGCGGCTCTCCGAGAGCCTCGGAACGCTCTCGGGGACGGAGGATGCGCGTGTGCGGATCGAGCATCTCGCAAGCCTCGCTGAGCATGCGCTCCAAGCCTTCGACCAGGCCGTGCGACCGGAGACCAAAGTTGGCTACCAGCAGCACTGGCTGCGTGATCTCGCGTCGAGCATGCGTCAGCCCCTCGCGCACATTCTCCTCGGCATCGTGCGCGCCTTGCCTCAAGCGAGCGTGGATCGAAGCGCGCTCTTCTCACGCCTCTGGGCCTGGCTCCGCATGGGCTGGCTCGATGAGTTTCGCTACGTGAAGTTCGACGCAACCTCGGTGGCGCGGCACAACGATTGGTCCGATGAGATCGCATCGATCCTCGACACGCGCGAAGCGCTTCAAGAGGCCGTGAAGGTGCTGCGCGCGGAGACCAAGACCGTCCAAGCGAGCCCAACATTTCGCCCGCTTCTCTTTGCGCTTTTCACGCGTCTTGAAGACCCCGACGCGATGGTTGAGGCGCTGCCTGCATCGCCCGAGTGGCAACGCCATGAGGCCATCGTTCACGCGTATGAGAAGCAAGGTCGCAGCGCCGACGCGATCACGTATCTGAACTCACTCCGCGCGAGCCCTGACAAGGACGCCTTACTGCGTCGCCTGCTACGCGAGACCGCCAGCCCCGAGGAGGCGTTCGCCTCGGAGCACCCGCATCCATCCAACTTGGCGGCACTGATGGAGCGCTACGGCAAGACCAAGAGCGAGCTCATCGATGTGGGGCTCGAGCGCATGCGGCGCGGCGAGGAGAACGACTGGCTCGAGTTTCTTGTGCGTGAGTCCGAGTGGAAGCGCGCGCTGCTCGCGACCAAAGCCGCCGACCCAGAGTTGGTGCTTCGGCTGCTCACCACCGCGCTTCCACCGGCGACCGCGCATGAGCTCGCGCGCACCTGCCTGGAGCACGTGCTCGATACCAAGAAGGTCTGGTCCAACGCCACGCGCGCCAAAGAAGTGGTCGCCCTGCTGTTGAACCAGACGCTCGCACTCGCACCCGACGCGAAGTCACGCGCCAAGGCACTCAAGCAGGCGCGTAGCCGCGTCGACAAAGTCATCGCCAAGAGCACCGATTTCTTCACACGTGAGCTCGCCTTCGCACTCGAAGATGCGCTCACAAAGCATGAAGCGAGCTGAGCGACCTCAAGGCGCGTGCTCGTCGCACACGGGCGCGGTGCCTTCTTCGTCCTCTTCACGGCAGCGGCTTGCGCGTGCTGAGTTCCCTCCCTGCGTGAGTGTCATCGCGGCCGCTTCGAGATCGAAGTCGAGCGTGGCGATGCCGGGGATGATTGCGCGCGTTGCGGAGACAGGGCGCAGCGAAGCGGAAGTCTGCCCGGTGGCTTGAACGATGAGCACGCCGCCTTCGTCGCGAATGCGAACCACCAAGCCTGGCTCGAGCTGAAATGCACCCGTGAGGGCGGCCCGCTGTGCAGCGTCGAGCGTGAACGCAGGTGGGAGGGCCTCGGGCTCGGGCTCACCAGGCTCACCGCGCATCAACGCGAGCAGGTTGCGCGCGAGCGTCCCGGTGCGCGTCGTGTTGTTCGTCGCGAGAACGACGACGATGAGCTCTCGCTCCCGGTCGATATAGAGCTGCGAGTCCTGCGCCGTTCGACCGGAGTGCGTCGTTGTGCGGCCTCCTTGGGTGACGAACCAAGCGAGCCCAATGCGCTCTCCATCCACGTCGGTCTCGGCGCGCGGGGTGACCACCATCGCAAGGGCCTCTTGAAGCGTCGCACTCGCCTGCGCCTCGGGGTGCAGATAGGCCGAAGCGTAGAGGAGCAAGTCACGCGCACTCGCCCGCAGACCGCCTGCGGGAGACTCTGCGCGAAGGTGCCAGTGGGGCACACGCCCGCCGATCAAGTCCATCGCATCCGCAAGGCGCGAGGCCTGCCTCTCTAGGCGGCACATCCATCCACGTATTGCGAAGACCGAGCGGCCCAAGGACGCGTGCCTCGAGTGCCGCCTCGAAGGGCATGTGCAAGCGATTCGCAAGCGAGAGCCCAAGCACCGAGACGGCGAAGTTGTTGTACGCGTGCGCACTCCCGGGTGGTGCCACCACGGCTGCACGTGCGAGCCCCTCGCGCAGCACTTGTTCCGTGAGGTTGTCGAAGGGGTCGGCGATGCTTGCAGGGACAAACCCGGGCCAGGCGGTGGGCAGCCCCGAGCGATGCGTGATGACTTGCTCGATCGTCACCTCCGCGGCCGAGGGATCCATCGTCCAGCCCTCGGGCAGGATCTCCGCGAGACGCTGATCGAGGCGCACCTCACCGCGCGCCACCATGTCGGCCAACAAGAGCGCCGTGTAGGTCTTGGTGATGGAGGCAATCTCGAAGATGGTGTCGATGTCCGGCTCTATCTCAGCGCCATGCGTGCGCGTCCCGTAGCCCCGACTCCAGACCTCTCCGTGATCGTAGAGCGCAACGACAAGCCCTTGCTGCTCCCCGCGTTCCATCGACCTCTGGCAGAGCGCCTCGGCCTCCGATTCGATATGAACAAAATGCGATTGCGCCTGTGGAGTCTGCGTTGCGCCGCATCCGACCAGGGCAAAGAGCAGCGAGGCGATCAGGGCGAGCCGAGGCGTCATCGGCGCATTTCGCCGGAACCCAGGAATGCACGCAAGCGCGCGCTGTGTTCCTTTGAGGAGCGCATGCGCGCATGCTGAAGGTGGAGGAAGTCGATGCCGAGCCAACACAAGAATGCCCAGCAGAACACACCCCAAGAGAACGCCGTTGTGACCGCACTCGCCGAGACGCTCTCGCTCGGTGTCGTGCTCGACAAGCTCCGAGAGGAGCACGGTGGCTACGACCTCATCGAGCACTGGACGCAGGGCGAGTTTCACCACGACGTCGTCGTCCGCGTGAACGACCTTCATGGCCTGCCCGGGCCGATCCTCATCGTCGCCACGAACTGCAACGGCGGCGTGAAAGAGGTGCTCTGCTTTCGTGAGGTGCCCGACCGCTGGGCGCTCTGGAAGGATCGTTGCCCGCAGTCCTCCGAGTTCGAAGGCGTCCTCATCCCCGTGCTCTCCCTCGCGCGCACGCATCACTACTTCGACCCCTGCGAGCTCTTGCTCGACGATGCGCGAAGCGAGCTCTTGCCCGAGCATCGCAGGCGTCAGCGCGGCGGCGGTTGGTGCAAGGCCTGAGCGCAGTCAGGCATCGCGGAGGAAGCGCGAGAGCAGCCTGCGCACCTCGGGCGTGCCGTCCTCGCGCCTGAACTGCACCTCGATGAGGTCGTCTTTCGTATCCTCGGAGAGCACCTCGCCCTCGCCAAACTTCGCATGCACCACACGCCTTCGTGGCGCCTCGGGTGGGCCCATCCCGCGCGCTTTCAAGTCGCCAACGGGGATCTCGATCGCAGCAAACGAGTAGAGGAGCGCGTCGTAACACTCGTTCCCGAAGTAGCCCGTGCCGCTGTAGCAAGCTTCGTGAATGAGACGCGCGGTGGAGTGCGCGCGGAGAACAAACTCCGTGGTTGCTTCAAAGTCTTCTGAGACGAGCCCCTCCAGCGCGGTTCCTTCGCCTGGCTCTACGTAGTCGCCTTCCGGCGGCTCGATGCTCACATACTCGCTCCACCCAGCGGCCTCTCGCGGGCCGAGCACGCGTCGAAGACGAATGCAGTGCGCGTAGCGCAGCTGACTCTCCTCCTGAGATGCCGCCACACACGCGCGCACGCCAACGGGAATCTTCGCGGCGTGCAGGGCCATCGCAATGACGCGGTCCACGCTTCGCAGCATGCGCACATCGAGGGCCGTCTCGACCTTTCTCGGTGCGATGATCTGCCTTGTGCACTCCAGCGCGAGCACGCCGCCCTGAGGCATGTTTGCAGGCTCTTCGAGGTACGCGCGCACGGCATCGACGAGCGGTGCAGAGGGCGAGAGATCCACCTCGCGTGAGACGCCCGCGAGCATCAACGCATACGCAACCGTGATGCGATGCCCCGACGTCACAGGCTCCACGGCATGCTGCACATCGCCCGTGAACGCGGCCCAGCGCAGGCCCTCTGTCGATGCAGTCACGGACGCTTGCGAGACGCCGTCGGAGAGCAGGAGCGCGCCGCCCTCGTGCGGGATCGGAAGCCAGACGACGAGCGTCCCGACCATCCCCTCCTCACGCGGCGTGTCCTTGTGCGGGCGAAAGTGTCCACCGGGCGGATAGATGTGCACATCGAGGAGCTGCGCGCGCAGCCGCTCCACAGGGGAGATGGCGGCTTCGATCTCATCGAGCAACGGGCGCACATCGAGGCCTTCGATCGTGGTGGCCATGCGCGAACGCAGGCGCAGCGCGTGACGCACCTCCTCGTCCAAGCGCGTCATCTCGTGATGACCAAAGGGCGCTCGCTCACTCTCCGCGATCAGTCGCTCGACAAAGTCAGGAGCGTCCAAGCGAAGCGCGTCCACTGCCAAGTTAGACGTAGGCGGCAGCACGCCTTCCACGTAGAGCGGGCTCTCCAGCGCATCGAGCGCCGCTTGAATCGCCTCGGTCGTCATCGCCTTGCCCGCCGTGCAAACCAGCCGACGGACGCCGCAAGCACGAGGTTCGTCATCAAGAGAATCGCGAGCGTCAGCTTGAGCGGCGTGCTGCTTCCGCGCGCGACGGCGAAGGGTCCGACGGTGTCGAGGTTTGTCTCGCGCGCCCCTTCATCGACCTCCACCTGCGTGATGTGAATGTCCCGCAACGCGAGGCCCTCGACGGCGTGCGCGACAAGCTCGGTTGTTGACGTTTCGTCAATCGCAGCACCAGGGCGCACACGGAGGAGGATGGCTGCGGTGGGCGTGTGGACGGGCGCATCGAGTGATGCGGGGCCTGCTGGCAGTGCGACGTGAACGCGTGCTTCGATGACGCCCGGCATCCCTTCGAGTGTGCGTGAGAGCTCGCCCGAGAGTGCGCTCATCAGGCGGGCGCGCTCCTCGTCTGGGGTTGCGATGAGCGAGCCCTCGCCGAACGAACTCTCAAGCGAGGCTTGGGGTTGGTGTGGGAGCCCATGCGTCTCCAAGACGTGAAGTGCTGGCGGCACGTCCGACCCGCTCACCTCGATGCGGTACGCACCCGCGCTTCGCTCTTTCCATGCGCCGATGCCGGCCTCATCCAGCGCGAGCACGATCGCATTGGCCTCACGCTCATCGACGCTGTGCACGAGCTCTGCACGACAGCCGACGAGCCCGCACAAGAGCACGATGGCGAGACATGCGAGGCGAGCGCGCACTGCTCACTGGTCTGCGTTGAACGCGTAGCTGGCGCCCATGCGTGGCGCGCCGAACGAGGGGAAGTGAATCGCGGCGACGCGCGCCTGAATGCAGCTCTGGAAGGCCGGGCTTCCTGCGCGCACCGACGATCCAAGCACCTGACCTGAGCCTGCGATGGCGATGTCGATGCGCACGCGCCCAGGGCTATGTCCGCGACGAAGCTCCTCGCTCACGCAGCCGAACATCGAGTTGATGCGGCCATTCATGATGCCGGCAACCTGCGCAGGGTTGAGGCGGCTCTGGCTGCCCGAGCCCGTCACGTCGCCCATATCGACGGCCTGCGCCATCGCCTCCTCGTACGAGCCACCCGCGCGCAGATGCCCGCCGCCACCGCCTCCACCACCGCCACCGGTGCGCCGACGTGTTGGCGGAGGGTCAGGAAGGATGCCGGCTGCGCCTTCGATCTCGAGGTCACCGCGCTCGAAGAGGTCTGCGAGCTGCGAGTTCGCCACCTGCTCGGCTTGCTCTGCCTGGCGCGTGTAGAGGAAGGCGCCACCGATGCCGAGCACGCCGAGAATGACCGCGCCTGCGACGAGAAATTTCGCGACGTTGCCGGCCTTCTCTTGCTTGGCCGAGTGCGTGAGCGCTTGCTTCTCCGCGGCCGCCGCGCTCTTCAATCGATACTGATCGACAAACTCGGTGTACTCGGACCACTCGCCGACCTTCTTGCGCTCGCCTGTGTCCATGTTGAGCAAGCCGTGCTCACCAAGCACCTCGCCCTTCACGATCAAATCGACGAGCTCACGGCCCGAGAAGGGCCCGTGGTCGAGGCCGTCCTTTTGCGCCATCCAGCGCGGCGCATCGTTCTCGGTGATCTTCTTGAGCAGCGCACCGATATCGACCTGCGCGCTCTGCTGCGCCGGCGCGGCCTTCGGCGCATCCATGAAGTCGATGCTTGGCGCGGAAGCACGGAAATCCTCGTGGATCGAGACGCGCTGCCCCACGGCAGGCGCACCACCCGGCCCTGCGATGCGCGGTGTTGGCGCGGCCTTGGGGATGCTCGGTGCGGGCGCCATCGAGAGTGCGGCGGGCGCCACGCTCATCGGGATGTCGAGCTCAATGTCGGCGCTCTCGAGGCCCGCCGACGCCGTCGCTCCAGGCACCAAGCTCATCAGCGCTGCACGCAGCTCGGTCACGCTTGCGAAGCGCTGTGCGGGGTTCGAGGCGAGGCAGCGCATCAGCGTCTGATCCATCGCGGGCGTGCCCTCTGGATGTGCCTGCGAGGGCGGAACAAACGCCTCTGCGGGTGAGCGCAAACAGAGCACGGCATAGAGCAAACCACCGAGCCCAAAGACGTCTGCGGCAAGCGTGGGTTCGCTTGCACCTTGGCGCAGCTCAGGCGCGGTGAAGGGCAGCTCGTCCTCACCGAAACCAGCCGCACCCGCCGTGCGAATCACAGCACGCGCAAGGCCCGCCTCCGAGAGACGCGCGACGGTGTCTGCAACGAACACAGCACTCGGACGAAGCGCAGCGTGCGCAGCGTTCTTGGCGTGCAGGGGCGTGAGCGCATCACAGACTTGGGTGACGATGCCAATCGCCGCCGCAATCGGAAACGGGTCTCCGCTGGCACGACGCTCGGCGACGATCTCCGAGAGCTTGCGGCCCGCGAGCCACTCGGAGGCGACGAAGCGAAGGCCGCCTTCCGCGCCACTTCCGTAGACCGACGCGAGGTTCTTGTGCACCGACGTCGTGGCGACACGAATCTCCGTCTTGAGCACCTCACCTGCGGGCGCCGACGCAAAGAGCTGCGCGCCCAAGATGCGAAGCGCGACGGCCTTCTTCGTCTTCTGATCGCGGGCTGCGATCATCGTTCCAAGCGCGTCTGTCCACGCGACTTGCTCGACTGCGAAGCGCTGTCCGATGACGCGGCCGGGGGTGAAGGCGGAGGGGGCAGCGGCGGAGGGCTCAGCAGTTTCGCTCATTGCACAAGACGCTACCTTTCGTGCGCATCCGCATTCAAGCGTCACGTCATGCGGTGCGTCATTCGCCGCCTTCGTGCCCCACCTGTTGCACGCCGTGACGTGCTCAAGGAACTTGTGCTGGCAGCACGATACCGGGCGCCTGTGCACCCGCGGGCGGAGCGCCTCCAAGTGCAGGCAAGGTCACACCCGGAGCGGTCGCACCCGGAGGGATGTAGTCCGGCGCAAAGACGCGTTGCGGAGGCGGCGCTTCGCTCGCTTGCACCTCAAAGCGAAGCGTCGTCGAGATGCTGCGCGGTGCGTTCTCCACTGGGCCTATCGATGCGTGCAACGCACGATCGCGAATGCAGTTGCGGGCTGCCTCTGGCAAGGGCGCCGACACACTCGCGCGCGACATGGTTCCGCTGGGAAGGACGGTCGTTGAGACGCTCACGGTGAGCGCGCCGTGAAGGGTGCGCGCAGTCTCGACGTCGAGACAGGAGGCGATGTCACCCACGGCATTGCGAAGCTCTTCACTGAAGTCGCGCTCATGCGGCGCCTCTGCTGCCGCCACAGCCGGCGCAGGCTCCTCGATGACGTACTCGGTCGGTGCCGGGCCAAGGGGCGCGACCTTCTGTGCCATGGGCCGCGGCCTCAACCGAGGCGGAGGGATCGCAGGTGCATTGGCCGGTGGCGTCATGATGCGCGCCGTGGACTCGCGCGTCGGCGCGTTCGGGTTCACGGCGCTCTCATCACGACCGCTGCAGCCAACGGAGGTGGAAGCCACGGCGAGCCCCGCGAGACACGCCAGGGTGTGACGCAAGAGGTGCTCGCCGGTGCGCTTCATCCCGCAACCTCGCCCGTCTCGGTGACCTCGTTGGGCTTCTCTTGGCGGGCCACCTCTGCGACCAACTCACGCTCGCCAAAGCGCTGGCCAGCAAGGCCCTCAAGCGTGCGCGCCACCTCGCTGTGGGGCACGCCCACAAAGCTGTGACGGTCGCGGATGCGGATGCGGCCCAGGTGCTCTTTCGTGAGCGATGCGCGCTCCTCAAAGAGGCGCAGGATGTCGCCCACGCGGACGCCTTCGCGGCGACCGATGTTGAGAAAGAGCGTCGCGAAGTTCGGGTCGTTCTCTGGCTCACGCGGCTCACGCGGTTCACGTGGCGGCACGTCACGCACGGTTCGCGCTTCCGCGCGGACTGCACGCTCTCCTTCTGGGCGGAGGTCAGGGCGCGCTTCACCTTCCGGACGCTCACGGCGACGACGACGACGCGCCTCACCCTCGGCGTCAGGCTCCGCTGCGGGCGCCGCTTCGACCGGCGCTTCCACACGCGGCTCGCGCACGCGCTCTTCACGTGCCGGACGCTCTTCACGTGCCTCACGCGGACGCTCTTCACGTGCCTCACGCGGACGCTCTTCACGTGCCTCACGCGGACGCTCTTCACGCGGCTCGCGCACACGCGGCTCACGGGGCGTTGGCGTCTCGTTGCGAGCTTCGAGCACCGGCGCTTCCGCCTTCACAGTCACCGGGCGCGCAGGGCGCGCGCGACGTGCAGCCGCCGACTGCTCTTCCACTTCCGCTTCTGTCCCGTGCGCACCGAGGAAGGCGCCCACAAGGCCTGCGACGATCGACTCTGCATCGTCATGCGTGAGCACGCGGCGTGCGAGGGCGCGCATGCCCTCTTGGCCGGTGCCACCGAAGCGGTCGGCGAAGGCCGCGCGGATCAGGTCGATGCGGTCGAGTTCACCGCGTGCCTTGAGCTCGCCTGCCGAGGGCAACACGCGCTCGATCGGGAAGATCTTGAACTGAAGGCGCAGGTAGTAGAGCTGGCCCAGATCGGTCGGCGTGATGAGCGAGATGGCCGTGCCCGTACGGCCTGCGCGGCCTGTGCGTCCCGTGCGGTGCACGTACTGCTCAAGGCTGTCGGGGAAGTCGTAGTTCACCACGTGCGTGACGTGCGAGATGTCGATGCCGCGCGCGGCCACGTCCGTTGCCACGAGGTAGCGAAGCTTGCCCTTACGAGTGCGCTCCAAGACCTTCTCGCGGTCGCCCTGCGGCAGGTCTCCGTTGAGCCAATCCGCATCGAGGCCAGCGGCTTGAAGCTCGGCTGCCACCTGCTCCGTGACGGCCTTCGTGTTGCAGAAGAGAATCGCGCTCTCCGGGTCATCGACCTCAAGAATGCGGATCAAATCCTTGGCCTTGCCGAGGCCCGAGACGAGGTAGACGAAGTGGCTGATCGTCTGCGCGCCGACCTGATCGCTCGAGAGCGAGAGCTGGACTGGGTCCTTCAGGAACTTCTGCGCGAGGCGCTGAATCGCATCATCGAGCGTGGCCGAGAAGAGCATCGTCTGACGCGTCTTCGGGAGCATATCGACGATGGCGTGGAGCTCTTTGGCAAAGCCCATCGAGAGCATCTCGTCGGCCTCATCGAGGACGAGCGTGCGGATGTCTTCGGCCGGGAGCGAGCCACGACGAAGATGGTCGAGCACGCGGCCTGGCGTGCCTGAGACAATCTGCGCGCCTGCCTGCAGCTCACGCACCTGACGGTCCATCGGTGCACCGCCGTAGACGGCCGACGTGCGAATGCCGCGGTACTTGCCGATGCGCTCAAGCTCACGTGCGCTCTGAAGCGCAAGCTCGCGCGTGGGCGCGAGGATGAGCACCTGTGTCTTGTTCTCGGCGCGCACGCGGCGGTCGATCAGCGGAAGGCCAAAGGCGGCCGTCTTGCCCGTGCCTGTGCGGGCCTGCACGACGAGGTCTTGGCCCTCAGAGGCTGGAGCGTAGGCAGCGAGCTGAACGGGCGTGGGCGTGAGCCAGCCAAGCTCATCGATGGCGCGACGCGTCTCGGGCGTCAGCGGCAGAAGGTCGAAGGTGGGCGGCATCTCGGCCTGGGGCGTCTCGCCGGTGGCGGTCGTGGTCATTGTCTCTCTCCGATTGCATCACGTGCTTCGCGCAAACGCGCGTCGACTTCTGCAGTGTTTCGTTGGTTCGCAATCGCATAACGCGCGCGGTAGAGCGCCTCGTATGCGGGTGAGTGTTGGGTGGATGGCCCGCAGGCCGCGTGGAGGCTCAAGCGCTCGGCGTCCCAGCTCGCAAGCCAAGTGAGACGTGCGTCCTCGGTTTCGCGAACATGGGCGTGCGTCTCGAGTCGGGTGAAAAGCTCGCCCAGCGCGTCATCGCAGGAGGCGCTCGTCACCTGAGCCACATCCGCCTCGGGCCAGAAGACCTGGCGCGTGATGGAGTAGAGCCCAGCGGACACGATGTAGGTGAGTGCAACAACGTAAAACGCCAGGAGAACACGGGTAATGGCCAACCCAGGCTTCCCTGTTTTGGCGCTGACGCTCTGTGTTCCGATTGCGCTCAAGAATACGCTTCACGCTCCGGTCAGCCCTGCGCGGCCACCAATGGCTGCGTGCTGACGCGAGTGCGAGGTGTACTCAGGGGTGCGGTTTTTGGCTAGGGGGGATAGGTAGCCGGGCACCGTTCTCGCACTGAACAAGCGATGTCCTGCGAGTGGCGGAGCTTTCAAGCGACGCAATCCGTCGCACAAGCTTCACCCAACCTCCTCGCGCACGACGCACGCCATCGTCAGGCTCGTTGGATGAACAGTGACGTCGCGAACTCCACGCATTCGCTCGGTCTGACGTCAGCGCTTCTGCACTTGCTCAACGGCGCGGAACTCGATGTCGTCTTTCAGCCGATACGTCGACTGGACACGCTCGCGTCGGTTGGGTTCGAGGCGTTGGGTCGAGCCACTTCACCCAGGTCGGGCGCTCACGCACCAGACGCTCTTCTTGAGCAAGCCTACGCCAGCCGCGTCCTGCTTGAGCTCGACAGGGCTTGGCGTGGTCTGGCGATCACACGCATCGCGGAGAGCTCGCTTGCGCATTCGATGCAGTGGTTCTTCAACGTGGACTCACGCTGCGTCGAAGACCCTGAGTTCCAATCTGGATTCACGTCCGCGGCCCTTGAGAGGGCTGGCATTCCAAACCTGCGCGTCGTGATCGAGTTGGGAGAGCGCGATCCTGTGCTTGATCGTGCGCGCCTTGCGCTGCTCATGCCGCGCTATGAAGCGCAGGGATTCCTCGTCGCACTTGACGATCTTGGAGCGGGTCATGCGTCACTCAATCGCCTGGTCGAGCTTCGACCGCATGTGGCCAAGCTTGACAAGGCGTTGATTCGATCGATCGACCAGGACCCCTATCGACTCGCGCTCGTGCGCTCGCTTGTTCAGTTCTCAGAGGAGGTGGGCACCGTGCTCATCGCGGAGGGCATCGAGTCGGAGCGAGAGCTTGAGGCGCTACAGAAGCTCGGGGTTCCACTGGGACAAGGCTACTTGCTTGGGCGCCCCAACCGGGATCTGGATGCGGCCAGCGTCGATCGCGCGACAGGCAATCGAGCGACAGGTTTTCCTGCGCGAGCGTAACGCTGAGCGCCTCTAGCGCCTCAAGAGACGAAGCGGGCTTCGCGGCCAACGCGCCGAGGGCAGACGAACGATGCGGTAGCTGCCGAGCGGTCCCTCATGCACACGCGCCTTGCGATCCTGGGTGATCGAAGCGGGCAGCGGACGAAAACGAAACGCATCCAGTGCGTCGAACACCGCCTCGCGCATCGGGCCCGGCACAAAGCGGAGCGAGCCGAAGTCGGCGATGACAACTTCGCCCTCGGGAGCCACCTGCCTGCGCGCATTGTCGACCGCGCCCTCCGCGTCCTCGAAAGTCGAGAGCGAATAGAAGAAGACGATGCGCTCAGGCGCTTGCCCCGCAAAGAACGCGCTGAAGTCGATGTCTTCTGGGAAGCCCTCGCGCAGCTCAGCGAACGCACAGGCATCGCGCACCGACTGGCGTGGCGTCACTTCCACCGCGCCGTACTGCGCCCAAGGGCGCTCGGCATGCAGCTCCGTAAGCAGCGAAGGGCTCCGCACATCGGCGTGCACAAGGGTCTCCCAACGCTCACGCAAGAGCGTCTCAACCAGGCGCGCTCGCCCGACACGCAAGGGCTCGGCGAGGACTTCGGGGAAGGGCACGGCACTGCGGGAAGCGATGGCGCGTACTTGCATCGCTCGAAGATAGGCGGCGACAGCGCGCGCGCGCGTGACGACGCTGTTACGTCTTCTGATCGTGTTCAGCGCCGCATCAAACAGCGAAAGCCTGAGTACGCTTTGATGCCCGCAGCCCCATCACCGACGTAGAGATACGTGCCATCGCTGACGACGCCGAGTGAGACCCCATCCGTGTCGATGTGGCCTACCTCGGTGAAAATTTCCGACGCGAAGCGGAGCGCATAGACGCCATCGGCCTCTGCGGCGACAAAGACATGTGCGCCATCGCTCCACACATCGCGGGCTGGGCTTGCGGTCACAAAGAGTGCAAGCGAGCGCAGCGTGCCGTCGAACGTGTAGGCCGTCACGCCTCCAGCGTGCGCAACGTAGATGAAGCCACCAGGACCGCCGCCCCAGACGCGCGTCGCACCGGGCAAGGGCACAGAGGCGAGCTCACTGAAGGTGGTGCCGTCGAAGCGCACGACGCGGAAGTTTGCGTTGTCGGCGAAGAAGATGTGCGTGCCGTTGGTCCACACGCCTTGCGACCAACCGGTCGTGGGCATGGCCGTGCCGACGGGTGTGAGCGCACCCCCAAGAAGCGTGTACGCGAGGAGACCACCGCCACCGTTCGGGACGTAGACGTAGCGGCTGTCGGCCCATCCACGACGCGCCTCGGAGGCACGCGTCAAATCGCGCGTCAGCTCAACGACCTCGCCGGAGTCACCGATGCGGAACGCGTAGAGGCCCGTGCCCGGAGCGGCCACGAAGAAGTCATCGCCGCGATTCCAGATGGCTTCCGTCCAACCTGTCGCGACGCGCGCGACGGGTGAGAAGCGCGTGCCGTCGAAGGTCATCGAGGAGAGACCACCGCTGTCCGCAGCAAGGACGTGCGGCGCGTGAAGCCAGACGCCGTACGCGTCGCCGAACATGTCGAAGCGCGCGCGCTCCACAAAGGGCCCCTCTTCGGCCATCGCGCACGCGTTGAGCGATGGGTCGATGTCGCGACAACCTGGGAGCGAACACGCAAGGCTCGATCGCGCATCCTCCGGCGCGTCCGCTGAAGCATCCATGTCGCCGTCCATCACAAACGCGTCTTCGGAGGCGGCATCGAGGTTCGCATCACGCGGCACACCCGCGGCGTCGCGCAGTGGCGCATCGTAGTTGTCACGGCCGCATCCAAGTGGACACAGAGAGAGCACGATGCACGTCGCGACATGCGTCCCGGCTTTGAGCATTGCCTCCACGCTACCATCCAAACGCCATGTTTTCGCGGCGCTTCGGATACCATCCACCGATGCGCCTTCTGATTCGCAACGCGACACTCATCGATGGCACGGGCGCTCAGGCCAGGCGCGGAGACCTTCTCATCGAGGATGAGCACATCGCCGAGGTGGGTGAGACGACCCTTGTGCCGGACGAGGTGATCGATGCGACGGGGCTGACCATCACGCCCGGTTTCATCGACATGCACTCGCACTCCGACTTCACGCTGCCGGGTGACCCCGAGGCTGCGAGCAAGGTCATGCAGGGTGTGACGACGGAGGTCATCGGCAACTGCGGGCTTGGGCTCTTCCCTGCAAACGAGAAGGTCGATGCCTTCTACAAGGTGCTCTCACCGATGCTCTTTGGAGAGCCTGGAGGTGGATGCTTCAAGGACGTCGCGGCGTATCGCGACACGCTGCATCAGCGCGGCATCAGCGTGAATGCAGCCCCGCTCATTCCTCATGGAAACGTGCGTTGCTTGGCGATGAGCCTCGATGAGCGCACTGCAACTTCATCGGAGATCGCGGTGATGCAAGAGGCCATCGCGGCGAACATGGAAGCGGGCGCATTCGGCATGTCGACAGGCCTCGTCTATGCGCCAGGCGCCTTCGCCAACACGGAGGAAGTCATCGCGCTGGCGAAGACCACAGCGCGCTACGGAGGCATCTACGCAACGCATATGCGTGATGAAGCGGCCAAGCTGGAGCAGTCGGTGGAGGAGACCTTGCGCATCGGCCGCGAGGCGCAGGTCAGCGTTCAGATCTCGCATCACAAAGCGAGCGGGCGCTTCAACTGGGGCAAGGTGAAGAAGACGCTCGCGATGGTCGACAAGGCGCGCCAAGAGGGCCTCAACGTGCACAGCGATGTGTATCCGTACGCCGCTGGGTCGACCGTCTTGAGCGCGATGGTGCTCCCGCTCTGGGCCTTCGAGGGCTCGCAAGAAAAACTACTCGAGCGGCTGCGTGACCCAGCCACGCGCAAGCAGATCATCAAGGACAGCAAGGCGCGTGTGCTGAAGATGGCGCAGCTGCCCGGCGCGCTCGACAGGTACTTCCCCAAGCAGCTGATCTTGCCCTTTGTGCTCGCAGGCTTGAGTCGTCTTGTCGTCGTGAGCTCCGTGCGCAATCGCCACGAATACGAGGGGATGACGCTTCATGCGATCGCCAAGCTGCGCAAGCAGAGCCTCTACGAGATGATGATCGACTTGCTCATCGAGGAAGAGCTCGCGGTCGCCGCGATTGCGCATGTGATGAGCGAGGACGACGTGCAGCGCGTGATGAAGCACCCCTTCACGATGATCGGCACCGATGGCTTTCCGCAGCGCGAGGGCAAGCCCCATCCGCGCTCGTATGGAACCTACCCGCGCGTGCTGGAGCACTACGTCAAAGAGCAGAAACTCTTCGGGCTTGAGACCGCGATTCACAAGATGACGGGCATGGTTGCGGGCAAGCTCGGGCTGCGTGATCGTGGTGTGCTCAAGGTCGGTGCGCGTGCCGATCTCCTCGTGCTCGATGTGCCGAACATCCATGACAACGCGACCTACGCCTCACCGCGCAACTACCCCGACGGCGTGCGGCACGTATTTGTGAACGGCGCGTGGACGGTGAAGGATGGCAAGCATACGGGCGCACGCGGAGGTCGCGTACTGAGTCACCAACCCGCGTAGACATCGCGCATTCATGTTCGTCTTGTGAGTCGACGAACACGGTACGATCGCGCGATGCGTTGGCGCCCTTTGGTGATGGCTTCGTGTCTTGTTGCACTCGGATGCGCCGAGGGCCGCGTGCTCTCAGACGCTTCCACTCCACGACGCGATGCACGTGCGCTTGAGGATGCCCGCGCCAGCGAGATCGACAGCGGGAGCTCGGACACAGGCGTGCCGAGTGTGGACGCGAGCACAGAGGATTCACCTGCTTCCGACGCGAGCCTGGAGCGCGATGTCGGGAGGCCCGATGCCTGCGTCTCCACGATCTACTTTGTCGACCGCGACAGCGATGGCTATGGCGGGGTCGAGGCGATGTCCGCATGCGTCGCGCCCGCGGGATTCGCGCCCCGAGGCGGCGATTGCAACGACGCCGACAGTGCCGTTCGCCCGGGCGCATCCGACCCGTGTGATGGTGTCGATCAAGACTGCGCGCCGGGTGAGTCCTGCCCCCTGGGATGCCGCGGCGCGCCCTACGGAGGGCACGACTATGCGTACTGCCCAACCGGTGCCTCTTGGACCGCCGCACGCGATCACTGCGCATCCGGCGGTATGCAGCTCGTGCGGATCGACTCCAGCGCCGAGAACGTGTTCGTTGGTGCGCTCGGAGGCGTCAGCAACCTCTGGATTGGCGCCAACGACCGTGCGAGCGAGGGGAACTTCGTCTGGATCGACGGCGGCTCCGTCACATCGCGGCACTGGACGAGCGGCTATCCCAACGGCACCGGCGATTGCGCCCGCATGAACCCTGACGACCAGTGGGTCGATGCCGATTGCACGCGCACGTACGACTTCGTCTGCGAGTCACGCTGACGCACGGGGCGCACATTTCTCATCGTGGGTGACGAAGGGCCACTGCGCGGACTGAGCCGTAGCGCACACTGCCGCCTCCACGAGGGTTCTATGAGCGCGCGCAAACTTCCACCGGCACATGTTGCCTTCTTTGCGCTCTCGCTCCTGCCCCTGGGCGCATGCGGTCGGTCGCGCTACCGCGGCGCGGACACAGGCCATGACGCAGGAGGCGATGCCCTCGCATCCGATGCCTCGTTCGCCGACACCGGAGCCGACGCAGCCTCGTTGGACGCCCGCTCCTTCGATGCAGGAAGCGACGCTGGAGGCGATGCAGGACGTGACGCTGGAAGCGATGCAGGACGTGACGCTGGAGGGGACGCCGGGCCCGCGTGCCCAAGCACCACGATGACCTTCAACAGCGCGGGCACGCGCTCCTGGCCCGTCCCGTTGGGATGCACCTCCGCCGTCGTGAAGCTCTGGGGCGCGGGCGGTGGTGGCGCCGGTGCAGCGACGTTGGCTGCGGGCGGCGGCGGTGGGTTCGCGACGGCCACGGTCGCGGTGGTGCCCTCCGAGTCGCTCACGGTGCTCGTCGGCGGTGGTGGCGGCGCGGGTGCAAGCTGCGCGGGGGGTGTCGGCGGAGGAGGCAGTACGACCGGGCTTCCCGGAGGCTGCGGCGGAGGGCGCAGCACCATCCAACGCGGAGCCACAGAGCTCATCACCGCGGGCGGCGGTGGAGGTGCAGGCGATCGTGACGCGGCCAGCAGCGGTGGCGCGGGCGGAGGCACCAACGGTCAGGACGCGAGCGGAGCATTGGGACCGGGCGGCGGTGGCAGCGCGGCCGCTTCAGGCGCCAGCAACTGCGACGCACCCGTTGCGCGCGGAGGCGGCAACGCATGCGGCGCCGCAGGTGGCGCGGGTGGTGGCGGGTGGTTCGGCGGCGGTGGTGGAACCCGCGCCTATGGCGGCGGCGGAGGTTCTGGTCATATCGCAATAGGGGTTGGAAGGCTTTCTACCGGCAGCGTCGCGACGCCCGCGGATGTCACGGACGCTGACTACGTCGCAAGCGTTGGCACCGGTGGCGTTGGGACGCGCAGCGGCGGTAACGGCCTCGTCGTCGTCCGGTGGTTCTAAGGCACTGCCCACTCCGACTCTCGTCTCGGCCAATGGAATCACCAAGGCCCCACAAGCACGGGTGGCTTTCGGTACCATGCACGGATGCCTTTGCTTGCACGCCCCCTGCGCCTCGTTCCGCTTGCCTCGTTCGTCGTTGTGGGCTGCGCCGCACAGGCGCCCGCAACGCAGCTTGTGATCGGGGCGTTGCGATGGAGGTGCCTGCGGAGGCCGACACGCTCGATGTCGAGATCGTCACGCCCTCAGGGGCAACGCGCCTTGCGCAAACACCACTCGCTCGGCGCGATGAGCTGCAGACGCTCGGGATTCGGTGTGTTTCGGGGCCTCTGAGTGCGGTGCGGGTGCGCGCCCGGGCGCTGCGAGGCAGTGAAGTTCGGGTCGAGGCAAGTCGCACGACGAGCTTCGTGTTGCAGCAGTCGCGGCTACTCTCGCTGACGCTCGATGCCTCCTGCGTTGGCGTCCGCTGCGCCGAGGAGTCGACATGCCAGGGCGGCGCCTGCGTTCCTTCTCGCATCGAAGGCAGCGACTTGCCCATCTTCGAGGGTGAGTTTCCAGAGCCGATGGATGCTGGTGGGCGCGATGCCGGCGCCGACGCTCGGGAATCCCCCGACGCGCACATCGACGCGCACGTAGACAACGACGCGCGTGATTTCCCCGACGCTGTCCCGGCCAGCGACGCCTACGCAGGCGATGATGCGCGCGCGGTCCCGGACACCTTTGCGTTCGATGCCGCGCAAGCCCCCGACGCGACTTCACGCGATGCTGGTACAGACACGCGCGACGCATTCGTCGACAACTGCACCTGCCCCAACATCGCCGACCGTTGCGTCAACGGGCTCTGCATCGGCGGTGCGTGCTCGGCCGTGAGCCCCTGCGCAGACTCCATGCGTTACACGTGCGGCATGGACTCTCAGTGCGTCTGCAACCAGGCAACGTGCGCGGCGATGTGCACACGCGATGCACAGTGCGGTTCGTTGCGTACCTGCCGCGGCGGCACCTGCATCCCACGGGAGAACGAGTGCTTCGCCAGCCTGCAATGCGCAGCAGGGGAACAATGCACGCGCCCTGGAGGGACGGGCTACCTGAGCTGCACCACGCCCGCGCTTGGGATGACACCCTTGGGCGGAACTTGCAGCCCGTTCTCCTGGGGCCAGTGCGCGTCTGGTTTCTGCTTTGAGTTGGCGCGCTTCGGCGACGGTGTTTGCCTCAATCCCTGCCAACGAACAGCCGACTGCGGTAGCTTGGTGTGCACACGAGAGTCGCCGGGTCCCAGCGGACGCAGCTCGTTCGGGAGCGGCTGCCTCGCCGCAAGCTCAAGCCCATGCCCCATGGGGTGCGCGGCCGCAGAGATCTGCACCACCGCAGGATGCCAGCGCCCGTGTGTGCGCGGCTCCGACTGCCTCGCGGGCTCGTACTGCCTGGGTGGTATCTGCGCGGTGGGTACGACCTGCACGGCCTCGGAGTTGGCGGTCGATAACTTCGGAATGCGACGCTGCACCAACCAACAATCATGTGCGTACGGGGCAAGCTGCCCGATGGGCTACACGTGTGGGTCCGTGTCGACCGAGCTAGGAAGCGTCCCAACGTGCGTGCGCTGAAGGCGCAGGCCGATCACTGCGGGGCGGCGGTGCCTTCGGGTGCAGCAGGCGTCCCCTCAGGCTGACGTGCCGAGGATGGCGCAACGGCCTCGCCCTCTTCCTCGTTCTCGCGCCCGTGACCGCCCTCTTGGATCTCCTCGGGCTGCTCGAAGCGGATGTTCGCAGCGCGCTCGTAGTGCACCTCGGTGGGAATGCGACCGCGCAATGTCTCGACAAAGGTCTCAAGCGCCGTCTGGCGTGTCTGGCGCCACAAGCGAAGGCGGATGCCTGGGCCTGCCTCCTCGAGTGAGCGGTGCTCGGCCGGGCGACGGCCCGTGAGCTTCACGATCGACCAGTGCCCGTTGACCTCCACCGGGTCACCCACATCGCCGATGTTCGCGATGCCAAACGAGGCTGTCACGATGGCCGCAGCGATGGCTGGGTCTGCGCTATTTGGTGCCATGCCGCGCTCGTCGAAGTAGCGAAGGTCACCGCCACGCTGACGCGACTCGGGGTCGGTGCTGTGGTCTTGCGCGTACTGACGGAACGCGCGCGCATCGGCCGCGCGAAGCTCTGCCAAGGCCGCATTCGCCGCCTCCTGTGTGTCGAACACAATCTGGCTCGCACGACGCACCTCAGGCCGCGTGAACTCCTCGGGGTGCGCGTTGTAGTAGGCGTCCACGTCCTCTTGCGGCACCGATTCGACAGTGATGCGCTCATCGAAGTCGCGGCGAATCAGCTGCTGCACCGCGCTCTGCGCCGTCGTCTCGCGCACCTCCGGGTCGGTGCCAAAACCGCGACGCTCGGCCTCACGCGCGATGAGCTCAAAGCGCACCAGCGTCTGCACGTACTCAGTCAGCGCAGCACGATCGCGATAGCGCGCACGCATGTACGGGCTCTGCCTTGCGATGTCGTCCTCGAGCTGACCCACCGTGAAGGTGACCTCACCGACCCGCACCACCACACGTGCACGTCGCGCCTCGTCCTCCGGCGTACGCACCACCTCGACCACAGGCGCGGGTGGCTCCGTCGGGTCAAGGCCTGACTCCTGCGCGACGACGGGCTCCGATGTGCTGGCGATCATCGCTGCGGGGAGCGCGCCACCGAGGGCGAGGAGCGAGAGCGCATAGGCGCGAAGACGAGGCGATGAAGTAGACGGCATGGGCCGCGTTTTTTCACCTTGGGAGGAGGGCGTCAACGGAGGCCATCGTCGAGCGCACTTCCATGGCTGTCACGGCCGCGAAGCGCACCGAAAGCGATATCGTCCCTTTCGTGCAGGCTCTCCAACGCTTCCTCGCGCGCATCCTCGGCCTTCAGCAATCCGTCCAGGAGGGCGTCATCATCCTCGGCGGCCGCGCGGCACCCGGGCGTGACATCTACCACGGCCTTCTGCGCGCCCCGTGGATCACGACCATCCTCGTGATCGCCTCGAGCTTCCTCGGGATGAACTTCGTCTTCGCCTGCATCTACTACACGGTCGGCGGCATCTCGAACGTGAACGGCTTCGATGACGCCTACTACTTCAGCGTCCATACCATGGCGACGATTGGCTACGGCTCGATGGTGCCGATGACGACGCTCACCAACTGGCTCGTCATCTTCGAGGCCATCGTCGGCCTGCTCGTGACCGCACTCTCTACGGGCCTTGTCTTCGCCAAGTTCTCGACACCCACCGCGCGCATCCGCTTCGCCAAGTCCTGCGTCGTGCAGACGATGAATGGCGTACCAACACTCGCGATGCGCATCGGCAACGAGCGCGGCAACGGCGTCATCGATGCGATGATCCGCGTCTCGGCGATGCTCACCGAGCGTCTCGAAGAGGGCGGCGTCTTCTACCGCTCGATCGACCTTGTCCTTGCCCGCGAGCGCGCGCCCATCCTCTCGCGCACGTGGACCATCCTTCATCCCATCACCGAGAAGAGCCCCCTCTTCGGCCTCTCGCATGAGGAGCTCAAGAAGCGAGAGCTCGAGCTGATGATCACGGTGAGCGGCACCGACGAGACGACGATCCAGCCCGTGCTTGCACGCCACACCTACGAGGTGGACAGCCTCCACTTCAACGCGCGCCTGGCCGACACGCTGCGCGAGATCGAAGGCGGCAAGCTCGAGGTGAACCTGCATCGCTTTGATGAGATTGAGCCGGTCGAGACCAAGACGGAAGGGAGCGTTTGATGTCGCAGCTTCATGCAACGCAGGTGGATTTGAGTGGGCTGATGCGCGTGCTGGGCGAGGCGCTCTACTCGACACCTTCGGTCGCAGTGCGCGAGCTGGTGCAGAACGCACATGACTCGATCACGCGCCGCAACATCGAGTGCCCTGAGGTCGCATTCGAGCCGCGCATCATCGTGCGCGTGGATGCGAAAGAGGGCGTGCTCGATGTGATCGACACGGGCGCCGGGCTCACCGAAGACGAGATCAAGACGCACCTTGCGACGGTCGGCCGCGGCTACACGCGCACCCTGCGCGACCAAGGTCAGAGCGATGGCCTCATCGGCTATTTCGGGCTCGGCTTTCTCTCGGCGTTCGTCGTCGCCTCGCGCGTCGAAGTGCGCACGACCTCGTACCAAGACCCATCCCGCACGCTGCGCTTTCTGAGCCGCAATGGCGAGACGTACAGCATCACCGAGGCCGAGCCCCAGCCGGTCGGAACGCTCGTGCGCCTGCATCTGCGAGACGAGCACAAAGACCTGGCGCAGGCGCCCCGCGTCACCGCACTTCTCGACCGCTTCGCACCGTTCCTCCACATCCCTCTCGAAGGCCCGGGTGGCACGCTCGTCAACGCAGTGGAAGCGCCCTGGCGCGCCGGGATCCACTCCATCGAGAGCAAGCGCAACGCACTGGCCTTCGCGGCGCGCTTTGATTTCGGGGCGGAGCCACTCGCTGTCTTTCCCTTCGAGAGCAAGTCCGCGCGAGGCATCGTTTGGATTCGCGGCGGAGGCAGCTACGCGACGAGTGATCTGCGTCGCATCTCTGTCTTTGTGCGCGGCATGTTCATCGGCGACGAAGACCGTGAGCTCCTGCCAAGCTGGGCTGGCTTTGCGGGTGCGATCGTCGAGAGCGATGCGCTGAAGCCAACCGCAAGCCGCGAGACGGTGCAGCGCGATGCCACGTACGACGAGGTCGCAAACGATCTGCGCGAGGCGCTCGTCCAAGGCCTGGCGGATGCCGCCGCGAAGGACCGCGCGACCTTTCGACGCATCCTGCTTCGACACAACGAGGCGCTGCTCGGCGCAGCCGTCGACGACCCGCGACTCTTTGCGCTGCTCGCGGACGAGGCCACCCTGCCAACGACGGAAGGCGACCTCACTGCAGACCGCATCCTCGAGCGCAGCCGCGGCGTCTTTCACATCTCACGCGATGAGCGTGGAGGCTTCGAGCAGGTGCTCTTCCGCGCGCAGCGAACGCCGGTCTTGCTTGGGACGCGCTTTGCGGTTGAGGTCTTCGCCAAGGCCTACAGCGAGCGTCGGCGTGGTCGCGTCGAGGTGCTCGGCACGCGTGACGACACAAGCCTCTTTCGCCCCGCGCAGCTCGCACCCGCCGAGCAGGAGCTGCTGCAGAGCACCTTCGCCCAGGAGGATCACGAGGTCTTCCTGCGTGCGTTCGAGCCAGCCACCCTGCCCTTCATCGTCGTCGCGGATCGCGAGGCCGAGCTCAAGCGCCGCATCGAGGCCGATGAGGCGGACAAACGCATCTCGCGCGGGGTGCTCGCGCTCGCGCGCAACTTCACGAGCAAGATTCAGCGGCACGCGGTGAAGCGCCTCTACGTGAATGTCGAGAGCCCTCTGATTCAGAGCCTCTTGCGGGCGAAGCCAGAGGCGCGTGCCCGCGCACTTCGCATCCTTCGCCCGATGCTTGTCCTGCTCTCGCACTCGGATGTCGAGGTCGATATTGAGCCCGCCCTTCGCGAACTCGCAGAGGCCCTGATCACCATGCTGGAGGTGTGAGATGGATGTCTGGAGCTGGGTCTATCCAACACAGCGCAAGCTTCGCGAGGCAGGGCACGGGCGGCTCGCGTACTTGATGCACCGCGTGAGCTCGGCGTCGGTCAACGGCCAGGGCCACGAGGTTGAAGCCATCGTTGCGGAGGGCCTGCCGCTCGCACGTGCAGCCAACGAACCTTGGGTGGAGGTGTTCCTCCGGCACTGGCGTCTTCAGAGCCGGCTCTTCGTCCACTTCGATGCAAGCCACGGCGTCGGCGAGGCCATCGAGTTGCTCGATTTCGCACACGGGCCCAAGACCGCCGAGTGCCCGCAGAGCGTGTGCGCCACGCAGGATGTCGCGCATGCCTACGCCCTCATCGACGGCCCCGGCTACGCCACCGAATGCCTCGCCGCTTGCGACGAGACCTTGGCGCGCATCAACCGCAGCTGGCCCTGCTGGAGCTGCATCGGAAGCGAGCGCGGCTCGGCCTTGATGGACGCGCGCCGCTTCGAGGATGCGCTCGCCTTCAGCATCCAAGAGATCGACGCACTCACCGCCCTCGGAAAGGACGCAGCGGTCTTCTACGAGATGCGCGTCGATGCACTGCAGGCGCTTGGTCGCTATGAGGAGGCGCTCTCTTTCGCCGACCGATGCGACCGCGGCACCAACGGCAAGACAGGCGCGGCCACCTTCGCGCTGATGAAGGCACTCTGCCTGGCACGCACGGGCAAGGTTGCAGAGGCACGCGCACTGATGCCCGCCGTCACGGCGATGGAGTCGATGCACTACGCACTCGCGCTTCGACTCTTTCGCGAGCTCGCGACGCGCGGCGAGAGGCAACACGCGGCAGCGCATCTTGCATGGTGCGCGCAGCGCGCCGGTGAGCTCGATGTGAAGGGTGCGCACCACGATGCGGTGCTCGCAGCACGCGTCACGGCCGAGACAGCGCTCGCCCTGAACGAGCCTTCTCTCGCACAGCTTCTGCTCCGCGAAGCACGCCTTCTCGCCACGGAGCTCCGAGCCCCTGCACGCGAGCTGGAGCGCATTGCTGCGCTCGAACAGCGATGCGGTGACGCGACACCGCTCTCGCCCACGCATGCCCTCGGCACGCAGATCGAGCTGCAGCTTCATCGATCGACGAGGGCCTCCGTCGAGACGTTGACGCCCCTCGCGCGCAAGGACGCCAGCCTCTTCCAAGACATCGCAGACCTGCTGCTGACCTCACCCACCAACCTCCTCGATGCATGGCTGCGTGATGCAGGCGCGGGGCATCCCAAAGAGCGCCTCTGGATTGAGCTCCGCATGGCGACGACACGCCGCGATCTGGAGCGAACGGAGCGCGCATTGGTGCAGCTCGAAGCGCTCGACCCAACCTCGGGTGAGGTGCGCTTTGCCCGTGCACAGCAAGCGCGAAGGCAGGGCGATGGTCCGCGTGCGCTGAGCATTCTGCGCGAGCTTGGAGGCGCCGAATCCACCGAGCCGCACGTGCTCTGGGAGTCCGCACTCGCCGCGGCGCTTGCACGCGATCACGCCTATTCGCGCGAGGTCGCGAGGGCTCTTGGGTTTCGCTTCGATGGCGAAGGACCGATCGATCAACCCTTTGAGCACATCCTCGTCGCACGACGCGACGCGAACGGGCAGGCCACAAACCTTCTCGCGGTGCGCATCTCACCCGTCACCGCGCGCATCGTCGCCTGGGGCAAATCGGGCACGCGCTCGCCGAGGCTGGATGTGGTGCTCATCTCGCCCACTGCGATCGCCGACGCCGGTGAGCATGCCGCCGACCAACCTCGCTACACGCATGCAGAGCTCGCCGTACTTTCGTCGCGCGCGATGCGCTTCGATGTCGTCGCCGGCCTCCGCACACAGGAGTCAGCGAGCCCGCAGCGCCTTGTGGACGCGCTGATGGCGCAAGGCATCGAGGTCACCGACATGAGCCAGCAAGACGCAACCTGGTGCGCTCCCCACCAAGACGTGTTCTTCCATCTGCTGAGCCCCGAACACCTCGGCGCCGACTCGTTGAAGGCAACCCTCGAGGCACATGGACTTGAGCCTGGCTGGGCCCTCGTCTGGGAGTCGGTGCTCGCATCGCTCGGTGATGAAGAGGGAATCACCGCGCTCTACGAAAGGCAGGATCAACTGCTTCCACTGACGCCCGACAACAACCAAGACGCGCCTGACGAAGGGTGAGCTCATCCGCGCGTCTCTGCGCGGCAGCATTGGTCCTGCACACCCATGCCGAATCGAGTAGGGAGGGCCGCATGTCCGACGAAGCCATTCGCGCCGCCCAGGTGCTCCACGGTGATCTCTTCCGCCGCCTCGATCTCGCCATCGCCAAAGGCCGACAAGACGGCATCGCCTGGCCCGCATGGATTCATGCGCCCGTCGCGGCCTCCTATGCCGCGCTCTCGGATGCGTACACGGGAAGGGTCTCGTCGGAGCACACAAAGTCCATCGATCGCTGCGCTGCGATCGGCGCCTGGCGCCCGACCAAGGGCGTGTATCGCTTCGAGCCCGCGCTCCTCGAGACACTCTGGTCCAAGCCCATCGCCGATGATGTGCTCAGCACGCAGCTTCATCGATTGCCCGAGTGGTGTGTCTACTTCGACCTCGAAGGCAAGAGCATCGGCGACATCCCGATCCAGGGCGCGTACGTGCACCTTGAGCACCAAGAGGATGGCTATGAGGAGCTGCGCGTCGTCCTCAACTGTCTGGAGCCCAAGGGCGCCTGGGCGCGCCTGAACGCGGTGATCATTCCGTTGCAGGAGTTCGTCCACCAGAGCCTCATGCTCGGCCCCGAGCTCGCGCAAGCGGTCGCACCGATCGTCTCCTGTGCGCTCCACCTCTGCGGAGGCGCGCCCAAGCTGCGCGACGAGGCCGGTCGGCGCACGGCACCCACAAGGCCCTTGGTCGATCGCAAGCGCGGCGCGGCACCGGGCGCACAGCGCGTGACGAACTGGGTCGTCGGCTAGCGGAGTCTGCGGGGAGACTCGTGTACCTTCGGCACCGCATGCCGAAGCCAAAGCACACCCAAAGCCTCCGCGGCCCAGCCCTCCTCACCCTCGCGCTGAGCGCCCTCGCACCCAGCGCTGTTGAAGCGCAAGCAGCCCGAAGAGCGCCGCGGGCTGCCCCAGCTCAGGCCGCACCGGCCACACCCAACCCCTTCGATGCCTTCTTCGCGCAATCCCAGCCGCGCGTGCGGCGCCTGCGCAATGGGCTTCAGGTCATCTCCGTCCACTGGCCGAGCCCCGGCATCGTTGCCTACTACACGATGATGCGCGTCGGCTCGCGCGATGAAGTGGAGGCGGGCCACAGCGGCTTTGCGCACTTCTTTGAGCACATGATGTTTCGCGGCACCGAGGCCCATCCGCAGCATGCCTACGATGCCGCGCTGCAGGCGCTCGGCGCGGACAACAACGCATTCACGACGAGCGACTACACCTGCTACACGGTGACGGGCCCAGCGAGCGCGCTCTCCACTTTTGTCGAGCTTGAGGCCGACCGCTTTCAGCACCTCTCGTACTCGGAAGAAGTCTTCCGCACCGAGGCGGGCGCCGTGCGCGGTGAGTACCAAGTGTGGAGCTCGAACCCGGAGCAGCCGATGTGGGAGGCGCTCTCGGAGAGCGCGTTCTCAAGGCACACCTACCGGCACACGACGATTGGCTACCTCGCCGATGTCGACTTGATGCCCACGCGTTACGCCTACGCGCAGCAGTTCTTCCGTCGCTACTACACCCCAGACAACGCAACGATTGTGGTCGTCGGTGACTTCGAGGATGCACGCCTCGATGCGCTCATCGATCAGCACTACGCAGGCTGGCAAGGCCATCGCGATACGCCCGTTGTGCCTGTGGAACCGGCGCCCACAGGAGGACGTCGCGACCTGCCTTGGGCAGGCTCAAGCCCGCCGCGCGCGATGATCGGATATCGCATCCCCGCGTTCATGCGCGAGGGCCGCACCCAAGCTGCATCGCTGCGGGATACGGCCGCGCTGCAGATCATCCACGGGCTTGCCTTCGAAGCATCAAGCCCGCTCTACCAGAGCCTCGTCGTGCAGCAGCAAAGCCTGCTTGAGCTGGGCAGCTACGCGGGAGACTTCGCGCGTGACCCAGGGCTCTTCGTCGTGTCCGCCACGGTCGCGCCGCCAGGTGATGCGAACGCAGCACCCACGGACATTTTCGCGCCCACATTGGAGGCGATTCAAGCCGAGCTCGAAGGCATCGCAGGGCAGGCCGGGCGTGGTCATGGCGCGCCTTCGCTTGAGCGCATTGAGGCCGTGCGCAGCCACTTGCTCTACGCCGTCGCGATGATGCTCGAGACGCCTTCGTCGGTGGCGTACTTCCTCTCCGGCTACCTCGCCGTGGGCGGCTCACTCGATGGCGTGCGCGCCTACTTCGATGCGCTGCAGCACGTCACCGCGGAGGACGTCGCACGCGTCGCCCAGCAATACCTCACGCCCTCGCATCGCTACGTCGTCACGCTGCGTGAAGAGGCCCACACACCCGCAGCAGTCACGACAGGAGGTGCCCAATGAAGCGCCGCATCGCACCCGCACTCTTTCTCTTCGCCAGCGCATGCGGCGGGGCCACACGTGAGCCCGCGGAGTATCCGCCTGTCGCGCACACCGAGGTCGCACCGAGCGTGACGGTGATCGAGGCCGTGCGTGAGCCCCTGCGCGAGACCCCGCGCCTCATCGAGCAGCGCTCCGAGTCGTCGATTGTGACCGTGCGCGTCGTCTTCGACGCAGGCTCCTCGGATGACCCGGTGGGCCGCGAGGGCGTCACGCGCCTGGCCGCGCAGCTCGCCGTCGAAGGCGGTGCAGGCGAGCTCTCGTATGCACAACTCGAAGAGCGCCTCTACCCGATGGCCGCGCAGCTCGATGTGCAGGTGAGCCGCGATCAAACGGTGCTCATTGGGCGCGTACATCACGACAGGCTCGATGCGTTCTACGCACTCTTCCGCGACGTGCTCCTTCGTCCGCGCATGGGCCAAGAAGACTTCGATCGCATCCGCACGCAGAGCCTCTCGGCGCTCACGCTTGAGCTGCGCGGCAACGACGATGAGACGCTCGGCAAAGAGGTGCTGCAGTCGATGCTCTACGAGCACCACGGCTACGGCCACCCGGAGCTCGGCACGGAGGCCGCCCTTCAGGCGATCACGCTCGACGATGTGCGCGCACAACGCGCCCGCGTCTTCTGTGCCGGACGCGCCACGATCGGCATCGCTGGTGGCTACCCGAGCGAGTTCACCGCGCGCATCGCCGAAGACGTAAACCAGCTTCGCAGCGAGGCATGCGTGGGCCGTGAGGTCCTGCGTCCGGCCCAAGCGCATGGCGCGCGCATCCGCATCGTCGACAAGCCCGAGGCGAGCTCGACAGCCGTCTCGATGGGCCTGCACATCCCCGTCACGCGCGGCCACGAAGACTACGCCGCGCTCGTGCTCGCAACCTCCTACCTCGGCCAACATCGCCAGTTCGTGGGCCTGCTCATGCAGCAGATTCGCGAGGTGCGCGGGATGAACTACGGCGACTACGCCTACCCCGAATATTTCGCGCAAGAAGGCTGGGGCGCTTTCCCACGCCCGAACGTCTCAAGGCGTCAGCAGTACTTCTCGATGTGGCTGCGCCCGCTGCGTCCGGAGCAAGCGCACTTCGGCATCCGCCTCGCGGTGCACTACTTCCGCCAGTTCGTAGAGCATGGCCTCACGCAGGCCGACTTCGATCGCATCCGCGCCTACCTCGACGGCTACTACGCGCTCTTCCTGCAGACAGAGAGCCGTCGCCTTGGCACCGCAATCGACGACGCGTTCTACGCGCAAGAGACAGCCTGGATCGAAGCGCTGCGGGCACGCTGGCGCACACTCACGGTGGACGAAGTGAACGCCGCCATCCGTCGTCACCTCGACCCCTCGCAACTCGAGATCGCTGTCGTCAGCGCGAACGCGAGCGCCTTCGCCGACGCGCTCGCCGCCGAGACCGCATCGCCGATGACCTACGCCGAAGGACGCACCCTCGCGCCCGAAGTGCTCGAGACCGACCGCATCGTCAGCACGCTCCGCTTGGGTGTGCCGCGCGAGCGCATCGAGGTCGTGCCAGTCGCGAACGTCTTCGCACGATGAGCGAGGAGCCCGAGCAGCCCGACGAACCCGTGTGGCGTGCTCGGGCGCGCATCGGCGCGCTCATCGTCCTTTCGATAAGCCTCGGGCTCGAGTGCCTTCTACCGCCCGTCGAGCCAGGGCTCTTGCTCGGGACCATCGTCGCGCTCGGCGCGCTCGTCATGCGGCGCCCTCTCGGCATCGCAGTCGTGGCGGTGCGCGCGTTGGTGGAACTCGCCTACTCGCTCTCAACACTGCGTGAGTTCGGACCACTCGCCGCCACCTTCCACGCCGCAAGCGCACTCGGACTCGGGGCCCTTGCGTGGGTGCTCTACCAGAGCTCCCCTCACGCTGAACAAGAGCGCCGATGGACGCTCGGCGGAGTCGCCATGTGGATCGTCGGAACGCTTGGCTTCGCGACGAGCGCGCTCTTGCCTCTGTGGCTTGATCCCGAGAACGAACCAGGCACCGCGACGCAGCTCGTCGGCCACCAAGCGGCCTATACGATTGACCTCCCCTCAGGGTCGTGGCGCATACGTCGGCAGGGCGTGTGTGAGAGCCTCGGGCTCGACGCTTGGGCCATTCGAGGAGAACAAGGCACGCCGTCCGCCGAAGAGTTTTCCGTGCGCGTTCGCATGGGATTGCCCAGCGGCGAAGAAGGGCTGACAACGCTCTCGGAAGATGATTTCGGGGATAGCTACCGCGAGGTGGTGCGCGAGGAGCACCGTTGGCTTTTGCACGCGCAGCAAGTCACCGAGTTCGGCGTTGCACCGATGACGTGCATCCTGACCAACGAGCACGGGATTGGAATCCGCGCGTGTGCATTCGCAGCGCAGGGTGCGACAGCCGAGCGACTCGCCGAACTACAAGCGTCGCTTGCAACCCTGCGCTTCGAGTAGCTTCACTTCCAGCGCAGCAACACCGTCAGATCCACCAGCTCAAGGCCCGCACGCGAACCCGCGGTGCGGGCCTTTGTCGTGCTGCTCGATGCGCGCGCACCCGCAAGCTTGAGCGCCGTCTCGGCGTACACCGAGAGGCCCACTTCAAGCCAGGGCACGAGCGAGAGCGGCAGGCCCTTCATCACAGCCACGGTCTCGTTGGGCTCCTCACGCTCGGCCTCCACCGAAGCGAAGTCGAACATCTGCAGCATGATGCGCGGCAGGTGGCGCGCGATGAGCTGCGGCGAGGCGAGCCGTAGAAGCCATGCGTAGACACCGCCCAGATCTTTGTTCGCTTGATGACGCGTGCGATGGAGCAGGTAGGCCTCCACGCTCATCCGCAGCACACGCGCCTCGTAGGCAATGAGCGTGGGCACGGGCGTCACATCGTAGAGGCTCGCGGCGAGGAAGCGCTGCGTGATGAACTCGCGCAGCTCGGGCTCCTCGATCGCGTTGGCCAGCGCATCGAGGCCGTTGTGCTCCGCGAAGAACGATTGCGTGCCGAGGTAGAGCACGCCCTTGGCGTGAAAAGGACTCTTGCCGAATGCGAACTCGGCACCCTTCGGTACAACGGGCGGGATGGGCGCGGCCTTCATCTCGCACCCTTCGGCGTGCCAGACGGGACGCTCCACTCGCCCGCACCAGCCTGCCCCGGCGCGCTTCCAACGAGGGCGTTCACCAGGCCTCGCATCCGTGTGGAACCACCCACAAGGTCGAGCACACCACTCTTGGCGGCGAGTGGAAGAAAGCGCAGCGCAAGGCCCGGCACGCGCGCGGCTCTTGGCGCCATCGCAAAGACCATCGCGACATCGGGACGCGTGATGCGCTGCGCAAGCCCATCGTGGGCAAGCTTCTCGTCGAGCAGGCCCGCGGTGAGCAACGTGACGAGGTCGTCGCGCGAGGCCTGCTGAATGAAGCGACGAAAGGCATCGGCCGTGGCGAGCAGGCCTCCATGCGCGCGATGAAAGTTGCGTGTGTATGCGCGGAGCGATGCCTCGGAACCTGGGTCTTCTTGCACAGCATCCGCGAGCACACGCGCCGCGAGCAGGCCCATGCCCACGCCGCTTCCATGCGCCGCATGCACCTGACACGCAGCGTCGCCGATCAACGCCACACCCGAGGATGCGAGCATGTCGTAGGGACGCGTCACCGGGATGGCGCCGCGCCCGCCAAAGAGCCGCTCGCCGAGCCAGGGCGCAGTCGCGACAAACGCATCGAGCAACGCACCCGCATCCATCACGCCCGTCGCGGGGATCGAGCCCGTCAACAGGCCCACGGTGTCGAGCGACTTGGTCGTGAAGAGGGTCAGCGTCGAATAGCCTCCCGCACACCCTGGGAAGGCCAAATCATGCCCCGGCAAGGCTCCGTGACTCTTCAAGAAGGCTTCGAGCGCGGCCTTGTCGCTTACCGCGTATTGAAACTCGGCAGCGATGCAGCGGCTCTCCTCGTCGACCTCCGGCCACGCGGCCGCAAGGCTCGGCACACGCCTCCGCACCGCACCTCCGATGCCGCTTGCATCGACGATCAAGCGCGCATCGATGCGACGCTCGCCCGCATCCGTCTCGACGCGCACACCGACCACGCGCGCTTGCTCCAGCACCACCTCGCGCAGGCTTCCACGCAGCACCTCGACACCCGCCGAGATGGCCTCGCGCACGAGGCGATCGACGAAGCGACGCATGTCCACGTGAAGCACGGGAGGCGCCTTCAAAGGCAAGCGCGCAGCCCCACCAGGCGCGATGAGATGAAAGACATGTTCGGCATCCGGCGCATGCCCACCGAAGAGCTCCTCACCGCTGGGAGTCGCCACGCGTGCATCCTCAAAGCACCAGCGCGGCACCGAGTTCACCCAACGCGCACCCGTCTCACCCACCGGCCGATTGTCGACCGCGACAACACGAAAACCCTTCTGCGCAAAGAAGGTCGACGCAGCAGCGCCCGCACTGCCGAGCCCAATCACGATCACGTCCGCGCGCCGTTCCACCCCTCCATCACCTCACGTTCGCGCGCGCAGCACAACCCTCCCGATGCGTTGTCCGCGCTCACTCGCACCGAGGCGCAGAGCCTGTGCAGTTGAAGCGCGATGGGTCTTCACAGGTGCGTGTCGCCGGGCAGCACATCTCGGGCAGCATGCAGCGCACCTCGCGTCCGGGGCAGCCACACAGGCGACCTATCGCATCCGGCCCCGCATCGCGCGACGGGTCCCGCACTCCAGCATCGCGCGACGCGTCCAGCGCCCCAACATCGCCCACGACGTCCGCCCGCGGATGCGACTGAAAACAACCCAACACCAGCGCCGAGAGGCTCACAGTGAAGGACAGGGAGAGAAGGCGGCCGATGTGCATCCTCGACTCTGGGTGCACCGAAGAACGACGGCCGCTTAAACCAGATTATTCGTCGACACCTTCAGAGGATGATCGCTGAGCACGGGAAGGTCGCCTGCACGCGCGCGACATCACTGGTCGTCAGCGTCTCGCAGCGCGTTCCCAATATCTCAATATGAGTTTCATCGATGGGGCGCCAGCCGTTGACGTCGTCGCAGCGGATGTTGATGCCGTTGAGGCGCACATCGCCCGCACACGCCTCCATCGGGTCGACGCGTCCGTCGAGCTCCAGGGTGCACGAGATCTCACCACGGACGATGGTCCGCATGGCCGTCGTCAGCGCAGCGACATCGCCCGCCTCGTAGTGCATCGCCGTCGCCGCACCGCCCTGCCCTGCACGCGCAAGGGCTTGGAGATGCGAGGTCGGCACACTCCCGCTTCCCACACCGATCACAAACGTGCGGATGCCCATCGTGTAGGCGCGCTGCACCGCCGCGATGGAGAGATTGCGTGAGGCGTCATCATGCGCGTCCGGCATGCCGCAGCGGTCCGGCCCGCCATCGGTGGCGAGAATGAAGATGCGCGGGTCATCCGTGGGGTCGGGCGAGGTCGCCGAGAGAATCGCATTGATCGAATCGCCCGTCGGTGTCTCGCCCATCGGGTCGGCCGCAGTGAAGGCGGTGTTGATCGCCGCGCGGTTGTTCAAGGCCGAGGGCACAGGCGTGACGATCGGGCAACGCGGACTGCCGCCCTGCACGTCGCTGTAGAGGGCAAGGCCGTAGCGCACGACGCGCTCGGTCTCCGTCACAAGGCCCGTGGGACCGGTGAGCACATTGTGCACGGCATCCCAGCGGGAGACGCCGCCCGAGAGCACGTTCTCCATCGAGAGCGATTGGTCGACGATCACCGTCACCTCGGGCGTCACAAGGCGGGTGCTCACCTCCACACTCGCGCAGATGTCCGTTGCATCCACGTTCGCGAGATTCGTATCCGGACCCACCGCATCGATGCGACTGAATGCATCGCGGGCCGCGCCCGAATCCGCTGCCGTGCGTGGGGTTCCGCCTTCGCAGGTGCAGCCCGCAACGAGCGTGAGCGTGAGTGCAGCTTGGGTCCATGCGGTGCTTGAGCGTTGTTTCGACATCATCATTCTCCGTGAGCGTGGAACGTCGTTCACCGCGGGTAGCGGGCGGCCCAGTGCAGGTAGTTCTCAAGGTTGGTGTAGCCATCCCCATCGACGTCGCCGTTGTTGTCGGCCGTCGCGGGGTTGGTGGCGTGCGTGCGCTCGTAGTCATCGGGCATGCCGTCGCGGTCCCCGTCCACCACGCGCGTGCCGAGGTCGAGCGTGCCCCAGCCGCCGACTTCGTCCTGCGAGTTGATGAGGCGCCCGGTGTTCGCGTGGGCGTTCGCAACGACACGCTCATCCACCGCATCACGGCTCCACGGACGCGCACCCGATTGATCGAGCACAAGGCCGATGACATCCGCCGAGGGATGCGTTGTCACAGGGGCGAGCGTGTGCGCTGTGGAGGATCGCGAGAAGCTTCCCGTCACCACACTTGACGTGACCGCGCCGTCAAAGCGCGTGTTGTGGTTCGTGTCCAAGCGATTGTCGGCGATGAAGATGCGGAGGTTCGAGGCCGCATCCGCATCGAACATGAAGGCGTCATCCGTGCTCGGGCCCTGGACGCCATAATTGCCAACGTAGTTCAGGTAAATCGCGCGACTCGTCCCGCTCGCATAACCAGGATTGTCGGCCCAGTTGTAGAGCACATTGTTGCGGATATCGGCCCACTGCGACTGCGAGGAGGAGTACGTGCCGATCGCAGGATTGCGGTTGTTGTTGTGCGCGTAGAGGTTGTGGTGAAGCGAGAGATGCGAGTCGCCGCTGCTCGGCTTGAACAGGCTGCCCATCGCGTGCCCTCTCGGCCCGCCCGGGTCGTAGTCCGTGTCTCGCTCGCCATGAAAGAGCCCGGTCTGGTGAAGCCCCTCGCTCATGATCGACCACTGAATCGTGAGGTTGTCCCAGGCATCGGTGCCCGTGCTCAAGCACTCGTCGATTCCCCACGAGGCCGAGACGTGGTCGACGATGATGTTGTTGCCGCCGACGTCAAAGCTGTCCTCGGTGAAGCCGCCCGAGGCGCGCGGGCCCTTCTCCTCGTCGCCGGCGCGAAAGCGCATGTGCTGCACGATGATGTCGTCGCCCTCGAGCATGACCTGGTAGCCGCTGACCTGGATGCCATCCCCCGGCGCCGTCTGGCCAGCAATCGTGAGCCTTGAGCGACGCCCGCGAAGGGGCGAGGTGAGGCGGATGCGACCCGCAATGTCGAACACGACGGTGCGCCGATCGCCCGTGCCTTCCACGCAGCTTCGAAAGCTGCCCGCGCCCGAGTTCGAGAGTGTCGTGACGTGACAAACATCGCCGCCGCGACCACCGCGCGCATTCGCACCCTCCCCCTCGGCGCCGGGGAATGCGGGGCAGCTTGAGGCGGAGCAGAGCACGGGCGCACGGCACGTTCCGGCCATGCAGCTCGCCGGTGCAACGCATGAGCACGTGATCGTCCCGCCACAGCCATCGCTGACGGAGCCGCACATCGAGGTTGCCTCCGCGCAGGTGCGCGCGACGCATGTGCCACCCGTGTCCAGAGGAGGCGTGAACGCGTCCGGCGACGCGATGAATGCATCGGGCAAGTCGCCCGCATCCGCGCCGAGAGGGATGTACACATCGGCGCCAACAACCTGCGCGTCGATCGAGCCCGCCCCAGAGTCCATGCGCCTACCCGCATCGCGGTCGGCCGACGAGAGTGTTCCCGGGCAACCGGCAACCAACGTCGCGACGAGCGTCAATTGGGAGCAACACGCGACACGTGTCGGAAGCCCGCCCTGGGTCATCACCCCAAACTATCATGGGCGATGAGCGCTCGATAGCGCGAGGAAGACCTCAGGCGCCCGCTGCGAAGCGCACCGCCTCCGCAATCACCTTGGCGTCCTTGAGGATGCGGCGATGCCCAAGGCCTGTGGTTCGAATCAGCTGTGCGCGGGGCCATTGCGCGACCACATGCTCGCCGCACGCGATCGGGACGTCGCTGTCCTCCTCATCGTGAATCACCAGAAGCGGCGTGGTCATGCGAGGTGCAATGCGGCCCACATGCAGCTCCGAAGGCGCAACACCGAGGCGCTTCTCAAGCCGCTTCTCCACCTCAGTGCGCACGGCGTCGCTGAGCGAGAGTGTGCGGCTCAGCTGCCGCGTGAAATCGCGCACGTCGATCGGCGGCGCGATCATCACAAGGCGCTTCGCAAGCGGCGCATGACGGCTCGCCCACGCCGTTGCAGCCCCGCCCATCGAGTGCGTGATGATGGCCTCGAAGGGCCCAAACGCGTTCACAACACGCTCCACCGCACGCGCGAAGTGCACGAGTGATGAGGTCGTGCCCGAGGAGTTTCCATGCGCAGGTGCATCAAAGGTCACGACGCGAAAGCCGCGCTCCAAGAGCGGCTCCACGAGCCCACCCAGCTGCGCGCCGCGTCCCTCCCAGCCATGCACAAGCAGCACACGCGGCCCCTCATGGCCCCACTCCCAGCTCGCGAGCGGCGCATCACCAAGCGCACCCTCTTCACCTGGAACCAGCAGGTGTCGCGCACGTGCAAGCACATCGAACTCAGCCGCCGGGCGACGATGCCGCTTGGGCGTGAGGAAGAGATGCTCTGCAATCGCCGCCGCGGGCAGAGGCGCGACGGCACCCAGGGCACCCAGCCCCGCCCGCAGCGCAAGCAGTCCCGCCGGAGGCGCTTTCTTGGAACGAACGTTCGTGCTTTTTTGTGACGACGAATCTGCGATGAAGTGCATGTCCATGTTGGTTCTCCCTGGCGATGAAAGAGATGCGACCGAGCCTTCACCCGTGAAGGACCGGCACCGTGCGACTAGGCGCGAATGGTCTGAAAGATGCGCTCGACAGCGCGACCAAGTCGCCTCTCTGCCGAGGGGTCGCGCAAGAGGCGCGCGAGAAGGTGCGTGCCGTACGCGAGGGTGAGGATCTCATGCGCGATCTGGTTCGAGTCCGTCTCTTTGGCGAAGTGACCCTCGTCGACACCAATGCGAATCGCCGTGGCAAGCGTGTCGAGCCAATCGCGCTGACACGCTGCCAGCCGATCGCGAACAGGCCCTTCTTTGTCGTCAAATTCCGCGATCGACGCGACAAAGACACAGCCACCCGGCATGAACTCGGCGCGTGACCAGAGCTGCCAGCGCTTGAGCAATGCACGCACCCTTGGCTCACCCCGCGGCGACTTCAGTGCGGGCAGCACGACCTGATCGACAAAGCGCGCGATGGCCTCGTCGAGGATGGCAATCTGAAGCGACTCCTTGCTGTGGAAGTGCGCAAAGAGCCCGCTCTTGCTCATCGATGCGCGCTCCGCGAGCGTCCCAATCGTCACGCCCTCTAGGCCCACTTCACTGGCCAGTGCGAGCGCATGCCCAAGCACGAGTGAGCGCGTGTTCTCGCCTTTCTCACCGCGCGGAGCGGACGCAGCTTTGGAGGGCATCGCGTTCATGACGGCTTCAAAATAGCACGACCGTTCGCAGAGTCGAGCACCGCGTTGTCCGCTCCTATCGAACCCTCACTCTCCCCTGCGCGCGATGATGATGGCATGTCGAAGCGAACCGCCGTCCTGTCTTGCGCGACCCCGCTCGCGGCACTCCTCACCATGGGCTGCCCCGAGGCACACGATAGGCGCGTCTACCCGATCATCGACGTTGCAGTCGACGAGGCGACCTGCGCACGCGAGGGCGTTGCGCTCGGCTCCGGTGGACCTTTTGCGCGACGCTTCGGCCCCTACACGCCTCCGGACGCATCGCGTTGGCTTGGAGGTTCCGTGGCCTGGTCACGCGATGGCGCGACGCTCGTCGCGTCCCAGGATTCGCGCTTTGAGACACGGAGCGTCGGCGAGCGAACACCGTCCTCCGAGGGCCTTGTGGTGTTCACCGCAGCACGCTCCTGCGCGCGCGCCGTCGCCTTTCTCGATGCGCCCACCGATGAGCTCGGTGCAAGCCTCGCCATCTCACCGAGCGGAGGATTCATCGCAGCCACAGGCTACGTGCCGCGCCCGATCGCCGATGGCTTTGAGCACACGGCGCCCGCCGCGCACGTCTTCACACGCGAGGGCGCAAGCTTCGTCTCGCGGGCGCCGATTCCCTCGAGTGGCTTTGCACGCGTTGCCTTCGTCGGAGAGCGCCTTGGCCTTCTTCACTCCGTCGCTGCGCCCTCGCAGCTCGCCGTCTTCACCTTGGGCGCGACTGCCTCGATCACCGACCTGATTCGCTCGGAGGATGAGGAGACCGGGGTGAATGTCGCCGCCTCGTCGAGCGGTGAATACGCGGCCATCGTCAGCCTCGAAGGGCTCGTCACGCTCGCGCGTTTCGATGGCGACTCGAGCACCTTCACCACGGTGCATGAGCCTGGCGTCTACGACGGCTTGCCTCCCACCGTCAGCGTCGCCGATACAGGCCGTGTGCGCCCTGGTTTGTCCGCTCGGTCGCTTTCGCTGCCGATGGAAGGCTCGCGGTGGGCGCGATGTGCGGTGAAGCGCGCGGGGCCATCTTCATCCTGGATTGACTCCAAACTGACCGCGGTCATAAATGACTGCGGTCACAAATGACCCGAGTCACAAATGACCGCGGTCATTTTTCGATGTGAGAAGCCATGAGAAGAGAGCAAAGCCGGGCCGAGAAAGAGACACGCATTCGAGAGGCCGCAGCCCAGCTCTTTGAAGAGCACGGCTTTCAAGGGACGACGACCAGCGCCGTCGCAGAGCGCGCGAACGTCGCGAAGGGGACGCTCTTTCTCTACGCACGCACGAAGGAAGAGCTCGTGGGGCTGGTCTTCAAAGAGCGCATCCGACGCGCGCTCGACCGAGCCTTCGCGAACCTGGAGGAGACCTCGATCGAGGGCGAGGCCAGTCAGATCTTCGGCATCTTCTTCAACGTCTACGCGTCCGCGCCGGACCTCGCGCGCGTCTACATCCGCGCGTTGTTGTTCCCGCCGCAGAGTGTCGCGGAGGAACGAAAGGTCTTCGACGAAGAGCTCGTTCAAAGGCTCGCTGAGCGCATCTCCCTGCGCATGGATGCGGGCGAGCTCGCACGCGAGGATGCGCACTTCGTCGCCTCGGTCTGGTCGGGCCACTTCATCGTCGCGCTCGTCGCTTGGCTCTCCGGGATGCTGCCCAACCGAAAGGTCGCGCAGTCGAGCTTGCAGGCGGCCCTTGAGCTCAGCGTGCGCGGTCTCTTGCCGCGTGAGGCAGAGGGTGTGGTGTCTCTGTCACCAATGACGCCTGAGCCCGCGGGGAAGTTGGCGAAGACCAAGCGGGCCTCGGCGAAGACAACGGCGACGAAGACACCGAGGCGTGCCGCACGCTGAGAAGCGTGTGCGCGGCGCACAGCGTTCAACGACACTCACCGCGTGTCCCTCAAAGAACTCGCACTGCAGACAGTCGCCATCTCGAAGGCTGGCCAGTACCTCGCACCCTCGGGTGCGGCGGTAGATTTTTCGGAGGCGATGGAGGCCGCACGCATGGGCACCACGCTCTACTCGCCGAGTGCGCTTGCTGCGCTCGTCGATGCGCAGAGGCCCGTTGCTGCCCCTCACACAACACATGTGGAAGTGACGGGCGAGACGACGGGCTTGGCGTTGCGAAGGCTTGTCGTCGATGAGGCGCTGCGTGATGTGTGCGCGCTCAACTTCGCCTCTGCGAAGAACCCGGGCGGCGGCTTTCTGGGTGGCGCCAAGGCGCAGGAAGAAGACCTCGCACGCGTGAGCGCGCTCTACGTGACGCTGGTTCAGGCGCCTGCGTACTACGAGACCAACCGTGCAACGAAGTCGATGATCTACACGGACCACGCGATCTACTCGCCGTGCGTCCCCTTCTTTCGGGATGAGTCGCTCGCGCTGCGTGAGGCGCCCTTCGTCGCTTCGATCCTCACGATGCCGGCACCGAATGCAGGCGAACACAAGAAGCGTGAGGGGGCGCGCGCTGAGGTCACGGAGGCACTCGATCGACGTATCCCCATGCTCCTTGCGATGGCACGCGCGCACGAAGTCGAGACGCTTGTACTTGGTGCATGGGGCTGCGGTGTGTTTCGCAACGACCCAGTGGAAGTCGCGACGCTCTTTGCAAAGTGGCTGAATGCGCCGGCATTCGAAGGCGCATTCAAGCGTGTCGTCTTCGCCGTCTACGACCGCCCCGAGGGCGCCAACCGCGCGGCCTTCGATCGGGTCTTTGCAGGCTCCCCATCCACACCCAATTCACGTTGATTGCCATGGAATAGCGGGTCGGTTAGGGTCGCCGCCCGCGAGGTGAAAGGGCAAGTGCTGCCCCACTCACGCAAGCACTACGAAGGTCTCCTCCATGACGATTCGTGACCTCGGCTACAAGCCCTACGAAGGCGCGCGTGTCCCGCCTTCCAACAACACTTGGGTCCTTCTCCGGCAAGGCGTCGCGCGCGCTTGGGGCTCTTGGCTCCTCAAGATCGCGGTCTTTGTCTCCATCTTCCCGCCGCTCATTGCATGCCTCGCCATCGCGGGTGGCCGGTGGTTTGCGTCCTCGCAGGGGCAGGCCGAGGCGGCCGATGAGCTTGCGTCGTCGACCCTTCGCTACCTCTTCACGGCCGAGACTTGGTTTGTGGTGAGCCTGGTGACGCTGGGCGGAGGTGCGGGCGCCATCGCCGAAGACCTCACCTTCAAGGCCTTCCAGTTCTACTTCTCGAAGCCGGTGACAGCGGTGCAGTACCTGATAGGTCGCATCGGCGCGGTGGCCATCTTCATCTTCGTGCTCGTCTTTGGCGGCAGCCTCGTGGTCGTCATGGTCGCAGGCGTCACGGCCACGCCCGAGCATCGCGCGGATGACTTCCTCCTCGTGCTGCCTGTGCTCGCCTACTCGCTGATCCTCGCTGTGTTCATGTCGAGTGCATCGGTGTCGGTCTCGGCATTGGGCGCGAGCCGTGCGCTCACGATGAGCGCCTGGGGCCTTCTCTTTGTCGTGCCTCACGTCATCGCCTCGATCGTCGATCGCATCGCGCGGGGTGAGTTCCCCTGGCTCTTCTTGGGCTCGTTCACGGGCCTTCTCGGCACCATCGCCGACGCGCTCTTCAAGGTCGAGACCGAGAGCGACTTGAAGTGGTTTCACGCAGCGCCCGTGCTCGCCGCGATCATTGGCCTGGGTGTCTACGCCGCGCACATGCGCTTGGTCCGCACGGAGGTGATCAAATGAGTGCTGCGTCCGTGAAAGCGATTCGCTGTTCGAAGTGGTACGGCAAAGTCACCGCCCTTCAGGATGTGAGCCTCCAGCTCACGCCGGGCGTCTGGGGTTTGCTTGGGCCCAATGGCTCGGGAAAGACGACGTTCATGCGTCTTGTCGGCGGCCTCCTTCAGCCGAGCGTCGGCTCGATCAAGGTCTGCGACGAGGCGCCCTTTGGAAACCCGAATGTGCTGCGCCGCATTGGCCTCTGCCCCGAGGCCGACGCGCTCTACGAGGATTTCACCGCGCTCGAATTCGTCACCTCGATGGCCGAGCTCTCTGGCTACAAGCGCAGCGAAGCGCGCGAGCGGGCCTCGAAGGCGCTCCATGATTTCGGCCTCGAGAAGGCGATGGAGCGCAAGATGGGCGGCTACTCCCGCGGCATGCGTCAGCGCGCGAAGCTCGCGCAGACGGTCGTGCATGACCCAGATGTGATCCTCCTCGACGAGCCGCTCACGGGCACCGACCCAACCTCGCGCCACGTCATCTTGGAGCAGGTGAAGAAGCGCGCCGATGATGGCGCCGTCGTCCTCTTCTCGACGCACGTTCTTCACGAGGTCGAAGCGCTCACCGAGCAGGTCTTGCTCATCGCGCGCGGGCAGCTCGTGGCGCAGGGCAACGTGCATGAGATTCGCGATTTGCTCTCCGAGCATCCGCATCACGTGCGCGTCGAATGCGACAAGCCGCGCGAGCTTGCAGCGCGCGTGTTGGCGAGCACGCCAGGGGTGCAGACCGTCACCTTCCCGAGCGAGTTCGAGGTCGAGTTCCTCTCGCAAGATCCAGATGACACCTACGCGAGTGTGGCCAAGCAGATCCTCGATGGAGGCTTTCAAGTGCGTGCATTGACGAGCCCAGACGCAACGCTTGAAGCGCTCTTCCACTACCTCGTGGAGCGCAGCGGCGGCATGGCGGGCACGGGCTCGGATGCGGCCTCGGGCAAGGCGCGCGGTGTCCCTTCATCCCCGGCAAGCGGCGCGGCCAAATCCAAGACGAAAGCGGGTGCAGCATGAGCCGCCCAATCCTTCCCGCGCCAAGCGTGGGCGCCTCCATCGCCGCTGTCTTCCGCCTCAACATGGCGCGCATGCTGCGCGGACGAAAAGTGCGCTTCGCGGTCATCGCGCTCGTGCTCGTCGTCGCTGCCACGCTCATCGCGCGTTACTCGGTCGACCCTGAGGATCCGACGCTCCTCTTCCGCGACGCGGTCGACTTGGGCTTCTTCGGATTGCTCGGCTACCTCATCCCCTTCCTCTTCAACTCAGGCGCCATCGCCGAAGAGGTCGAGACGCGCACCCTGCCCTATTTGCTCCTTCGTCCCACAGGCCGCGTTGGCCTCACGATGGGCAAGTATTTCTCGGGCGTCGCGCTCTCGTTTGGGCTCTTGGCTATCGGCATGATCGTCCTTCACGTCGGCGTCTTTGCGACCGACCCAACGGCGATGATCGACAACCTCGACGAGACCGCGCGCATGATCGGCGCGCTCGGCCTTTTGACGCTTTGCTACAGCGCGCTCTGCCTCTTCTGGGGCTCGCTCATCACCGAGGCCTCGGGCCTGATGGCAACGCTTCACTTGGGCGCCGTTGAGTTCGCGATGGGCATGCTCCCCTGGGGCATTCGCTTTGTGTCGATGAACTATTGGGCCACGCAGATTGCAGGCCTGCCCAAGGGCGGCTTCCTCTCGGACACCGTGCCCGATGTCGATGTGGGAATCGCCGTCGCGGTGGTCAGTGCGGTCACCCTCGCGCTGCTCGGAGGGGCTACCCTCGTGATCTCGAAGAGCCAGTTCGGATTCGGAAAGGCCTGAGCAAGCGATGCGCATCGTCTCCCACATCAGCACTGCGCGTACGAAGGTGCGTGAGGGAGAGCTTTCGCGTCATCTCGGGACGCGCCTGGATGGCGGCAAGGCCTTCGTCGTCACCACGGGGCTTGGCCTTCCGCGTACCTGGTGGCTCGCGAACCAAGCGCTCGCGCGCGGCTTTGAGCTGGGCTTCAAGGACGCACCGCCAGGCAAGAAGAAGGGCGACCGCCTCATCGCTGCGGCCGACCGTGCGCGACGTGAGCTTGCGGATGTCTGCGATCACCTCGTCGAGCACGCGCTGCCGGATGCGGCGTTTGCAGCCGTCGCGATTGAAGACGGGACGCTGCAGGTCGTGAGCGCGGGCCCGTGTCGCGTGTACCTGCATCGCACTGGAAAGCCACAGCGCCTCACGCCGCGCGATGAGCCACGTGAGGGCACGCTGCGCGCGCGCATCACGCAGTGCGCGACCACGCTGGAGCCTGGTGATCTGATCATGGCCGGGTCCGTCAGCGCCTTCTCCCGTCGCTCCATCGCGCAGGTCGTGACCGTCCTTCAGGAGGACCCGCGCACCGAGCCGCCGATCCTCGCGAGCCTGCTGACCGAGCCTGCCGCGCAGGCGGGTGTGGGTGCGGCCGCGATCGTGATTCGTATTCTCTGACGCCGGTCAGGTTTGCGCCGCATCGGGCGCCACGATCACGCCCAGCTCGTCGACAAAGAGTTCGTCGACATCGAGGCTGATGCCAACCGAAGCGAGCTCCACGCTCTCGCCACCCAGAAACTCATCGCTCACCCAACGACGCGGCCCGCCGCGCGTGACGCGCTCGACGCGACGCTCTGTCTGCGAGATCAGCACAGTCTCGCGCACGCTCGGAAGCCTGCGGTAGTCAGCAGACTTGATGCGACGGTCGTAGTGCTCCGTCGTCGGCGAAAGCACTTCGAACACAACGGTGGGATTGGTCACCGCCTCCACGTCATCCGCATCGTGCTGGATCTCGCCGCACACAATGAAGACATCGGGATAGGTCGTGCGATCCGCTGCGCGAATCCGAACGCGCACATCCGACGCGAGCGCAGTGCAGCCTCGGCCTCGCAGCTTTGCGCGGAGCACCTCGACCAACCTTCCTATCAACCGCCCGTGCCGAATCGAACCCCCGGCCATCGCGAGGATCTGACCGTCGACGTACTCGTGACGCGTCTCCGCAGACGCTTCGAACTCGAGGTAGGCGGCGTAGGTGACAGGCTCCGCACGTTGACCCATGGGTCCATCCTAGAGGCGACGCTGCGTCGTTTCAACGCACCCGAAGATGACCCCAAAGCAAAGGGCCCGAGCATGTCGCTCGAGCCCTTCGTCGTTTCGAATCGCTGCGCACTCAGCGACGGTTCGCGTGCGCCTTGTCGATGGCCTCTTGGACCATCTTCGCGTGCTCGGCGGGGTCCTTCCAGCGGAGCTGTCCGGCCTCGGGCAGGAGGTGGATCGGGTCGAAGTAGAGGAAGTGCTGCCCTGGCTTCACGCTTGGCGCCATGTAGACGCTGATGCCGGTCGTGCGGTCGTACGACTCGTAGCTGTGAACGACGCGCTTGCCGCCGCCGCCGGGGGCATCGACGACGAAGGTGGGCGTGTTGAAGCCGGCGGTCGTGCCGCGCACGGCCTTCTCGATGATGGCCGCGGTGTCGACGGTGGTGCGGAGCTCTTCGACGCCCTTCACGAGGTCGTGCACGTAGACGTAGTAGGGCTGCACGTTCACGTAGGCGAGGCGCTTCACCAGGAGCTGCATCGTCTCGACGCTGTCGTTCACGCCGCGCTGGAGCACCGCCTGATTGCGCACCACGACGCCTTCTGCGTGCAGACGATCGAGCGCCATCTTGGTGATCGCGGTGATCTCATTGGGGTGGTTGAAGTGCGTGTGCAGCACGACCTCTTTGGCCATCGCGCGGCCGCGCTTCACCACGTTCACGAGCGCGCTGAACCACGCCTCGTCGGTGATGAGCTTCTGCGGCATCACGGCCGGGCCCTTCGTCGCAAAGCGCATGCGGCGCACATGCGGGATGTCGAGCAGGCGGTTGCCGATCTCGGTGACTTGCTCCTCACGCAGGTTGTAGGAGTCACCGCCGGAGATGACGATGTCTTCGAGCTCGGGGCGCGAGGCGATGTACGTGAAGATGTTCTCCCAGCGGCCTGCGTTGGCCTTGAGCGAGAGCTTCTCCAGCTCGCCCTGATCGACATCGGGACCCACCGCGTAGCTGCGTGTGCAGAAGCGGCAATAGACGGGGCACGTATCGAGCGCGAGGAAGAGCGCCTTGTCGGGGTAGCGATGCGTGAGGCCCTGCACCGGTGCGTCGTCTTGCTCGTGGAGCGAGTCGAACTTCAGCTTCGGGTGGTCGGGCAAGATCGAGCTGCCGATCGGGATGAACTGACGACGAAGCGGGTCCTCGTAGGGGTTGCTCCAGTCGATGAGCGCGAGGAGGTAAGGCGAGACGCGCACGGCCATCGGCGCCTTGGCAAAGCCGGCTTGTGCGTCGTCGATGAAGCCCTGCGAGACGAGGCCTTGAAGCGCACCCAAGAGCTTCTCGGTCTTGGTGATCGTCTGCTTCATCTGCCATTTGTGATCGAGGAACTCCGCCTCGCTCACATTCGCGTACGCCGGAATGCGCTTCCAAAAGTCGCCTTCGAGCAAGTTGCGATGCTGGAGCGACGAAGGGTCAACGGGCGGGCGGTTCTTCGCATCAGTCACGACATTGAGGTGCATCGCGTTCTCCAGTGCAGTGTGGCCCTGCGGGAAGGTGGGTGGATGGGCGCCCCTTAGCACGCGCGCTTGTGGTTTCACCTTCTGGTGCTTGGCGCGATGCGTTTGCAGTCCTCGGGCGCGGGGAACGGCATCTCCCCGGCCTCACCCCGCTGGCCTCGACGGGAAATTCCCAATCAAAAGGAACCCCATGAGGCACTCGGATCGGATCAATCCGATGTCGAGTGCCTCCTCTAGTCCCCAAAATAGGATTCAACCCGATCGGGATGCCTAGGGGAGGCACTCAGGAACGGATCGATCCGATGTTGGGTGCCTATCGGAGGCAAAAAGGGTCGGATCGATCCGATGTTGGGTGCCTCGGGAGGCAAGAAGGGTCGGATCGATCCGATGTTGGGTGCCTCGGGAGGCAGCGAAGACGGGATCGATCCGATGTTGGGTGCCTCGGCTAGCGGTCGGCGCGCTCGAGATGCCAGCGGACGGTGAATCCCGAGACCATCCTTGAGCCGTCTCTCGAAAAGCTTGACGTGACGACAGCACCATCGAACGGAACCGGGTCAAACCAGACGTCTGCGCCCGTCAAGTCGAGGTAGGGCTCCGCGGACGAAGCGTAGTCCCGGTCGTTCATGCGAAAGATGAGGTGGCTGCCGGGGCCGGCTGAGAGTGCCTCGGCGGGGATGTTTGCGCCCGCCAATGCAGGAGGGATGAACTCCGCGGAGGTTGCGTTTGGCGCTGCCTCGATGAATGCGACGCGCTCCCCTGTGATGGGATTTACAACCTCAAGAACGAGGTCCGGGGGCCCATCGTCGTCGTAGGGGACACCGTTGTAGGGCGGCTCGATCGCAACGCTGTGCACGTAGAAATTCCATCTCGATGCGGGGTCAACCGTGCAGCGCATGTCGTTGCAGACCATGTCCGTGCCGCACGCCTGGCAAACACCTCCGCCGCTGCCGCATGAGTTGAGGAGGCTGCCGGTTAGACAGGTGTTGCCTGCGCAGCAGCCAGCGCAGTTCGCGGGCCCACACGTCGACGCGCAGGACGTTCGACAATCGCTTGGGCAGGCCGCGCAGCTCTCGGTGGAAGAACAGACACCGTCGCCGCACTCGGGGCGGCAATCGCAGTCCTGCGGGCACCACATGCAGCTCTCCCGCCCGAAGGGGTCGCAGGTGCCATCGGCGCATCCGAGCGGTATGCAGTCTCCGCGACAATTCTCGGTCGTCTCGCCCTCCCACGTTTGGCACTCAAGGTCGCCGCAAGAGTTCCTTGAGTTCTGGCAACCCAACAGCAGACACATCGCTGAAACCATGAGCCACATCCGCATAAGCGCTCTCCATCGAAGTAAGGCCTGAAAAGATCCCGCCCGCTGAGCGTAAGCGCCTTCACGCGTGGGCTCGCAAAAAACCTCTTGAGCCCCGCCGCGCACCGCCCGCATCCTCATTCGCATGGCGCGCTCGCACTCCCCGCAAGACCTCATCTCCATCCCAAACCTCACTGCCGATGAGTCGGTCACACTGGGCACTTCGCTGCTCACACGGCGCACGAAGGTGGCTGCGCCCGAGGCGACGAATGTGTCGGCCGACGAGCTTCGTGATGCGGTGCTTGTGCTCAAGGACGAGCTGCTCCGGATGCGCACGCTGCCCGTGGTTTCGGCCGACGTGGCGAAGGCGATCGACAGGCGGCTCGATGTGATCTGGGCCGCGTTTCGTGACTGGCTCTCGGGCTGGCTGCGCTGCCCCTCACGCGAGGAGGCCACGGCGCTCTATGAGGCGCTCTTTGGCGAGGGCCTTGAGTGGATCAATGCGCGCTATGCGGCCGAGTGGGCGGCGTCCGAGACGCGGGTCGATGTCATTCAGAAGAGCGCGGCCTACACGGCGCTCATCCGCACGACGCTCGGTGGCGGGCCCATCCTCGATGAGCTCTTCGAGGCGCATGCGGCCTACACCGAGATGACGACGGCCAAGGAGCCCGGCGCCGTTGCGGAGAACCCGAAAGTGGGTGAGGCGATGCGCGAGGTGCATGCCTCGATGCGCGAGTACGTGAGCGCTGTGGTGGGTACCCAGCGTCGTCGTGCGCCCGCGACGATTGCGATTGTCGACGCCCTGCTCGAGCCACTCTCGCAATGGGAGTCGCGCAAGACCGGCGGCGGCTCGGCGGCGTAATGCGACTTCGCCAAAGGCGAAGAGCCCACAAGAGCAAAGGGGTGCCCGTCGGCAGGGAAGCGCAGCTTCCCGAGAGACCCGCGTAGGTGAGGAGCGAAGCGACGAGCCTAGCGAAGGGGGTGTCGGGGGAAGCGGTAGCGGCCCCTGACCCGCGGCGCGGAAGCGCCGCACAATATTGACACCGCGATCACACCTAGGCACATGGGCCTGATGACCGAGGTTCAAGATCAGCTGCTCTTCGTTGTGTCGCCCCCGCGCAGTGGCTCCACGCTCCTTCAGCGGATGATCGGCTCACACACGCAGGTCTTCACGCACCCTGAGCCGCACATGATCACGCCCATGGCGCATCTCGGCTTCTACGAGACGGTCGACAAGGCGCCCTTCGATCACATCAACAGCGCCGAGGCCATTCGCCTCTTCGTCTCGAACCTGCCGCGCAAAGAGGACGACTACCTCGATGCCCTGCGCGCCTACTCGGACACGCTCTACGGCCGCATGCTCGCGCCGACCGGCAAGCGCTACTTCATGGACAAGACGCCCGCCTACGCGCTTGTCACGCCCTTCCTGACCAAGCTCTATCCGAACGCGAAGTACGTCGTCCTCACGCGTCATCCGCTCGCGATTTTCTCAAGCTTCGCGAATAGCTTTTTCGATGGCGACTGGGAGCGCGCGCACGAGTTCAACCCGCTCCTTGAGCGCTACGTGCCCGCCATCGGCAAGCTCCTCCGTGAGCGCCCCGTGCCGCTCTGCCACGTGAAGTACGAGGAGCTTGTCGCCAAGCCCGAGGCGCACCTTGAGCGCGTCTTCGCGTACATGAATGTCGAGAACGAGCCCGAGGCCGTGAACTACGGCGAGCACTTCAAGTCGAAGAAGGGCCCGGGGGATCCGATCACCGTCAGCCAGCACTCACGCCCCGTGACGGACTCGCTTCACAAGTGGGCGGCCGAGCTGAAGAGCGACCCGACGAAGCTGCGCCTTGCCGAGAAGATGATCGCGCGCATCAGCGATGAGGATCTCGACGTCTGGGGCTGGCCCCGCGCGACCATCTTCGATGCGCTGCGTGAGGTCGGCGGCGCCGAGCCGCCCAAGCCCGTGCTCAACGCGTACACCGTGCAGAGGAAGGTCATGCTCGCGCTGAAAAAGGACATCCAGACGCGCCCACACGGCAAGCTGGTGAAGCGGCTTCGCTATTACTGCGACGTGCTTCTCCGCGACTGAGCGCGCCTACTCCGTATAAGGCAGGATGCGGTTGCGCGCGTTGATCAGCGTGGGGTGATCAGGCTCTTGCTCAAGCGCGTTCTCGACCATGCGAAGGGCTGTGCGGTAGTCGCCTGCGCGTGAGGCTTCGAGGGCGCGTGCATAGAACGCTTTGGCGCTAGGGCTGCGCATCTCACGTGGTGCAGTGCGCGCCGGTGGAAGCGCGGATTTGCGTGTGGAGTAAGAGGCTGTGGCTGCGCGCCGCTTGCCCTCGGTGCTGGGTGCAGAGCGCCGCGCGCCCGTGCGCGATGACTTCGGGTTGCTCTTGATCGGCGCGTTGCGCGCATCCGATTGCAACCGCAGCTGGCCCTGCTTGAGGCCGATGTCGTAGGCGCCGCGCTGGGATGGATGGGTGAGCGTGTCGAGCGCCTCGCTGCCCCGCCGGTAGATGGCCGTCGCACGCGCGACAGCCTCGGGCCCGCGCTCGACGTGACGGTCGGGGTGGTAGCGCAGCGCGAACTTGCGAAACGCCTGCTTGATCTGGTCGGTCGTCGCGTCCAGCTCGACGCCGAGCAAGGTGTAGTAGTCGAGTTGGTCGAGCTGATCTGCCGCCATGAGTCACCCCTTGAAGAGCAAAGAGACTCTGCGGGATTGGCTGCGCCGAAACAAGAGTGGAGTGGAGCGCCCAGCGCGTGCTTGGACGCCCTCCACCCTCACCCGCCGCCGAACATGCTCTCCTGGCGCGCCCGCATCGCGTTCACCTCGGCCATGTCGACGCCGCCCTTGAGCGAGATGCGGATCGCCTGCTCACGACGCGCGTCCATGTCGACGGCCTTCACATCGAGGATGCCGTTCTGGTCGATCATGAAGGTGATCTCGATGCGCACCTCGCCGCGCTTGGCCTGACGGAGCGGGCCAATCATCAGCGAGCCCAGGGCCTGGTTCTCGTCGAAGCGATTCGCCTCGCCCTGGCAGACGCGAAGCTCGACCTCGGTCTGTCCGTCGCGCGCGGTGGCAAAGACGCGCGACTTCTCCGTCGGAATCGGCGCGTTGCGCTGCACGATCGGCTGGCAGAAACCGCCTGCCGTCTCGATGCCCAGCGAGAGCGGCGTGACATCCATGAGGAGCGGCGCCGGGCGACCCGACATCGCTACGGAGGCCTGACGGGGCGCGGGCGCTGCGGCCAACGCGATCGGGACGGCAGCGCCCACGAGCGGTGCACCCAGGGCCATCATCGGCGGCGCGGGCGCAGGCGGAGGAGGAGCCAACGGGGCTGCGTCTGGCAGCGGGAGCGAGGGTGCAGCGGCGCGTATCGGCGAGGGCTGCATCGGCGGCAGGACAATCTCCGGCTGCGTCTTGGTCTTGGGCGCGACGGCAGGCTGAAACTTCGCCGTGGGCTCGCGTGCGGGGATGTCACGCGCAGGTGCAGGCGCCGCAAACTCTTCGTCGAGTGCACGGCCTGCATCGAAGTTCACCTGGCTCACGTCGAACGCCGAGAGCGAGAGATCGAGCGGGCGCTCCAGCGTGGACGCGGGCTTGGGCGCGGGCGGCATCATCGGGCTTGCGGCCGGTGGCGCAGGCGCAGGCGCAGGCGAGGAGATGATGTTGCTGCGCGAGACAACAACCGTCGGTACGTCGCCGAACTCTTCCATCGGCGGTCGCGGAGGCGGAGCCGCAGGTGGCGAAGGAGGCAGGGGGGGCGCGGGTGGCGCAGGTGGTGCGGGCCGCGGCGGGGCGACGTCGGCTGTCGGCAGCCCTGCGAAGGGCGAGTCTGCGCCTGGCGTGCCCAACGAACCGACCATCGTTGCCGCACGCTTACGACGCACGAACGGCGTGTGCTCTGGCTCCGGCGCGAGTCGGTCCGGCGGAGGTGAGGTGTCGATGTAGTTGGAGAGCGCTGGGTCCTGCGTGGACGTCGGTGGACGTGCTGTGTTGACCGGCCCTCCCACGGCAATCGGCGGCGCGGTGCGCACAGCATTCGTGTTGGGCACGTGCGCCTGCGAGGTGGTCTCCTCGCGCTCGGGCGGCGTCGTGTGCTTCGGCATCCCGCGCAAGTGCGACTCGGAGGTGCTCTCCTCGGGGATGATGCCGTCCGAGAACGTGTTCTGCGGCGCCGAGAGCCCCGCTGCCGTGTTGCGCTTGAGTGGCGGCATCGCGGCCGTCCTCATCGGCTCCGCGGGGCGCGTCTGACCCGCTGCCGGTGTCCCAGGCCGAATGCCGGGCGAGGTGCCCGAGCGGCTGCGCTGAAGTGGCGAGGTCGGTGCCTCGTTCGTGGTCGGCTGTGGCGCCGACGAGATCGGCGTGGTCAGCGCGGTGTCGACGATGCGGGCGGGCTTGTCATCGCGCACTTCATCGGGCGCGAATGCGGGCTGCCGCGGCATCTTCTCGGGCGGGCGCACCGGGCTTCTGCGCAGCGCGATGCGTCCCATCTGCTTCTTCTCGGCCGCCGCTGGCTTGTCGCCGCCGATCGTGTAGCCGTGAATCGCCGCGCCTTGTGCGACGACCAAGTCCGGGTCGATCTCGATGCGGGCCGAGCGGGAGAAGAACTCCTCGACCATCGAGCGCACAAGCGGGATGCGCGTTGAGCCTCCCACAAGGACGACCGAGTCGATCTCCTTGGGCCTGCGTCCTGCTGCACGCAGCGCATCGTTCGCCACGTCGAAGCTGCGCGCGATGATCGGCTGGATCAGCGCCTCCAGCTCCACGCGTGTCATGTGGAAGGTGAAGTCCACCGAGCGGCCGCCGGGGCCCTGGAAGAGCTCCTCCAAGGTCACATCGACGACGGCGACGAGCGAGAGCTGGCACTTGGCCCACTCGGCTGCGGCGCGCATGCGCTCAAAGCACTGCGGGTCGGTGTGCGCATCGAAGCGGTGCTCGCGAAGGCAGGCGTCACGCATCTTCTCGGCGATGAGAAGGTCGATGTCGTCGCCGCCGAGGAAGGTATCGCCGGCGGTCGAGACGACCTCGAAGACATCCTTGTCGAGGTCGAGGATCGTGAGATCGAAGGTGCCGCCGCCGAGGTCGTAGACGGCCACCTTCTCGGCCGACTCGCGCGACAAGCCGTAGGCGAGCGTGGCGGCCGTGGGCTCGTTCAGGATGCGGAGGACATCGAGGCCAGCGACCTTGCCGGCCGCCTGCGTGGCCGAGCGCTGAAGCTCGTTGAAGTTGGCGGGCACCGTGACGACGGCGCGGCTGCAGGGCTCACCGAGCGAGTCCTCGGCGACGCGGCGCAGATGCCGCAGGACCATCGCGCTGATCTCAGGCAGCGCGAAGGCGCCCTTGCGTGCGCGCACTTGGACACCGCCTGCACGCGTCGGCTCAAGCTCGAAGGCGAAGCGCTCCTTGGCCTTCTGCACCTCGATGCTGGTGTAGGGGCGGCCGATCAGGCGCTTGGTCGAATAGATCGTGTTCTTCGCATCGACGAGGCGGCGCTCACGGGCCTCGTGGCCCACGAGGATGGAGCCGTCGGGATGGAACGAGACGACCGAGGGGATGAGCCGTCTGCCCTCCGAATCGGCGAGGGCGCGCGCCTCTTGGCCGTTCGCGAGCGCGACCACCGAGTTTGTCGTTCCGAGATCGATGCCGAGGACCTTGGCGTTCATCGTGCGACGCGACTTCCTGAAGGGGTGGACCGTTCACCCAAAACTGCGGGTGACGCTGAAGCTTCGGTGAGGTGAATCAGCGTGCACGAGGTCAATCTGTCGTCGATCTCGGGCGCGAAGAGGATATCTGCTGGCGGCGTGTTCTGGGCAACTTCCGCATCGCTGGGGGCTGTTCAATCTGGGTTACAGGTGCCCATGCACTCATTCACGATGATGCCGTCCGGCGCGTAGAAGCGGTCGAGCATCCGGTAGCCCGAGACCGCGCGACGCACGCCCTCGTGGGCTGGGTTGTCGCCACCCGGATTGCGTGTGCCGAGCGGAAGCACGGGGGTGCCGGGGATGTCGTAGATGACCATCGCGCTCGTGACGTTGTCCTCGACACGTGCGGCCGTCGTTGCAAGACCATGCGGCATGTAGGGCGAGGGCGTCACAACCGGGATGCCGAGCGTGCGCGCGGCAATGTCCGCGGTGATGTTCGCGACCTGGGCGTCGTTCTGGCCGATCATCATCACGAGGCGATGATCGGGCGTCATGCCGCCGGGGCAGGTCGTGCTGTCGAGGCTGCAGGGAAGGCGATTGCCTGTGATGCGGCCGACGAAGGTGGCCGGGTCGCTCAGATCCCAGACGGACTGGGCCATCGTCATCAGGAGCGCGCGGTCGCTCTGGCGCTGGTAGCTGTTGGCCATCACGGCGCCGTACGAGATCCAGTTCGACGAGCGCGGAATCATGATCGAGTACGACATGCCGCTGACGCCGCTCATGAAGTGCGTGATGTCGGTCGAGATGGCCGCGAGCGTCATGCCCATGATGCCGCCCTGGCTCTCGCCTCCGTAGTAGAGCTCGTCGTTGTCCCAGATGCGCCTTGCTGCACCGCCTGCGGTCGGCGCGATGCTGAAGACGTTCGGGTCAGTGCTGACGACCTGGCAGGTGGGGTTCGCAAACGAGTGCGTGAGCACGACGAAGTTGATGAGCCCCTGCTCGAAGCGCTCGGGCGTGGCGACGAAGCTCGAGAAGTCGCTGAGCGAGCGGAGCACGCGGCCCACGTCCTCACTCGACATGCCCCACCAATCGACGGCGATGGACGCCATCTCCAGCACGTTCGTCATGTTGCGGAACCAGCCGGACTCGACCTCATCGCGCGCCCCAAAGAGGCCGTGCCCGTAGGTGAGCAGGCGGACGGGGTCGCCTCCCGCAGCGAGGCGCGTGTGTACGCTCGTCGGGATGGTGGCGGTGAAGGGAACCTCGACGAACGGCGTCTCCGCGTTCTGAATCGCCTGGCCCATCGCATTGCGACGAATGCGCGCATCAGCAGGCGTGCCATCCGAGCCTCCGCCTGTGCGCGTGCTGTTCAAGAAGAGCGGGACGCGAACGGTCCCACGCACACGGCGCCAGACATCGGCATCGGGCGCCTCCTGCACCTCGGCCACGGTGATGCGGCAGTTGCCCGCGCCCTCGTTCTGGCGAATCGCCTCATCGCGGATGCGCACCAAATCTTCCGTGATCAGCTCATCGCTGGCCGTGCGGAAATCCCAGGCCTCGACGAGCTCGCTGCGGCTGACGCCCGCACCCGTGAGCGCGCCGAAGATGGTCTCGAATTGCGCGCGACGTCCCTCGATGTCTGCGGCCTCCGGCAGCGGCATGTTGTCGCGCAGCGCACGGAAATAGTCGGAGGGCGGCACCGCACCACCACCCATGCGCTCTAGGTTGCGAATGCCCACCACGTAGTGCGCACCCGGGCGAAGGCGCGTGGCCGGACGAATGTAGAAAGGCGTGCGCGTCGCATCCACATCGCCCCAGGTATCGACCTCCGCAAAGTGCTCCACACGCGAGAAGCCTCCGGAGGCATCCTCGATCAAGAGCACGGTCTGCGAGTCGGCCGCCAGCGAGTCGGGAATGTGCTGCTCATCGGCAAGCTGAGAGGTGTCGATCGGGCCAGCAAAGACGGTCAGCATCGACGTGGCCGGGCTGAAGCCATCAAAGCGCGTGAACTGCGCCGGGTCGACCTGCACGCGGTAGCGATTGGTCGGCATCGCCGCGCGCGGAATGTCGATGCGGTAGCCCGTGCGCGTGCTCGGGTCGGCCGTGAGAAAGCGGCTCGAGGGCCAGGGCGCCATGCACTCGAGCGCGTTCACATTCTCGCAGTGCGCCGGGAAAGGATCGGGAGGCGGCGAATCCACCACGACCGCATCGGCAAGCTCGCCCGCATCCGGGCTGTTCGCAGCATCGTCCGCGCTCGGCTGCGTCGGGCAACCCAGGAGCGAGAAGGTGGAGAGCAAGGTCAGTGCACGGACGGTGAGCTTGGCCATGCGGCGAGGGTAACGCGTTCGCGCTGGGGGCTCTATCGAGACGTGCTGCCATCGGGCGGATTGCACGGCGCACGACGCGTTTGTGTGAGTCGGTTCGTTGGAGAGAGGAGCAGTTGGCTGTACGCCGCGTTGGCGCTCGGTCGGCGTTCTTTCGTGCGAGCGTCACCGTGGTCTCGCTCGGTAGCGTTCTGGGTGGTTCCGCAGGTGAGCGTTGGTGACGCGAAGACTTGGTTGTGTTGCGCCCCGCGAGCCGCGTCTCGCATTCCTGATCCGCATCCACTCCCGAGCGCCCTCCACGCGACGCTTGGCGAAGGTTTCTAGGTGAGCCCTGTGACTTGGACGTGCTGGGGCTGGGGCCCCGGCACGGAACCGCGAAGCGGGGGTGAGACTAGGAGCGAAGCGACGAAGGTGAACCCCGATGGGAGGTGAGACGCGTAGCGAAGCGAAGCGGCGAGGAGGGGCGCAGCCCCTCCTGGGCCAAAAACAGCCATTTTTGTTGTCGGAGACGCCACGAGGCAGCGAACAAGAACCTCTGCGCGCCCTCCAGATCCGCACGCTCAGCTGCCAGGTTCGAAATCGCACCCCCAAACCCAACCCTCGGGTTTCCCAATTCGAAATCGCACCACCAAACCCAACCCGTGGGTTTCTGGATCCGAAATCGCACCAAGAAACCCAACCCGTGGGTTTCTGGATTCGAAATCGCACCAACAAACCCACGGCTTGAGTTTCTGGATTCGAAATCGCACCAAAAAGCCCACGGGTTTCATTTTTTGGTTCTCCAGACATATGAAAAGTTCAACGTTCTCGTTTCTTGAAGCTCCGGCGAACCGCAAACCCCGAGCTCCCAGGGTGCGCCTGCGACGCCGAAGAAAAAAACGCGCGACGTGACGAATTCGACGCAACGCCTCGCAACCACCGGCCGATGAGGAGGGCGTGCGGACGGTCAGGGTGACCCAAGCCGCACTTCATTCACATCGATTTGGTTGGAGGTTCCTGTGACTACGCAGATTCAACATCAGGCCGCACGCATCGCCGTCTACACGAGCAACCCGCGCTTCAACAGCCGCCACGCCTCGGCGCTTGCGATGCAGCTGCAGCGCGCCGCACCCGCAGGCTTGAGTGCGGATCAAGCGGCGACGCTCGCGTTCGTCTCCGCGAGTGCAACCGAGGTGGAGCAAGTTCGCAAGGCGCGCAGCCGCAGCACGCCCTCCGCGCAGCGTGTGCCGCGCTTGAAGGTGATCACCGCGTGGACGGCGGTGAAAGACTCGCTCAGCGCGATCGCCACGATTCCATCCGAGCTCGGCGGCGAGGGAGAGGAGGCGCAGTACATCAACACGCGCCTCTTTCCCGAGGGCTCGCCCTTCAATCAGCTCGATGCCGTCGCCGTCTGGAGCCAATCCAAAGAGCTCCTCGAGCGGCTTGAAGAAGAGGGTTTGAAGGCGCGTGTGAATGCGCTGATCCACCCAAAGCTGCTCGCCTCGGTGACCCGCGCCTACGGCCAACTCGGTGAGGCCATCGGCGTCGTCGGCGAGATCATCACGCCCCCGCCCTCGCGTGGTCTCGCGGAGGCCAACGCGCGCTTCTCGTATGCGGTCGGCAGCTACGCCCGCGCACTCTCGGTGAGCGTCACCTTCGACGACCCGACGACGCTCCAGCGCTTCCTCGATGCGCTCGCGCCGATCGATGCGATGCGGGTGACCAACGCGGCGGAAGAGGAAGAGGAGAGCGCGGACCCAGAAGGTGAGGAGCCGGAAGTGGAGGACAAAGAACCCCTGCCGATGCCGAGCGGCCCGGTGAATGGCGGCGGGCCCTTCATCGAGTGATCGAGCGTGCAGAGCCGTTCTCGCGCTTCGGAACGCGAAGACGAGACCGGCGACACCGCCAGCACACTTGCCCCTACAGCACGCTTCGATTGCATCGAGCGTGCTGTAGTTTTGTAGCTGGGAGGGATGAAGCCATCCCTCCCCTCCATCGAAGTGAATTCGATGGAGCCTCCCCCGCGGCGCGGACTGCGCGCGCAGCAACGAATGTTGCGAGCACGTGGAGCACCCGAAGCAACAGCTCCGTTTCCGATTGGACTCGCTGAGTCCAATCGGACTTCGCTGTATCGTGCCGCGATGAACGGCGCCCCCACACCCGTCCTCACGGCACGCAGCTTCATCGCTGGCTTCATTCTCTCGCTCGTCCTCTGCGGCGTGAACAGCTACCTCACGCTCTCGTTCGGCGTGATCGAGGAGGGGCCGACCATCGCTGCGCTCTTCTTCTTCGCGTTCTTCTTTTTGTCGTCGACGAAGATCCAGACAAGCGAGATGGCCATCGTGGCGACGATGGGCTCGGCCGGCGGCTCGCTCGGCTTCATCACGAACTTCTTCGCCGCCGAGGCGATGGCCGGAGAGCCCTACACGTTCTTCCAAATGGTCGGCTTCTCGGTCGTCACAAGCCTCGTCGGCATGACCTTCGTCGTGCCCCTTCGCCAGATGCTCATCCTCCGTGAAGACCTGCCCTGGCCTGGCTCCAAGGCGGTCGAGTCCGTCATCCGCGCGCTCGTCGAGAAGGGCGATCCAAAGCAGCCGCTCTACCTCCTCATCAGCTGCCTCTTCTGCATCACGCTCGTCGTCATCAACACCGACGGCGGCTTCGCGATCATCCCCGACGGCATCGAGATCCCGCTCTTCGGCTTGGGCGCCTACGGCCTTGGTCTCGCACTCTCGCCCTTCGCGATCGGCGGCGCGTACCTGATGGGCTTCCGCGTCTGCGTCGGCTTTCTCTTCGGCGCCATCGTGCTCCTCATCATGGCGCCGCACGTGCCCACACCCGCAGCCCCGCATCGCTACGTCTGGCCCGGCATCGGCTTTCTCGTCGCCTCGGGCTTATTGCAGATGGCGCTCAACTGGCGCGTGATCCTCGACTCGTTCAAGTCGCTCATCCCGCAGAAGGGCAAGCCCACAGACGACGACGACCCGATCATGACGACGCGCACGCTCGTCATCTTCGGCAGCATCTCGCTCACCGTCACCGCGCTCTTCTCCTGGTTCGCCATCGGCCTCTCCCCGCTCGTCGCGGTGATGCTCATCGTGGTCGCAGGCTTCGTTCAGAACGTCATCGCCACGCGTGCGGCAGCGCAGACCGCCTTCAACCCAGCGCGCGTGATGGGCGTGCTCCTGCAGAGCATCACGGCGCTCACAGGCGCCTCGCAGGCCGGACAAAATCTCGCAGGCGCCGGCTTCGTCGCAGGCAGCGGCGCACAGGCCGGGACACTCACCGGCGACCTCGTCTACGCACGCGCCCTCGGCGTCCCCTCGCGCTGGATCTTCTGGGTCCAGCTCACAACGATTCTCCCCTGCTCCCTCATCTCCGCCTGGGTCTTCACTCAGCTTCAAGCGCGTCATCCGATGACGATCGAGGGCGAGGGCCTGGCAGCGCCGATCGCGAAGATGTGGGCCGCGACCGCGCTCATCTTCGAGGGACGCACCGAGATGCCCCCCTTCGCCTGGGAGGCGCTCGGCATCGGCGCCGTCGCAGGCATGGCCTACATCCTCGTCGAGCGCGTGCTCGAGGCCTGGCAAGAGAAGCAGCCCAAGCCCGTCGTCGCCGAAGACGCCACCCCCCCGCTCACGGTGATGGACTTCATCCCGCACTCGATCGGCGTCGGCATTGGCCTTGTCCTCCCCGTCTCCTTCGACATCGCCTTCTTCGTCGGCGGCGTGCTCCTCTGGATCGTCTGCGCCCGCGGCCTAAAGATGCGCGACGTGACGCTCACCACGATCGCCGTGGGCTCCATCGTCGGCGAGGGCATCGGCGGCGTGCTGAAGCCATTGCTTCAGCTGGTGGGCGTGATCGGCGCCTGAGCTACTCCGCGCGATAGAACCGAATCTCCACCCCCGCCGTCTCCGCCTCCTCCAGATGATGCGGGCTCGCAGGCGCAATCGCGACGCTCTCCCCCGAAGTGAGCACGCGCTTGTCCCCCGCATGATCGACAAACACCAAGCTGCCCTCGGTCACGAGAAGCACCCCCGAGACATCCGCCTTGAGCCGATGCTCACCAAGCAAGCCCGCGGGGATCTGGCCAGGTGCAAAGCGAAGCGTCTTGTAGGGCTCGTTCATCGTGGATGCGTGATGCATCGATGCCGTGAGCGCTAGCGAAGGTCCCGCACAACGCGCGTCACCTGATCCTCCAACACGTCACACCCCGACGTGTGAAGAACGCCATCTTGGCCCGCCAACCCAACCACATAGTGCCCCGCCGGTAGGTCCATCCGAAGCGGCGTCATGCGCCCCGTGCTCTCACCATCGAGATAGACGAGCGATGACGGTCTCGACTGGACGAAGAGCGAGCCCCAATGCCCCAGCGGGTCATCGCTTGGTGCAGGAGGAGAAGGCCGCCTCGCATGCGCCTCACGCCCTTCCAGCGCACGCCGCGCTTCGACCAAGAGCGCAAAGCCCCGCGGATTCCTTGCGCGCCCTTCCAGCACGCGAATCACGCAAGCGTGGTCGTGCTCCCGCGCGCAAATCGTCGCCTCTTCCAGAGGGTCCAAGGGGACCACCACGGTGAAGTCAGCTGGACGGGCCGGAGTCGCACGCGCCGGCTCGCTCACGACGGCAGGCCGAGCGCGAGGCGACGAACGCACATCCGACAGCGCCGCATCCGTTCTCACGCCCGCATCCGACAACGCGGCATCCATTCTCACGCCTGCATCCGACAGCGCCGCATCGGCTCGGACACCCGCATCCAACGTCGTCGCGACCACAGGCACCCCGAGCAGAGGAGGAGCCTCAACGCGCGGCCGCTGCAACACCCAGAGCGAGAGCCCTCCGATCACCATCAACATCGCCACGCCGGGTCCAATCATCCGCGTGCGCACCCGAGGTCGCGTGGGGTTCACATGGCGAATCGCAGCCGGGCAGACGGGCGGTCGCGCGATCGAACGCACGAAGTCCGCGCTGCCAGGTGGGCCTCCGCCTTCGGACCAACGAACGGGATCTTCCTCGCTCATGTTTCCTCCGCGCCGAGGGCCAACGCGAGCTCGGCCCGCGCCGCATGCAGCCGCGAGTGAACGGTGCCGATCGCCACGTCGAGTGTCTCGGCAATGGCGCGTCCACTCATGCCTTCCACCTCGAACATCACAAACACAGCACGACGCTCGGGGTCGAGCGCTTCCAACGCCGAGCGACCGCGGGCAGCGCGCCTCTGCATGTCGAGCTGCGACTCCGCATCACCCTGACTCATGCCCTCCGGCAACCTCTCGACGGAGTCCTCCACGCGCGTCGCAATCCTGCGCCGATAGTTGCGCGCCAGGCCCAGCGCGATGCCCCAGAGCCATCCGCGCATCGACCGCGTCGCATCAAACTCATCTTGTCGACGCTGCACCACCAAGAAGACGTCGTGCACGAGATCGGGCAGGTCCGCCTCACGCACACCAAGACGCGCGAGCGAGAGCCACACGTGCTCGACGTGCGTCCGCTAGACGTCAGCAACGTCGATCGCGGTGGGCATCTCTCCCTACTTGTCGCAAGCCACGCCGATCTTCGCAGCGCCCAAAACATCCGACCCCAGAAACACCGAAGCCCAACCGAAGTTGGGCTTTTGTGTTCTCTCAGACTCGCCGGGAAAAACTACTGAGTCGGGGCGAAAGGATTCGAACCTTCGACTTCACGGTCCCGAACCGTGCGCGCTACCAGGCTGCGCTACGCCCCGGAAAGAGAGCGCCGTGTTTATGCCCCGAACGCGAATCGGTCAAGCCCGGACCGTCGATTCTCGAAGGCCGACGACTTTCATCCGCACACCGTGCTTCGGCCCCATCACGATGTTGCGGCGCACCGGCTTGTCCTCGCCGTCGAGTGCGAGCTCAAAGCGCGAGAGGATCGTCGCAAGCACGATGCGCATCTCGTAGTCCGAGTAGGCCGAGCCAACGCAACGACGATGGCCGCCGCCAAAGGGCATGTACTCGAAGGGCGTGGGGCGCTTGGAGAGCCAGCGCTCGGGCTCGAAGGCCGTCGGGTTGGGATAGAGCGCGGCATCCTGGTGGATCACCGAGGTGACGATCCCGACGTTGAGCCCCGCGGGGATCTCGTAGCCATCCACAACGAGCGGCTTCTTCAGCTTGCGAATCACGTCCGGCACGATCGGATGAAGACGCAGCGTCTCAAGACAGACCGCATCCAAGTAGGGAAGCTTCGCCAGCTCATCGGGGCTCGCGTCACGTCCGAGCGCATCGATCTCCGCACGCAACTTCGCGAGCTTCTCAGGATGCGCGTGAAGCCAGTAGAGCGCCCAGGCGAGCGAGATGGCCGTCGTCTCATGCCCCGCAATCAGCAGCGTCTGCAGCTGGTCGCGAATCTCCTCCTCACTCATCGGCGAGCCATCGTCATGACGTGCCGCGACGAACATCGAGAGAATGTCCGCGCGCTGAACCGCACCCTCGCGGGCCTGCTCCTCACGGCACCGCCGAATCAGCGTCCCCAGCAACTCGCCATACTGCGTGCGCGACGCGACGTAGCGCTGGTAGGGCGGAAACCAAGTCTTCTGAAGCGCGGTCGAGAAGATGAGCACCGGGCTGAACTCATCCATCACCCGCGTCATCAGCGCGCCCATCTGCGCCATCTCCGCACCCTCGACGCCGAAGACCGTCCTCAAGATCACATCGAGCGAGATGTCGCGCGTCGTCTCATGCACGCGGATGCTCAGGCCCTCGCGCCAGCCCTCCGTGCGCTGCAACGCCACCTCACGCATCGCCTCGCCATACGCGCGCATGCGTGCGCCATGAAAGGGCGGCATCACCAACTTGCGCTGCTTCTTGTGCGGCTCACCCGAGGCCGCGATGAGCGAGTGCTCGCCCAAGATGGGCTTCACGGCACCGACGGCGAAGACATCGAAGGTGTCCGCGTCCGCCGTGAAGATGTCCTTCGCGGCCTGTGGCGTGGTGCCCAACACGATCACACCGTTGAGCGCTGGCACCGTGAACGTGCGCCCGTACTTCGCCACCATCTTCGCGTAGTACCTGTACGGGTCGCTGAGCACCTGCATGGTCTGAAAGAGCGCCACGCTCGGCCCCGGTGGAAGCTCGCGCCGCACGATCCCCGTCGCTGAATCGCCATTCATCGTTGCTCTCCTTCTCTGCGCCCCGATCACGATTCGGCTTATGCCGAAAGCGTTCTCGAAGACTATCAGGTGATAGTCCAGCGATGGAACGTTCGCAAGCCTTCATACGCCTGCATAGGCGCAAAGGTTTTCGCCTTATTGGAATATGAACGCGGCAAATCCCCGCGTCGCTTCACTGCAAGAGCTTCGCGGCGCTTAACGCGAACCCAAGAACACTGAAGGCGGCCAGCCAGGGCGAGCTGTCCACCATGGGCCCGATCTCCGTGGGAGGTTTGCGGCTGCGAAGCGCGCGACCTCCCAAGAACACGAACGCCGCGCCAAGGACAATCACGGGCGCGCCGACGAGCCCAACCGAGGCTCCCAATGCCAGCGCCAGCTTCACGCCGCCTCCATGCAGCCAGTGGCGCGAGAACGCGAAGAGGAAAGGCACGGCAACGACGACGAAGCCTCCGAGCGCCTCCAAGAGGTGCCCGGTGAACGCAGCCGCAACAAGCGCGGCCACGAGCCCGCCCAGCGTGAGGAGGTTCGGGAGGTGCTTGGTCCGCAGCTCGGAGGAAACCGCGAGCACCAGGATCACCGTGAGGAGGGCGCCACGAAGAATGACGCCCTGCAGCTCAGTCATCAGTTCGCCGCGTTCGGCTGGCACTCCGGCGTCTGCAGCATCATCCCGGCCTGATTCAGGCCCATCGCGTACGTCTGCCCGGCACACTGCGCGAGCGTTGTCGCGGTCGCCTCCGCGTTCGCCTCGGTCACAATCTCTGGAAGCTGAAGCTCGGCGCCATGCTCCGCACAGCCCTGCATCGAGAGCCCGAACGCGCGCGCACAGGTCGCGTCATCCACGGTGAAACAGCGACGCGTGAAAGCCCCGGCATCCCCGCACACCTGAGCGACAGTCCCCTCGGTCATCACAGCCGCAAACTGCATCAGCGTGAGGGACTCCTGCTCCCCGCCGGCAGTCGTCTGCGTCTCGTTGGAGGAGGCCTGCGTCGACTCGGTGTTGGTCGTGCTCGAAGAACCGCCACAGCCCGCAAGCGCAGAAACCGCGAGAATCAAAAACAAAGAGCGCATCGTCGTCCTTCTCGGACTCTTCGATGCGCTCCATGCGCCGCGAGGTGAATCCGTGTTCGTTGTTTCGGATCAAACCTCGAGGTCAGCCTCGACTCACTGCATCAGCCCTTGAGGGCCTCCGCGCCGCCAATGATCTCCATGAGCTCCGTCGTAATCGCGGCCTGACGGGCGCGGTTGTAGACCAGCGTCAGGCGACCAATCATCTCCGAAGCATTCTTCGTCGCGTTGTCCATCGCGGTCATACGCGCGCCGTGCTCCGAGGCCACCGACTCAAGCAACGCACGGAAGATCTCGATCTCGACGTACATCGGAAGGAGCTGATCCAAAAGCGCGCGCTTGTTCGGCTCGTAGATGAAGTCGACCGAAGCATCGCCAACACTCTCGCCCTCTTTGACGGCGATCGGCACGAGCGACTCGGTGACCACGCTCTGCGAGATCGCGCTCTTGAACTCGTTGTAGATCACGAGCACTTGGTCGAAGCCGTCCGTCTTGTACTCGGCCACGATCGCGCGCCCGATCTCGCCCGCCTTCGCCACATTCAACGCCTCAAAGACGTTGGTGAAGTCGAACGCGATGTGTGCGTCACGGCGGCGGAAGAAGTCGCGGCCCTTGCGACCGATGACGGCAAACTCGACTTGCTTGCCTTCAGCTTCGAGCTCTTTCCACTGGCGGAAGGCCGTCTTGTTGATGTTCGCGTTGAACGCGCCTGCGAGGCCGCGATCGGACGAGAGCACCACAAGCAAAACCTTCTTCACCTCGCGACGCGCAAGGAGTGGATGAATCTCTTCATCACCCGCGCGCGAGGCCACGCTCGAGAGCACTTCGTGCGTCTTGACGGCGTAGGGACGCAGCTCCGTGATCGCCTGCTGCGCACGACGCAAACGCGCCGCCGCGACCATCTTCATGGCCTTCGTGATCTTCTGCGTGTTCTTCACGCTGATGATCCGCTTTCGGATGGACTTGAGGTTCGCCATGGCTCTCCTTCATCGCCGCGCGAACGCGGCGGAAGTCAGAATGCAAAGAGGTCGAGCAAGAGTAGGGAGAGTGGCGATCACTTCTTCGCTTCGGTCGACACGAAGATCTTCGCGAAGTCCTTCAGGACCTTGTGAAGCTCTTCCTGTGCGTCCTTCGGAAGCGCCTTGCTCTCGCGCACCTTGTCGACGATGCCCTTGTGGCTGCCCTGAATGAACGCGAGCATCTCGGACTCGTAGCGACGCACGTCGTGCACCGCGAGCTCGTCGACGTAGCCGTTCGTTGCCGCGAAGATCGAGATGACCTGCTTCTCGAAGGGCATCGGGACGAACTGGTCCTGCTTCATGATTTCGACGAGGCGTGCGCCGCGTGCGAGCTGACGCTGCGAGGCCTTGTCGAGGTCGGAGGCGAACTGCGCGAAAGCCGCCATGGCGCGGTACTGCGCGAGCTCAAGACGAAGCTTACCGGCTACGTCCTTCATGGCCTTCGTCTGCGCGCTACCACCGACGCGGGAGACGGAGACGCCGACGTTGATGGCGGGGCGAACGCCCGAGTAGAAGAGGTCGGTCTCAAGGAAGATCTGACCGTCCGTGATCGAGATGACGTTCGTCGGGATGTACGCCGAAACGTCGCCGGCCTGCGTCTCGATGATCGGAAGTGCGGTGAGCGAACCACCCGAATCCGGGATCTTCTTCGCCTCGTAGTCGCCGCCCTTTTCCTTCGCCTCGGCTTGCGCTTCCTTCTTCGCTTCCTCACCGCGGTGCACATGCACACCCGGAAGGTCGCGCTTGGGCTCCTCGCTCTTCTTCACGACGACCCACTCTTCGGCCATCTTGGCGGCGCGCTCGAGCAGGCGGCTGTGAACGTAGAAAACGTCACCGGGATAAGCCTCGCGGCCTGGCGGACGACGAAGGAGGAGCGAGAGCTGGCGGTATGCGACGGCCTGCTTCGAGAGATCATCATAGACAAGCAGTGCGTGCTGACCGTTGTCGCGGAAGTACTCGCCCATCGTGACGCCGGAGTATGGGGCGATGAACTGAAGCGGAGCGCTCTCGGAGGCACCAGCGACGACGACCGTCGTGTACTCCATCGCGCCGTGCTCCTGGAGCTTCGTCACCACGTTGGCGACCGTCGACTGCTTCTGTCCGATGGCGACGTAGATGCAGAAAACGTTGAGGCCCTTCTGGTTGATGATCGCGTCGAGCGCGACAGCGGTCTTACCCGTCTGACGGTCGCCGATGATGAGCTCGCGCTGACCGCGGCCGATCGGTATCATGCCGTCGATGGCCTTGATGCCCGTCTGAAGCGGCTCTTTGACCGGCTGACGCTGGACGATACCGGGCGCCTTCAACTCAACGCGGCGGCGAAGCTTGCTCTCGATAGGTCCCTTGCCGTCGATCGGCTCGCCGAGCGTGTTGACAACGCGACCCACGAGCGCCGGACCGACCGGAACCTCGAAGATGCGGCCCGTGCGCTTGACGCTGTCGCCCTCGCGGACCTGCGTCGCCTCGCCGAGAATGGCGGTACCGACGTTGTCCTCTTCGAGGTTGAGCACAAGGCCCTGCACGCCCGAGGCGAACTGCACGAGTTCACCGGCCATGCAGCTCTCAAGGCCGTAAACACGGGCGATACCGTCACCCGTGGAGAGCACGGTGCCCGTCTCGACAACGTCGACTGACTTGTCGTAGCTGGCGATCTGCTGCTTGATGATCTGGCTGATCTCTTCGGCGCGAAGCTGCATGTCTGACCCTCGGGTTTTGCCTTGCGGCACGGAGCTTGGTTTGCCTTATGGCAACGAAACGGTTTGGAGTGGATGCGAACAGGAGCGACTAGGTCGCGGATTTCTCAAGAAGCTGTGTGCGAATGTCTTTGAGGCGGTTCGCGATCGAGCCGTCGTAGACCGTGTCGCCGACACGCGTAACGATGCCGCCGATGATCGACGGGTCTGTCTTCTTCACCAGCGTCACCTGACGACCCGTGACCGACCCAAGGGCCTTCTCAAGCTCGCTGTAGTAGGCGTCCGAGAGCGGCGTGGCGGTGATGATCTCCGCGCGCACACGACCCGAACGACGCTCCGCGATGCCGTCGAACGACTCCGAGACAGCGCCAAGCATGCTGACGCGATTTCGGTCCACGAGGAGCTGAAGCGTGCTCTGCACCACAGGCGACACGTTCATGCGCACAGCGATGGCGAGGATCGCCTTCTTCTTCACTGCCGGTGTGAAGGCCGGGTTCTCGACGAGCGCGCGAAGCTCGGGGCTTGTCTCGAATGCCTTCGCCAGGTCCGCCAAATCCGCGCGGACTTTGTCGACCAGCTTGCCTTCGCTGGCGAGCTCAAAAAGAGCCTTCGCGTAGCGACGCGCAGCAACGTGGGAAATGCTCATCGTGCCGCTCCTGTGGCCTTGGCCGCGTTGGACTTGATCTGGTCGAGGTACTCGTTCGCCAGGCGCTGCTGGTCCGCTGCCGTGGTGCGCTCGCGGAGGATGCGCTCTGCTGCGGAGACCGCGGACTCAATCGCCTCGCGGGTGAGCGTCTCCTTGAGCTCCTTCATCTGCTGGTCGATGAGGAAGCGTGCCTCCGCGCGCATCTTCTCGCTCTTGTCCGACGCGTCCTTCACGAGACGATCGCGCTCCTCAAGGCCCGCCTTCTTCATGTCGTCGCGAACACGTGAGAGTTCCGCGTCCATGTTGTCGATGCGCTTGGAGTACTCGGCGTACTTGGCCTCGGCCGCGAGCTTCATCTGCTTCGCTTCCTCAAGGCCATCGACGATCCCAGCCTTGCGTGTCGCAAGGAACTTCGGAAGGGCGCCGTTGAGGAGCTTGTAGATAAGGAAGGCCCAGATCGCGAAGTTGGTGAGCTGGCCTGCGAGGCGGACGTAGTCCCAGTGCGGGGCCTCGTGTCCCTCTTCGCCGGCCTCGTGCTGCGCCTCGCCAACGGCTTCCTCGGCAACTGTCTCGTGATGCTGGGCCTCAGCAAAGCCCACGGCGGAGACGAAAAGACCGCTGGTGAGTGCGATTGCGAGGCTGAGTGAACGAAGCGTGCGCATCAGTTGGCCTTCCGTCCAAGGAGTCGTTCTGCGATGTCCGAGGCGAGCTGAGGCGCGGTCGCAAGCATCTCCGCTCGCACCTTCGCGCCGTCGGTCGCCATCTTTGAGGTGGCTTCCTTCATCATCTGGTCCGCCTCTGTGCGGCTCTTTGCGAGCAACTCGCGCTCAAGGTCGAGTGCATCCTGACGCACGCGATCGCGCTCTTGCGTGGCCTCGACGCGCACCTTCTTCATCTCGCTCTCGAAGCGCTGAAACTTCTCTTCTGCGCTCACCTCAAGCTCACGCGACTTTTGCTTTGCACCGTCGATCGCATGTTCGCGCTCATCGAAGACGGCCATGAGCGGCTTGAAGAGCCAGACGTAGAGCACACCGAAGAGGGCGAAGAAGATCGCCATCTGCATGAAAAACGTAGCGTCGAGGTCGATCATCGCGCCCGACAGGACGACTCCGAAGGAGAGAGCTTGCACGAGGCCTCTTCTGGCTCACCGAGGTGAGATGGGGTGGGCGAAACACCGCGGTCGTTGCGGCGGGGAGACTCGATGGTCTCTTGAAAGACTTGCTGGCTTCCCTTCGGGAGAGCCGACTTGCGGCCGGGCGGGGTGAGTTTGCTTGAGGGCGAAAACCCATGCGGACCGGCCGAAAACGCGCGCTACCTAGCATGGGTCCGATGTGCGTCAAGCTTGGGTGCCGGACTCGCTTTCGTCTCCAAGCGCGCGGCACTTTTGTCTATCCTGCCCCGATGTCGAGCCTGTCTCTCCACCGCGTGACGTTCATCCTGACCGCGCTCTGCTTTGCCTTCAGCATCGCAACGAGCGCATCGGCACAAGAACCTGTCGACACCCACGTGGAAACGTTTGAGGGCACGGGCGCAGACGAGATTGAGGAGATGGTGACCGCCGCAGTTCAGGAAGATGCGCGCGTCCGGATCGTCGGCAACGTGGGTGCACATCTCCAGATCGGCGGATCTGTTTCGGGTCGCGGTGCGCGACGAAGCGTGCAGCTGACGGCGCGCTCCTCCAGCGGCGCCGAGCTCGCTCAGGAGAACGCGCGCCTCGGTCGTGGCGCGGCTGGGCGACGCGCGGTGACAACAGCCGTCCAGAACTTGCTCGAGGCTGCGCTTGGCAACCTGGCGGTGGAGGCGAGCCTTGCGTCCGCTGAGCCCTCGTCCACCGAAGCGGAGCCCGAGACCGAGACCGAAGCCGAGACCGAGCATGCACAACCCTCTGCTCCCCAGGATTCGCTGGCCGACCCGGCCATTCTCTCGGTGGCGATCGGCACCGTCATTCGGACACGCGACACAGAAATCCGCCTCATGAACGGCGGCCAGCAGACCTACGGGTCTGGCGCATATTGGGAGGCCACCGCACGCGTCGAGTTGCGACCGCTGGCGCACGAACAGGGCCTTGCACGGGGCCTCTTCCTTCGCCTCGACTACGCGCACGCGCTTGGGCTCGGCTCACGCGACACGAGTGGTGCTCAGTACGAGACCGTGTACTTCCGGGCCTACGGCGATGTCGGATTCCTCTTTGGGCTCGGCGATGTCGTTGAGCTCGGCGCGGCCGTTGGCTTCGGTTGGGATGCCTACAAAATCGCGACCAACCCGATCTTGCCGGGGGTTGAGTATCCGTTCCTCCGACCTGCGGTGCGCCTCCGTGTGCGCCTGCTCCAGGAGCTTGTCGTGCTTGATGCGGACATTGGCTTCCGCTCGATCTTCAGTCGCGCGAACTTCAACGGCTTTGGCGCAAGCGGCGACTCATTCGGGCTCGACGCAGGCCTTGGCATCGGCGGTCTCTTCGACTTCGGGCTGCTCTGGCGCGCCAACTTTTCGTGGTCGAACTACTGGCACTCCTTCTCTGGCACGTCGACGTTGATGCCAGGGACGAGCGGAACCGATGGCGGCATCCAAGTCGGCCTCACGGTGGGCTACGGCCGGCGATGACCGAGGGCCGAGAGATTCGCGCGCTGATCGGGCGCGGAACCCGCTTCGAGGGCCGCGTGGTCTTCGAGGAGCGCGCGCGCATTGAGGGCACCCTGCGCGGCGAGGTGTTTGGCGAAGGGACGCTGATCATCGGGGAGAACGCAGACGTCGACGCACGCATTGAGGTCGGCACGTTGATCGTGCGGGCAGGCACCTTGCGCGGCGAGGTGATCGCCAAGGAGCTCATCGAGGTGCACCCGGAGGCGAAGGTCTACGCGAACATCACAGCGCCCTTGATCGACCTGATCAAAGGCTGCGTGTTCGAGGGCCGCTGCACGATGACAAGCACCACAGAGCTTGCGGCAGAGCCAACCGCGTAGCCTCAGCCAACCTCGACGTGATGCGTGACGAAGCCCGTTCGAGGTGAGCCCACACGCACCTCCAACGTGCCCTTCCCTGCGACGTGCAGCGAGAGCGACTTGCTCCCGTCACTGCCGCCTGAGGTCTGAAAGAAGATGGCCTGCGAGGAGGCCTGAAGGCCCTTGCCCCAGCCTTCAAGGTGGCCGAGCTCGTACGACGCACGCGCATCCTCGACCTCGCAGCCTTGCGCCCTCACCTCGGCATAGAGCCCCTCATTGAAGGTGCGGCGTTGCGCGCCACGTACACCGTAAGTACCGAGGTAGCCGCGGTTCTCCACAGTGAGCGTTACGCGTGTACCGCCGCGTGAGGCGCTTGAGCGGTGCGAGACGACGAGCTGCGGAAGAAGCGTCGCCACGCGGAGCATCAGCGTCGCTTGCTTGTCGCAGACCTCGCCGAGCAACTCGAAGGGCGGGTTGTAGAGGCCGACGCGTCGGTCGATGCCGCCCACTTCCACCTCGCCGAGCTGCGGATGATTCACCTTCGTCCAGCCCACGAAGATGCGCGACTTGTTCACGTCACGGTCCCACGTGGCGAGCTTCACGATGTCTTCGCGCCGAAGTGAGGTGTAGTAGTCGACGAAGCGCTTGGGGCGCGGAACACCAAGCCGCGCGAAGAGATCCCAGAGTTCGCATACATAGCTCAGGGTCGCGCGATGCTCGTAGGCCCACTCCGAGAGCGCACCAAAGAGCGGCTTGTCGGGCTCATAGAGAAACTCTTCAAAGCCACTCACCATCGGGTATCCGGTGATCGACTCGGCCCACTCGCCGACCTGCTTGTAGATGGCGAGATCGAGCGGATCCATCTTGTGATCGGGCACATCGCCGGGCGGGCGAATGAAGCATCCGCCGAAGGTGTGAAGGTTGAGCCAGGCGTAGAGATGCGGATGCGCGACGGCCGCTTCAATCACCGCACGCGCCTCGGGTTCGCTCCCCGCAAATGCGCCCGCGCCATTCTGATCGGGCTCGGCCGCCCAACGAAACGGGAAGTTGCGATTCAAGTCGGGATGGTTGTCCGCGAGGTAGCTCGGCGCAGGAACATGCGTCCCATCGAAGTTGTGAATGCGCCCCTCCGGCCAGACTTTGTAGAAGGGCCCCGCGTCCTCGATCGTGCGCGCAACAAGCACATGCGGCGCACTCGGATGCGCAACGAAATCACCCGTCGGGTCTTCCTTCCGCATGAAGAGCGCGCGCCCATCGCCATCCATGTCTTCGTTGATCCAATGCGCAGCACTCAAAGCGCGTGCATCACGCGGCACCGAGCGCACGTAGCGACCATCACGAAGCACGGCCTCGGCACCATCGGGAGAGATGCGCGGCACGATGTAGAAGAGCGAGTCCGCGAGACGCTCACGCAGATGCGAGGGCAGCCCGGCAAACGCGACATGCTCTTCTCCGTTGTGAAGTGCGAGCAGGGCCTCGGCGATCGAGAGCGCCACGCATGAACCGGAGAGCTCACCTGCGTGCATGTTCGCATCGACCCAGACGGCCGGACGCTTGCGCCCAGGCTCTTTGCCCAGCGTGATGAGCCAGATCGGACGGCCCTCGGGCGTTGTACCAATCGAATCATATTTCAATAGTAGGGGGAACGCCGCGACCCAGCGATCGAGCTGCTCTGTGATCTCGTCATGCGAGAGAAAGCGTTCGCGGAAACCGAGCGAGAGCGATGCGAGGGAGGGCATGGCGCGGAGGATACGTGAGTACTCGCGCGGCTTTGTCGCTAGAAGCGAATGGCACCGTCGGGATCGATGCGCACGTCGGCCACGTCTTTGAGCAGCGCCAGCGCAAGTCCAACGGGGACGCAAATCGTCCCGAGCGTTGCCCCAACGAGGATGAATGCGAGAGGTCCATTCGTCGTGGGTCTGCCTCCGAAGCTCGCGCTCAGAGACTCACCGATGCTCGCGGCTAGGCCGCCGATGGCGGTCACCCAACCGATGACGCCAAGGCCGAGAAGAAGACCGCCTATGACGCGCGTGTCGCCTCGGTTCTCGTAGAGCGCGCGGAGCGTCAGGCTCTCCTGAACGTCGAGCACATTGAGCATGCGACGAGCACGGTGGCTGGGCGCTCCACGCCGAAGCGGAAGCGTGCTGGAAACACATCGACGTCGCATGGCGCCTCGCAGAGCAACTCATAGTGAGTGCGCCCTCCGCCCGGGGTCGACACGAAGAGAGCGACCGGTTCATCGCCATCTGCGACGACGTGCAGCCGCACCGTGCGCCAGGGATCGCGCTTCGCGGGCGCCGACAACGGGAGCACCGAAAACAGCAAGACCCATCCCGTACGCAGTCGCTCAGCGTACACGCATCGCCCACTCACACCCTCTCTCTCGTTTCCTCCCGCCCTCTCGCACACATCGCCTACCATTCGCCGCGCATGATCAACGGAAAGAAAGTTGCGGTCGTCCTGCCGGGCCTGAACGTGAAAGGCACCCTTGAGCGAACGCTTGCGGCGATTCCGCCTGACTACGCCGACATGCTGATCTTCGTCGACGACGGAAGCACCGATGGTTGCGGTGAGCTGGCCGCAAAGCTTGGCTGCATCGTGATGCGGCACAGCAAGAATCTGGGCTACGGCGCGGGGCAGAAGACGGGCTACCGGGAGGCGCTTGCGCAGGGCGCGGATGTCGTCGTGATGGTGCACCCCGACTTTCAATACAAACCGGAGTTGATGCCCGCGATGGCCTCGATGGTCGCGCATGGCGGCTACGACATCGTGCTCGGCTCACGCCTGCTTGTGCGCGGCGCACTCAAGGGCGGCATGCCGCAATGGAAGTACGTCGTGAACCGCGGCCTCACCATCTTCGAGAACGTCTTGATGGGCTCGGGGCTCAGCGAATTTCACACGGGCTACCGCGCCTTCTCGCGTCGCTTCTTGGAGGAGCTGCCGCTCGCAGAGAACCGCAACGACTACGTCTTCGACAATGAGGTGCTCGCGCAGGCCATCCACTTTGGTTACGCGATCGGTGAGATGTCGTGCCCCGCGCACTACTTCGAAGACATGCAGACGATCACCTTCGGGCCAGGCGTGAAGTACGGCATCGGATGCGTGAAGACCGCGACCGCGATGCGGCTTCATCGCAGTGGTGCGCGGGCGAGTTCGCTTTTCGACATGAGCGCAAAGAAGCTGATGGATTGGCACGAGGGCGTGCGCACCGATCAACGCGGCGTGAAGAACGAAACGCTTCTCTCGTAAGGCTTTCCGATGAGTGCCAATCAGCAAGACACGCTGCGAATCGACACGAGCCTTCGCATCGCTGTCATCGGCCTTGGCTATGTCGGCTCGGTCGAAGCGGCAGTACTCGCGGCAACGGGACGCAACGTCATCGGCGTTGACTTGCGCGAGGCCGTCGTGCGCGCGCTCGAAGAAGGACGCGCACCACTCGCGGAGCCGAATCTCGAAGCACGCATCGCACACGCGCGTGCACTCGGAACGCTTCATGCGACGACCGACCTGAAGCATGCCGTCGCGCACACCGATGTGGCGCTGATGTGCGTCGGGACGCCGCGCGGAGAGAATGGCGAGCTTGATACGCGCGCCCTTGTTGCCGCCTGCGCGGATGTTGCGCGCGCAGTTCCTGAGGGCGCTGCATACACAATCATCGTGCGCAGCACCGTGCCACCGGGCTTTCATCTGCACGCGCTCGATGCGATTCAGAAAGTGGCACCGAGTGCCAACATCGGTTTCGCGCTCAACCCAGAATTCTTGCGCGAAGGAAGCGCTGTGAAGGACCGAGAAGAGCCGCAGCTCGTCATCTACGCAACGACCTCCGAGTCAGCACGCGCGAGCATTCAGTCGCTCTATCGCGAGCACACCTCGCGCCTCGTCGAGACGGACCTGCCCTCGGCCGAAGTCATCAAGCTGGTGAACAACGCGTGGCATGCGCTCAAGGTCGCGTTCGCGAATGAAGTCGCGCGCATTGCACAGCCACTTCAAGTCGACCCCTTCGAGCTGATGCAGCTTCTCTGTCGCGACACGAAGCTCAACACCTCCGCTGCGTACCTCAAGCCCGGCATGCCCTTTGGTGGCGCGTGCCTCGTCAAAGACATGGCGAGCCTTGCGTCCTACGCCGCGCATCACGATGTGCAGGTGCCCGTGATGCAGCACGTGCTCGCATCGAACGACGCGCATCTTCAATACCTGCTCGACGCCGTGCTGGTGAATGCCCCGAAGAAGGTCGCGATCATCGGTATCGGCTTCAAACCGGGCGCTCCCGATGTCCGTGACTCCGCGCCTGTGGCCCTCGCGATTGCGCTCTTGGATCGGAAAGTCGAAGTGCGTGTGGCTGATGCGAATGTGCTCGACGCGCGCGTCCCACCACTCGGAATCGATGCGCTGAAATTGGCACTCGGTGACGAAAGAGCCGTGGCCTGTGAGACGGTCGAAGAGGCCCTTGAGGGCGCCGAGATTGTGATCGTTGGACACCCCGCGGAGGCCGACCGACGCGCACTCGTACGATGCGCCGAGAGGCTTGCTGCGGGCACGGTGCTCGACGTGAGTGGCGAGCTCAGCCGAGCCCTTACAGACCATGAGCGCGAGGCCTTGGCGCCTGTCGACATCCTCCGCGCAAATGCGCGACTGCACGCGTAGCGCAGCACACAGAAGAGTTCAGATGACTGACCCGAACGTCCTCATCATCCCCACGCACCCTGGCGTGCAGTACCACTTCTGCCGCACAGGATTGCCCATCTCGTTCCTCGGCCATTGGGACCAATTCAAGTATTGGCGACCGCAGCCAGAGAACGTCACGAACGTCCTTCCGAGCTTCGAGGATGCGCATCTCGACTACGGCCCCGAGGACTACGCGCGCTTGCTCGACAGCGATTCGATCGGCTGGCCCGCGCACTACGACATCGCCTGGTTGATGTTCAACTGGCAGTGGAAGCTCTTCGCGAATCGCCCCGGCAAGGTGCTCTATCGCGTCTGCAAAAACGCGGAGCTTGAGAGCCACGAGTGGGATGCGTTGCTTGCACGACCTGAGACGCGTGTGGTGAGTTTCTATCCGAACACCGTGGCCTGGTTGAAGGAGCACAAGAAGGTCGATGTGCCCTACGTACCGCTCGGCCTCGACCCGCAGGCGTATGGCCCTTGGAGCGGCGAGACCAAGAGCGTGCTCAGCATCATTCACTCCTACCGAGACCGCGGTTGGCACTACCGCCAATACCAAGAGGCGATGAAGGATGTGCCGCATCTGCATGTCGATCACCTCGATGAGGCGCAGGAGAAGTTCGACTACGAGGGCATTCAGAAGCTCTACCGCGCGCACCGCGTCTACCTTCACGACGGCGAGCAGGAGTACACGATCACGCTCATCGAGGCGTTGATGACGGGCATGCCGATCGTGAGCTTTCGAATCCCCGGCATCGAGCGCTACGTGCAGCACGGCGTGAATGGCTTTGTGGCCGATGACGCCAAGTCGATTCGCGAGTATTGTAATATTTTGTTAAACGATGACAACCTCGCAACGCGCATGGGTGAGGCGAGCCGCACGATGGCCCTGCGCGACTACAACGAGGCGCGCTGGAAGGCCGATTGGCAGAAGCTGATGCGCGACTTCGCGGCGTCACGCTGAAGCGCAAAGGCCATGCAGACTGAGGCGAAAGAGAAGCGCATCGCATGGCGTGAGGTGCTGATCGTCACGCTCGTCTCGACGCTTTGGCTCCTCGTCGTGCGCGCGGGCCCGCTCTCGCTTCCGTACTTCTGGGATGAGGCGGATGTGTATGTCGCAGGTGCGCGCTGGCTCGCCGATCACGACATGAATCCAACGCCAGGGCACTTCCCAGACGACTGGTCGCGCGGCCATCCGCCGCTGCTCTACACCCTTGGTTCCATCGCCTTTCGACTCTTCGGACCAAGCCCCGTCGTGGGCCACGCGCTCGTCCTTCCCTTCGCCATCACAGGCCTCGTCGCGACGTATGTGATTGCCTACGAGCGCGCCTCACGCGCCATCGCCGTGCTCTCCACACTCGTGCTCGCAGCGACGCCGCTCTACCTCACGATGGCGGCCTTCCTCCTGCCCGAGATGCCGCTCACCGGCATCACCGCATTGGCCCTCTTCTTCGTGCATCGCAGGCGGCTTGGTTGGGCCGCGGTGATGGGTGTTGTGCTCGTCTGGATCAAAGAGACAGGCATCTTCACGAGCGGTGCAATCGGCGCTGCGATCGTCTTTCATCATTGGCGCACAGGCACACTCAACACAGCCTTTGCGAAGCGCGCGATCGCGCTCTCGGTGCTGCCTCTCTTGGCCCTCATCGGCTTCTTTGTGTGGCAGCGCGTGAACGCTGGCTACTTCGTCTTCCCGCATCACCAAGGCTTGTTCAGCGAGCGCCACTTCACGCTGAGCAACTTCCTCACGGCGATCCCATCCATCTTCCTCTGGCACGGTCGCTTCATCCTCGTGCTCATCGCGATGTGCTGCGCACCCTTCGCCTACAAGCACGCGCCGCGCTTGTTCATCGAGCCGCTCTTCGTCGCCTCGTGCTTGCTCGCGCTCTTCAACGTCATCTTCTTCGCGCAGATGTTCTGGCTGGAGCGCTACGCGTTGCCCGCGCATCCAGGCGTCATCCTCGCCTGCTCACTGCTCATCTTTCACACGACCGATCAGCCTTCACAGCTACGCGATGTCCTGCGCGTCTCGGCGTATTTCGGCCCCATCACCATGGGCCTCGTGGGGCTTTTCTTCTCATCCGCAGAGCAAGCGCCCGAGCTGAGCTTTGTCTACGCCGATGTGCTCGAAAGCCATCAACAAGCGGCACACGCGATCCACGCGGAGTTTGATGCGCGCGGCATTCCGCAGGGCGGGCTCATCGTCACGACCTGGCCGCTCACCGTCGAGCTCGAAGACCCGGTCCTTGGCTTCACCGACCAAGCGCTCTCGACGCAGCATCCCGAGTACCTGCGCGAGGAAGATCGAGCTTCCGTGAGGGCCATCCTCGTCGACACGAGCAGCGGCCGCGCCGACGCGCTTCGCACGCAAGCACACGACGAGGGATTTGTGCCCGCAGGCACATGGAACGTCGGCCGCGCACCGAGGCTTGAGCTCTACGTGCGGGCCGCCCCGTGAAGACCACGCAGCGAACAGAGCGGCTCGACCTCGCGCTCTCGGCGGTGGTCTGGTTCAGCACCCTCGCCTTCCTCTTCTGGCCCTTCGTCGTCTCCCTCGCGCATGGCGCCACGCGCTACTTCGAGTGGGATGTTCCCGAGCAGTACTGGCCCGATCTCGTCTTGCTCTGTCGCAACCTCCACGCCGGCGAGATGCCCTACTGGAGCGAGCTCGATCGCGGTGGCTACGCCTACTACGCGGACCCGCAGGCAGCGCCCTATCACCCGCTGAACTGGGCGATTTGTGCGGTCGCAGGACCAAGCCCTTCGATGCATTGGGCCACCGGCCGCGTCATCCTCGGCTTCCTCATCGCGATGATGACGACGCACTTCTGGTTGCGTCGAAGCCCCTGGACGAAGAGCGAAGCGAGCGCGCCACTGATGCACTCCGCATGCGCCGTGGGTGCAGCCCTCTTCGCGACCGCGCCCTTCATGCGACACAACTGGGAGCTCAACCTCACGCTCGCCTCTGCCTGGATGCCGCTCGTCCTCGCTGCGATCGACGCGCTCTTGGAGAAGCCTTCCGCGCGCCATGCAAGCGCACTCGCTCTCTCGGTGGGCCTTGTCGCATGGACGGGCTCGCCCCCTGCGCTCTGGCTCTCCGTCTCGTTCGCGGCGCTCTACTTCGTTGTGACCCTGCTCCTCCAATGGATCCGATACAAATCGTATCGCGATAAGATTGCAATCACATCGCATTGCGCGCTTGCCGCAGCACTCACTGCACTGCTCACGCTCGTCATCTTGCTACCGGGCGCGCTCCTCTCCGCACGCTCGGTGCAGGCGGATCACACCTTCGCCTCCATCGCAGACGGCGCGCTCTCACCCGCGCAGCTACGCGCGTTCTTGTCGCCGCAGCCTGGCAATCACCTCTACATAGGCCCCCTGGTTTTGCTGGGCTTACTTGCCGGTCTTTCCCACAAGCACACGCGCAAGATGACGCTTGCGATGCTCGTGATCGGCGTTCTCGCGGTGCTGCTCACCCTGGGCGATCACACGCCGCTCTTTCGTCTCGCCTACGACTTTGCTCCGGGTGTCTCGCACTTCCGCTTGCCGCATCGCTACGAGGCCTGGCTTGGCCCAAGCAGCGCGATGCTCTTCGCGCTCGGTGTGAGTGCGCTACGTGCGCACTGGCCTGCGTACAAAGGGATCGCGGCGCGCTGGGGCTGGGTCCCCTTGGTGCTCGCGGCGCATCTCGCGCTTGTCTCGCAGCGTCTTCCGGAAGAGCGCCATTCGCGTGAAGGTGCACTGCCTTGTGCGAGTGAGAGCGATGCGTTGCATGAGGCCATCCCGACCCCTGATGCGACGGTCTTCGATGAGTTCGCACTTGGTTGCCGCTCTGGCACGCGCATGGGGCATCGAGATTTTCGCGGCTACCAAGACCCGCTGATGCTGCACGCGTATGAGCGCATGCTCGCGCAGCTCGCACGAGAACCCGTCCTACTCCGGCAGTTCGGCGTGCGCTACGCGCTGACCTCGCCGCACTTTCTCCACGGTTGGGATCATCACTATCTGCCGAGGCCCGAGGTGCTCGCATCGATGCCGCAGGCACACACGGTCTACACGGATGGCACACGCCGCATCCTCGATCTCGGTGAGCCCGTACCGCGCGCGTACTTCGCATCGGGCACGCGCGTGGAGTGGGTGAACACGCGCGAAGAGGCGCTGGATCGCATTCGTCGGTTGGCGCCGGCGAGGGTTGCGATTGTGGAGACGGGTTCGGTCACAGACTCGGACTCGGTCTCAGACTCGGACTCAGTCACAGACTCAGTCACAGACTCGGACTCAGCCTCATACGAAGTCACGGCCTCCGCCTCTGGCTGGCTCGTCATCAACGCCACCTACGACGAAGGCTGGACCGCAGCGGTCGACGGAACGCCCTCGCGCGTAGTGCGCGCCAACGGCCTCGTGCGCGCAGTCCAAGTGCCAAGCGGAACGCACACGGTCGCACTGCGCTACGCACCTCTCGACGGCATCCTCACGCGCTGGCTCTGGGCCATCGGTCTCCTCATCTCGCTCTTCCTCTTCTTCGCGCCGCAGCGCCGCACGCCCAAGACTCCATGACGCCCAACGAAGAACCCAAGAGCCCGCTCGCGCGCGTTCGTCTGCTCTACGGCAACCTCAAGTCTTCGCTCGGCTTGGCCCGCAAGCTCGAGGGTTCGCTCGTCACGCGCTATCTCGCCGTCGCCTTGCTCGATGCGCTATTGCCCATCGCCATCGCCTGGGTGGGCAAAGAGATTGTCGATGCCGTCGTCGCTGCGCTCGCAGGCTCACACTCATATAGCGATATGATGGGAGTGAACCGCGCCGTCTTCTGGGTCGGCGTTGAGGCTGTGCTCGTCACGCTGAAGCTCATTTCGGGTCAGACGATTGGCTACCTCGCCGAGATTCTCCGCGGGCAGCTCGCGCTCGAAGTCGACTTGCTCGTCGCCGACAAAGCGCAGCGGCTCTCCATCGGCCACTTCGAGGAGCCGAAGTTTCTCGACATGCTGGAGCGCGCGCGAAAGGACGCGAGCTGGCGCCCGCTTGAGATGCTCACGCATGGCATCGCGCTCACGCGTCATCTGATCACGGTCGCGGGCTTTGCGGTGCTGCTCGCCGGTTTCAGCCCATGGGCCGTCTTGGCACTCTTGCTCGCCTCGCTCCCCTTCTTCGCCGAGGCGCATTTCTCGGGTGTGGATTTCGAGCGACGCCGCGGCCGCACCGAGACGGAGCGCAAGGCTGGCTACTACACGCAATCGCTCACGAGCGATCACCTCGCCAAAGAGATGAAGCTCTTCGGGCTCTCGAGCCTTTTTCGCACACGCCTTGTGCACCTACGCACATCGCTCCTCGAAGGTGATGCGAGCTTCGCGCGCTCGCGCGGCCTCTGGGTAACGACGCTCGGCATCGTCTCGTCGGGCATCTTCTACGCGGTGCTCGCCTACATCGTCTCGTTGGCCGTGGTGGGCAACATCACGCTCGGTGCGATGACGCTCTACCTGACTGTGTTTCGTCAGGCGCAGTCAGCCTTCCAGAGCGCCATGAGCTCGCTGGCGCGTGCATGGGGTGACTCGCTCTACATGAGCAATCTCTTTGAGTACCTCGCGCTGCCCGATGCGCCTGGTGAGGGAGGCGGCGTCGTGAATGTGGAGACGCATCCACCGCGGCTCACCTTCGAGGATGTGGGCTTTGCGTATCCGGGCATCGCGAAGGCATCGCTCGAACACGTGAGCCTCGAGATCCCCGCCGGGCAAGTCGTGGCGCTGGTGGGCCCGAATGGCGCAGGCAAGACGACGCTCATCAAGCTGCTCACGGGGCTTCATCGTCCGACCTCGGGCACGATCAAGATCGATGGAGATGACGTTGCCGCGATGGACCTCGCAGCCCTCCGCAGTCGCATCGGTGTCGTCTTTCAAGACTTCGCGCACTACCACCTCACGGCCGCAGAGAACGTGGGCCTTGGATGGGCACCGGACATCGACAACCGCGAGGCGATTGAGCGTGCCGCAGTCGAGGGCGATGCGGATTCGATCTTGCGCGAATTGCCCAAGGGCTACGACACGCAGCTCGGTCGTTGGTTCGGTGGCGAGCAGCTCTCGATCGGCCAATGGCAGCGCGTCGCCATCGCGCGCGCGTTCATGCGCAAGAGTGGCCTCTTGGTGCTCGATGAGCCGACCGCTGCACTCGATGCGGAGAGTGAGGCGCGCATCTTCGAGCGCTTTCGCGAGCTCGCGCATGGACGCACTGCGCTGCTTGTGACGCATCGCTTCTCCACGGTGCGCATGGCCGACCGCATCCTTGTGCTCGATGGCGGACGCATCGTCGAAGACGGCACGCATGCCGAGCTCATCGCCGCACGCGGGCTCTACGCACGCATGTTTGAGAAGCAGGCCGAGGGCTATCGCTTCGATGAGGACGAAGTCGATGGAGCAGACCCCGCAGTAGGGTAAAGAGCGCGCCATGTCGGTCGATCACGCCGTGTTCCGCAAGCAGCTTCCTGTCTTTCCGATCGTGCCGATGCACCAGCGCGGCAAGGGCTCACTCGACCTGCGCTATGAGAACGTAAGCCAAGACGGAAGGCTCTCTGCGCTCACGATGAGCCACGCGATTGGCGCGGCACTTTGGCGTGATGTGCTGGAGCGTGACCCTGCGCTTCCGTCGATGGTCGCGCAGGGCATCCTGCCCATCCTCACGCGCCTTGTGGTCGTCACCGGCGGTGGCCCAATTGCGGTGCGCACACCGATTCAAGCCGACGGCGGTTTTGAGCTTGTACGCACCCTCGATGCAGAAGGACGCATTCGTTATCGACTCGATCTCTTCGCCGATGCGACGGGCATTTGCTCAGGCGTCTGGGGCCCGCCTCCGCCGAATGCAGGGAGCGAGCTCGCGCTTGGTTCGATGTGGGCCGAGCACATTCTGACCAAGCCCTTTGCGCCACCCGCAGAGCGCACAGTGACCGAGCTTCCCCTCGGCATGATGCACAGCCGCGACGTCGCGCATTTCGTGCCGAGGAGCCTCTTCTCGACCAAGGCGGATTGGCTTGCCGATTGGCAGTTGGATGTTGCGCCGATCGTGTTTGGCCTCGGCCACACGGACTCGAACCAGCACGTGAACTCGCTCGTCTATCCGCTCTTGATGGAGCAAGCCGCACTGCGACTTCTGCACGCGCATGGCCTCAAGGATGTGAGCTTCGTGGGGCGCTTTGAGATGGCCTACCGCAAGCCTTCGTTCGCCGGAGATGAGCTCCGCTTGCGCTTGCGACTGCGCCAATCGAGCGAGGGCCACGCGCATGTGGAAGGCATCTTCGAGGACCCGAAGGGCGACGAGCGTGTCTTTGGCACCATGGACTTCACACGATGACGGCCGAGCGCGTTGAAGGCCTCTTCGAGGAGCCCTCCATTCGCGTGCTCAGCTCCCTCATCGACGCGCGCTTTGTCCCCTCACTCACCGAGCGGGAAGCGCTGCTCGTGGCCAAGGCGATCGACAAGCGCAAGCGCGAGTTCGCGACAGGCAGGCACCTCGCAAGACAAGCCCTCGCGCACTTCGGCGTGCACGACGCCGAGCTGATGAACCACAGCGACCGCGCGCCCATCTGGCCCGAGCCCGTGCACGGCAGCATCAGCCACTGCGATACGCGCGCCGTGGTCGCCGTGATGCCCAAGCACGCGGGCACGGTCGGCATCGACATCGAGCATCGAAGCGAGCTCAAGCGCGACCTCTGGAAGAGCGTCTTTCTGGAGCGCGAGATTGCATCCCTCGAGGACTTCGAATCGTCCATACGGGGGCGTATGGCGCTTGTGCTCTTCTCGGCGAAGGAGGCGCTCTACAAGGCCCAATATCCGCTCACGCAGACCTACATGGGCTTTCACGAACTTGAGGTTCGCCTCAGATTCACGGGTGAGGGCGAGGGCCTTCTGACGTGCATCTTTCAGAACGACGTAGGCCCAGGCCTGGTGCGTTTTGCACGCGATGAAGTTGCGATGGGCCGCTTTCACCTGAGCGCGTTTGCCACCGGCGAGGTCATCACGGGCGTGCACATTCCAAGTCGCCGCGTTTGACCATCTCGGGCGCGCCTCACATCGTCTTTGCCATGTTCGAAACGCGTGCCCTCATCCCTCGCTCGGCCTTCTCTCTTCGCGATGCTCCGCGTGCGGGAGATATGTGGCGCAGCTTCCAAGAGATTGCCGTCGATGCATCGACGGAGGCGGGCTGGCCACCGAAGCGTTACCGCGATGAGAGCGCGGCATTCATCGTGCGCTCGATGACGGTGCGCCACGCGCAAGAGCCCTACTACGGCGAGGCGCTCACGGGCACGACATGGGTCAGTCGCATGCGGCGTGATCTCTTCTCGACGCGCGAGGTGCGCATCGTCTCCAAGGAGCGCGGCGCGATTGCATCGGCACGACAAGAGTGGGTGCACGTCTCGGCTGCGATGGTGCCCACGCGCGCACCGAAGTCGCTGCTCGATGCGTTCGTGCCCGAGACGATCGAGGGCTCTTTTCTGGAGCCTGAGCTGCCGCCGATCACCGAGAAGATTGAGAGCAGCGCGACGCTCGAATTCGAGTTCGATGCGTGGTGGACGTGGATGGACCCGCTCGATCACGCGAACCATCCGGCCTACGTCGATTGGTGCGATGAAGCGCTCTCGCGTGCGCTGGCTGCGAAGGGCCTGAACCCGCTCGCGCTCACGCCGGAGGCGGAGGAGGTCACGTTTCGTTTTGGTGTCCGCGGAGGCCAGCGTGTCGCGGTGCGCTCAAACGCCGTCGGCTTCGACGCAAAAGGCAACCTTGCGGTTGCGCATCGCATCTATGCGCTGCTGCCAGAGGGCGAGGTCCTGGCCGCCAACGCAACGACCTTTCGACGGCTTCACGGAGAGACGGAGCGCTCAAGGCTCGCCTCGCTCTTCGCGATCTGAGCGAGTTCGTGAAGCGCTGCGTCATCATCGGCGGTGCGTCATCAGGCGCATCTTGATCTCCGCTTCGAGAGCGACGACCTTCTCTTCGTCCACCCAACGAAAGGGAATCCGATGAGCCTGAATCTCGCGACGCTTCTCAGTGAAGCCACCAAGCAGTTCCCCAAGCGCACGGCCATCACGCTGGGCGAGACCGCAATCGACTACGCGACGCTCGACCACATGGCGCGTCGCTTCGCAGGTGGCTTGCAAGGGCTTGGGCTTCGCCCGGGTCAGCACATCGCGCTCCTCCTGCCGAACGTGCCGCACTTCACCATCGCGTATTTCGGCGGGCACTACGCGGCCAACCCCATCGTGCCGCTCAATGTGCTGCTCACGGCCGACGAGATTGCCTACCACCTCGAGGACTCAGACTCGGTCGCGCTCGTTGCCTGGGAAGGCTTCGCGCCGCAAGCGCAGGCGGCCGTCGCACGTGTGCCCTCGTGCAAGCATCTGATCGTTGCACGCGCCGACAGGTCCGATGTGACAGCACCTGAGGGCGCGCACTCCTTCACGATGCTCGTGGCGACCTCGCAGCCCGTGGTCGATGTGCCCGCGACGATGCCGGATGACACGGCCGTCATCCTCTATACGTCCGGCACGACGGGGAAGCCCAAGGGCGCCGAGCTCACGCACTTCAACATGTTCTTCAACGCGCACTACGCGCGCACGATGCTCCTTCGCTTCACCGAAAACGACGTCGCATTCGGTGCATTGCCGCTCTTTCACAGCTTCGGGCAGACCGTCATTCAGAACGCGACGCTCGCCTCGGGCGGCATGGTGGTGCTGCTACCGCGCTTCGATGCGGAGGCGGCCTTCAGCCTCATTCAAAAGCATCATATTACAATATTTGCCGGCGTGCCCACGATGTACTTCGCGATGCTGCACTTCCCGCGCGCGACGGAGTTCAAGACGGATAGCTTGCGTGCGGCCGTCTCGGGTGGTGCGGCCATGCCCGTCGAGGTGATGAACGCCTTCGATGCGAAGTTCAATCTCAACGTCCTTGAGGGCTTTGGTCTCTCGGAGACCTCGCCCATCGCGAGCTTCAATCAGATGGACAAGCCGAAGAAGGCGGGCTCGATCGGCCTTCCCATCTGGGGCGTCGAGTTCAAGCTTGTCGACGATGCGGGCAACACCATTCGCGACTCGCTCGTGCCAGGTGAGATCGCCGTGCGCGGCCACAACATCATGCGCGGTTACTACAAGCGCCCCGAGGCCACGGCCGAGTCGATCAAGGATGGCTGGTTCTACACGGGCGACATCGGCCACCGCGATGACGACGGCTTCTACTTCATCGTCGATCGCAAGAAGGACATGATCATCCGCGGCGGCTTCAATGTGTATCCGCGCGAGATTGAAGAAGTCCTCTACGGCCATCCGTGTGTCGCGGAGTGCGCCGTGATCGGCGTGCCGCACGAGAGCCACGGGGAAGAAGTGAAGGCCGTCATCGCGAAGAAGCCGGGCTTTGAGGAGGTCACTGCTGAGGACATCACGGCCTATGCGCGTGAGAAGCTCGCGGCCTACAAATACCCGCGCATCATCGCGTTCATGGATGCGCTCCCGAAGGGCCCCACGGGCAAGATCTTGAAGCGCGCACTTCGTAGTTGAGCCGCCTCGATGTAGAGAGACGTCGATGAACGACGACCCTTTTGCCCTGCCTGCACCACTCGCAGTGGCTGCTGCCACGAGCCCGAGTGAGCCCACGATCATCGCGTGGGAGGCAGAAGGCAAAGGGGTCTTCTCGCGCTTCTTTGGGACCGTGTGGAGCGCGACGATCACGCCGATCGAGACCTTCAGCGGGCTCGCGCAGCCAGGCTCCGTCTTCGCGGCGTTGCGCTTCACTTTGCTTGCGAGCCTCGTCGGTTGGTTGCCCTTCTGGCTCATCCTTCCGTGCCTCGCGGCCTTGCCGATGTTCGTTGGTGTCGTCGCGATGGCCTCACCCGAGGCAGGCGATGTGCTGGGGCGCTTGGGCGCAGGGTTGCTCTGTGCGGGCGTGGCTTCGATCCCGCTCGTGCTCTTCCTTTTTTCGCTCTACGTCGAGCTCTGCTACGGCACCGTGCTCTTTGTGCTTTCGCGTCTCTTGGGGGGCACGGGAAGCCTCGCGCTCTCGCTTCGCGCGGGCCTCTATACGGGCGCGATTCGCGCGTGGCTCTGCATCCCGCTCTTCGTCTCGTGGGTGCCTCTCTTCGGCATGCTCTTTCACTGGGGCTCGCGCCTTGCGATGCTTCTTTGGAGCGGCTTTGCGGTCTACGGCGCCGCGAAGAGCATTCACGGATTGCCTCACGAGCGTGCCTTGGGCGTGGCCTTTGTGACGCCGATCATCGTCTTCTGTCTCGCCATCGGCGGCGTGCTCACGTTCGCATTCGGCGTCGCGTTTCTCGTCGTTGGCTCTGCGACCGGTGTGATGAATCTGGTCAACTCCGTGCAGCCTTAGTTGGTATCTGCGGACACCTCACGCGTTGCATCGCCCTTGCGCCGGGTGGCTATCGCGTTTGCCAAGTCGAGCCCGTGCCGGCGACGGCATGCGACCCTGAGCGCGCGGACGCGTGCTGCACAAGTGCCGATTGCACCGCACCCGCGCAATGCTTCCTTGGTCCCATTACGCCGCACTGTGGCGGCGCGTTTCGACTTCCCACCAACGAGTGCGCGACAGACGAATGCACCTCGAACGCCGACTGCGGCACGGGCATCTGCATTCCCAAGGGCGTGACCGGCCCCATCGCACACTGCGTCTCGGCGGTCGCCTGCCGCGCGGACAGCGACTGCAACGCCGAGCCCGGGGGACACTGCATCCTCGCTGCGGACCCGTGCTGCGGCATCCGCGCGGAGATGACCTGTCGCTACCCAACCAACGGTTGCTCGACCAGTGCCGATTGCCCGGGCGGCTATTGCGGCGTGAGCGGTGGACGCTCCATCTGCATGCGTGGCGGTCCTATCTGCCCAGCTTGAGCTGCGCGCTGACTTCGTCGCTTTCCCTCGCGCGCTCTTTCTCCTACTACTACGCGCGATGACGAACCCCGAGAACGAACCCTCCACCGTCCAGCGCGGCTCCACGGACCGCTTCGGCTACGAGTGGGCCCACTACGACGCGATCATTCCCGAGCATGAGCGCCAGCTCGCACGGTGGATGGGCTCGACGGGGCTCGCTTCGTTTGCAGGCAAGCGCGTGCTCGACGTGGGTTGCGGCATGGGTCGCAATCCCTTCTTCATGCTCAAGAATGGCGCCGCGAAGATGGTCGCGGTCGATGTCGATGAGGGCTCGCTTGGCTCGGCACGTCGCAACCTCGCGAACGATGAGCGCGCCGAAGTGCACAAGGCATCCGTCTACGACCTCGGCCCCACGCTCTTTGGGACGTTTGATCGCGTGACCAACATCGGCGTGCTCCATCACCTCGCAGAGCCCGAGCGTGCACTCAAAGCGATGTGGTCCTGCGTGGCACCGGGCGGCGACCTCGTCCTTTGGTGTTACGGCAAAGAGGGAAATCGCCTTCTTTTGCCAGTGATCCAGGGCTTTCGCTTCGTCGGCTCGCGTCTCCCGATCGGCGCGACCCACACGCTCGCACGCGTCACAACCGCCGTCGCTTGGCCCGTGATGCAGCGCATCCCCTTCCGTACCGACTACTACAACCACCTCAAGACGCTCTCGAAGAAGAACGTCGAGTCGATCATCTTCGATCAGATGCTTCCGCACATCGCGCACTACTGGACGCGCGCGGACATGCAGCGGCTAGTGGCTCCCCTCGGTGGCGACGCCCTCATTGAGTTGGTTCAAGGCAACAGTTGGCACGTGCGCGTGACCAAGAAGGCCAAATAACCGGGCCTTTGTCGCGGCTGAGTCGTCGGCATGGAGATCGCAAACGTCGCGTCGCCCAGCACCGATGCATTGAGGTCGGGTGGCGCACCAAAGGAGATTCTCGAAATGACGAAGCTGCTCAAAGACGGTTCGAAGGGTGATGATGTCAAGGCTTTCCAGGAGAAGCTTGTCAAGCTCGGCTTCGACATCGAGGCGGACGGTCACTTCGGGGCCAAGACCGAGGCTGCCGTGAAGGAGTTCCAGAAGACGTTCGGCTACACGGTCGACGGCCTTGTGGGCGAAGGCACCATCGGCCTTGCAGACAAGCAGATTGGCTACAACTGGAACGCGAAGTCGCCCGACGCACTTGAGGCCGGCCTTCGCGCTCAGGGCAAGGCTGCTGAGGCGGACGCGCTCAAGGCCAAGCGTGAAGCAGCAGCGAAGACGCCTGCAGCAGCGCCCGTCAAGAAGTGAGCTGAGCCTCCTTCAAGGTGATGAATGAAGCGCGTTGGTGAAAGCCAGCGCGCTTTCTTCTTTCCGTCTTGAGTGCCTCGAACGACTACGCGCTCAGGCGCGTGCAGGTACCCTCGTGGAGCTTGCCGCCGATGGTCAGGTAGAGCGCGCCGCCTGAGACGCTGAGCTCCCATTTGTTGTTGCGGTCGAGCGTCTTGATGATGCCGTCGAGGAAGCTCTGCTCGAAGGCGTAGACGGCGATGTCTTCGGCGCGGTGCACCTTCGCCTCGTGAATCTGCTTCACCAACTCTTGGCCGCGCTGCCATGTGTAGATGGCCACACGCGCACCCGAGCGCGCCGCTCCGAGCTTCGCTGCGCGATGAAGTCGATCGGTCGCGGGGTTGCCCACTTCGATCCAGGCGAGCAGCTGATCCGTTAAGTCTTTCTGGAAGATCGCAGGCTCATCCGCCTCGCCCAGGCCCTTGCTGAAGTTCACGCCCTCGGCGTGCTCCAAGCAGCGCGCGAGCACGCGCGTGACGAGGTAGCGATCCGTCTCCGAGGGATGCTGCGCGACACGGAGGTCGAGCGTCTCGTAGATGCTGCGATCGCTGTCGGCGACCTCGATATCAAAGCGGCGCATCGTTGCGGTCAGGGCCATGGCGCACGAGTACCATGCTTGGATGAGCGCAACGCGAAGTGCAGACCTGCATGACTCGGTGATGGAAGCCTTCGAGCGCTGGCAGGTGCCGCTCTTGGCCGAGTTGGTCGAGCATCCGAGTGCAACGCGTGAGGTGGCCGATGTGGAGCGCGTGATGACGCGCTTGGATGTCGAAGCGAGGGCGCTTGGTCTGCACATCGAAGCCGTCGCACCGGGTGCGGAAGAGGTCGCGTCACATCGCGTCTACGCCACGCCTGCATGCGAGGCGAGCACGCCCGCGCTCTTGCTCGTAGGTCATGCAGATACGGTCTTTCCGCGCGCGATGGGCTTCTTCGGTTTTCATCGCGAAGGAGATGCGGCCAAGGGCCCAGGTGTGCTCGATATGAAGTCGGGTGTGACCTCGATGTTCGCTTCGCTGCGCGCGCTCAAGGCGGTCGATGAGGCGGCATTCCGTGCGCTCAAGCTGCGCATCGCGATTGTCTCGGATGAGGAGATTGGCTCGCCTTCTTCGCACGACCTCTACGCGCGCATCGCGCCTCTGGCGAGCAACGCGCTCGTCTTCGAAGCAGGCCGCATCCACGATCACATCGTCACCTCGCGCAAAGGGAGCGGGCTCTTTCATCTGCGTGCACTCGGTCGTGCAGCACATGCCGGCAACAAGCATCAAGCGGGCGCCAATGCGATTCACGCGATTGCAGCAGCCGTGCTCCGTGTCGAGTCGCTCACCGACTACGCGCGTGGCCTCACAGTGAACGTGGGCACGATCACGGGCGGCACCGCGAAGAACACCGTGCCTGACATGGCCGAGATCGGCATCGATGTGCGCTTCACACGGGGCGAAGACGTGACGCGCTTTCGCGATGCGCTCCTTGAGATTGCCCACGCGCCCTTCGAGGGCATCGATGCGCGCTGGGTCAATGAGCGCGCGCTCTCGGTGCGTGTGGAGCTGCACGGCGATGTGAGCCGCCCTCCGATGGAAGCCACCGCCGCATCGCAAACACTTCGCCTCGCCTACGAGAAGCACGCGGCCGCGCAGGGGTTGGGCATCGGTGAGGCGCCGCTTCAAGGAGGAGGCTCCGACGGCAACCTGCTCGCAGCGCTTGGCGTCCCCTGCATCGATGGACTTGGGCCCTTTGGCGAGTACTTCCATGAGCGCCGTGAGTGGTGCTCGCTCGCAAGCCTCGCCAGGCGCACGGCCGCACTCGCAACGTTTCTCGCTGAGACGACGCGCGTCGCTACACTAGACCCATGAGCGCACTCCCCGTCGCAAAGGTGACCTACGCCGACTACCTCGAACTCGAGCGCAACAGCGACGAGAAGCACGAGTATTACGGAGGCGAAATCTACGCGATGGCAGGCGGCACTTCCGAGCATGCACGCCTCGCGATGGGCTTTGGCGGCGAGCTCCGAAATGCGCTCAATCGCGCCAACAAACCGTGCTCCGTGTTCACCTCAGATTTGCGGATCCGCGTCGATGAGACCGACCGCACGTTCTACCCCGACCTCTCCGTCATTTGCGGCAAGCGGCAAGTCTCGATCGACGACACGCTCGCACTGACCAACCCTGTCGTGATTGTCGAAGTGCTCTCCGAGTCCACCGAGCGCAATGACCGCGGTGAGAAGTTTCGCCAGTACCGGCTCTTGCCCTCGCTCGAGGAGTACGTGCTCGTGAACACCGACAGCAAGCACATCGAGGTCTTTCGGCGGACGAGTGAGGGATGGGTACTGAACGATGCACGCGCGGGCGAAGAGCTCGTTCTGCGCTCGCTGGATGTGCGCATCGCGGTGGATGCAATCTACTTCGACCCGACAGCCGAGTAGCGCTGGGGTTGTGAACGCGCGCGAAATCGTCGACGCTGCCTGCATCCTTTCCCGCTTCCTCGGATACGGGGGAACTTCCGACCTCAACAAGTGGAGTCAGACATGGACAACGCCGGTGGATTTGCAGCGCGCATTGGTGGAACGATCGTTCTCTTGGTCGTCTTGAACGCCGTTTCGTACTTCATGGATTGTGGTTTCTTCTTCTACTGAGCCAGGGGCGAACAGGTCGGGCGCACCCACGAGGGCAGGCCGCCTCGAAGACATCGCGCTCGGCATCACAGTGGCCGCGTGGGGTGTCGGTTCCATCGCAGGGTGGAGTCGGCACGCGCACGACATTCCGCTTCCGGCACGCATCGCGATGGGCGCGATTCATCTCGTTGCCGCGTCGCTCTTCTTCAGGCGCGAGCCCGCCGTGGATGCCACTGCATGGCGAGGTTTGCTCGCCGCGTTACCCACGCTCTTGCTCTCAGGGTTCGCGTTTCAGCTTGGCGCGACACATCTCGGTACGGCGAGCCTCATCGCCCTTGGATGCGCGGCCGCGTGGACATGCGCATCGCTGCTCACGCTCGGCGCGTCCTTCTCTGTGTTGCCCTCGCGACGCACGCTGATCACGCGTGGCCCGTACAACCTCTTGCGCCATCCCGCGTACGCCGGCGAGCTCGCAATCTCGCTCATTTGCCTCGCCTGTTCCCTGCGCTGGGAGAGCATCTTGGTGGGCATCGCGCTGGGGCTTGCGACGGCGCTTCGATGCGTCGCGGAAGAGCGCGTCCTTGCAAACGACGCCGGCTACGGGGGCTACATCGCGCGGGTGCGATTTCGTCTCGTGCCCTTTCTTTGGTAGCGTCGCTTGCATGCTTCTTCGTCGTGCCCTCGGGCTTGCACTTCTCGGGACAACTCTCCTCTCGACTGCGTGCCCCGAACCTCTCTCGACGAACGACGCCCGCATCTCAAGCGATGCGTTTGGCGACGCATTTCGAGACCCGAGCGTGGATGCAGGGATGCCCAGCGATGCGTTCATGCCTGGCGACGCGGGGCCGATGCCCGGTTGCTTTGAGCCTGAGACTGGGCGCGGTTCATCTCGCCTCACCATCTCCGAAGCCGCAGCAGCCGGTGGATGCTCGACAGCAGTCGTCCGCGCACTCTCGGACCAGCTCGTCGAGGAGATCAATTGCCTCGCGCCTGGCACGATGGCGCGCATCGACGGCATCGCGGGTCTCGCGCTGGGCTCCGCAGCATTGCCGTGGATTCAGTCGCCCGCCGCCGACGGGCTTCGCGCCGCCATCGCCGACCGCGGCGCAACGCTCTCCGTGAACAGCACGCTCCGCACCCTGCCTCAGCAGCTCTTGCTCTATCGCTGGTATCGAAGCGGTGATTGCGGCATCACACTTGCGGCTGGGCCGGGTACAAGCCCGCATGAGTCGGGCCTTGCGATCGACACCTCGGAGTACACCGCGTGGCGTCCCGCACTTGAGCGGCATGGCTTTCGTTGGCACGGCGCAGGCGACCTTCCGCACTTCGACTACACCGCTGGCGGCGTGAGGCTGCCAGGCCTCTCGACGCGCGCTTTTCAGCGCCTCTGGAACCGCAATCACCCCGAGGATGTGATCGCCGAGGACGGCGACTACGGGCCCCAAACCGAGATGCGTCTGCTGCGCTCGCCGGCCGAGGGCTTTCCGATCGGCGCACGCTGTGGCGTGGTGGAGACGACAGCGTTCTCCGTCGACTGGACCATCAGTGCGACAGGCTACGTACTCTCCGCGATGCCTCCGATGACTGCCGAGCGCGTCGTCTACGCCATCGACGGACGCGAGCTTGGCGAGGGCACCCGTGCCTCAGGTTTCACGCTTCCTGTCGGTGCCTGCATGGATGGAGACGGACACGCGATCGCTGCGACTGCATTCGATGCGATGAGCGTCGAGGTCGCCTCGCGGAGCGCCTATCTCGAAGCCCGTGCAAGCGACGCCATCGCGGTGCGACCACGCCAAGGCAACGAGTTCGAGGTAAGCCTTGAGCGCCCCTCGGCCAACGTCGCTGCGATCGAGGTCGATGCCGACACCTTCCCGCTCACCGACAGCGTCAGCGGCGACGTGCGCACCACGCGCCTTGCACTTCGCTACGCCTTCACGCGGCTCGGAACGCGAAACCTCCGCGTGCGTCTCTACGACGCAGACGGAGGCCTCGTTGCCATGCGTGATGCGAGCGTGACGCTCGTCGTCACTCCGTGATCTCGAACTCGACCTGACCAATCACAGCGCCCTCTGCGCTGCGCACGACTGCACGCCAGCGTCCGGGTGCACGGTTGGTGCTCGTACGCGCCACCGTGCGGTAGCGCGGGCTCGCTGGGATGTGGAGCGCAACACCGCCACGTGCGCCGGGCGCTGCGGTGCCTTCTGCACGTTCGAATGCGACGCGAACGTCTTGCTCTGCACGGGTTGGGTTCTCGATGCGCACGACCACGTAGACGCGACCATCGGTGCGACGAAAGGTGGTCGTTGGGTCACTCGCGCCCTCCGCCGCCGAGTACGCGCGTGCGGTGGTGATCTCTGCAACGCGGACGGTGGCGTCCTGCGCCATCGCGGGCGTGAGCGCCCCAAGTGCAACCAACGCAACAAGAGCCAGCGAGAAGAGATTGCGCGAGAGCGACGTAACGGAAGTCATGGTGGGTTCCCTTTCTGTGAGCGTGCCCGCTTCAACTCGAGCGCGAGTTGGGCAGCGCATCCAAGTGTTGTGAGCCTCGCCTATCGCAATGCGCCTGCCAACGAGGATTGCCGTGTTTTGCGTCGCCTGACCTCTACGTGCGTGTCCCCAGCGGCACAGCGCTGTGTGTTACGTTCATCGATATGACGAGAGCTGACGTTACAAAGCTTCGTTCGCTTACGGTGTTCGCCTTCCTCGCGCTCGCATTCGCACTGACGGGCTGCCCTCGAAGGCAAGGGACCTTGCCCACTGCGAACGCCAGAGAGATGGAGCGGCTGCGTCGCATCAGCGCGCACGACCTGCAGTGCGACCGCGCGCAGATGTTGATGGTCCCGCTCAACCAGAGCGCGATGGAAGCGCGGGGCTGTGGGCGCATCCGCGAGTACTCGCTCGTGTGCACCACGCGTTTTCGTTGCCAGTGGCAGCCCATCGTGTCGGCCGCGGTGCTCGCGCAGACGGAGCTTCCGTGCACGCTCGATGCGATGAGCGTCGCCTCGCCTGGCACAAGCACGCGCGAGGTCAGCGGATGCGGCCGGATGAATCGATACGACCTGATCTGCGACGTGAACCTACCCTGCCGCTGGTCACGCACAGCCACGGGTGCACTCGCCGCCGCACCTGCGCCTCCTTCCAGCTACAACGTCACCTACGCCGCCCCCGGGCCCGTACCTGCACCGCAAGCGACCGAAGTTGCACCGCCTGCGAGCGCTCCTGAGATCGCCACCGAGACTGCTCCTCCCACCCAACCCTGATCGAGCGAAGAACCGAATGACCCCCATTCACCGCATCGTCTGCCCCATCGATTTCTCCCCCGCATCGGCCAACGCGCTGCGCGTCGCCCTCGACTACGCCCGCGCCTTCAAGGCCGAGATTCACGCCGTGCACGCGTACCAGCTCTCCGCCTACGCCTCGCCGAACTCCGACCTCGCACGCGACCTCGAAGAGCAGATCCGCAAAGAGGTCGAGACCTTCCTCGCCACGATCGAGACGCATGGCGTCCCTGTGAAGATGGCCCTCCGCCTCGGCGTCCCCTACGTCGAGATCGTCGAGGCCGCGCGCGAGCTCAATGCGGAGCTCGTGGTGATGGGAACGACGGGCAAGACGGGCCTTCAGCATCTCTTGCTGGGCAGCGTCGCCGAGCGCGTGGTTCGCACGGCAGATGTGCCGGTGTTGTCAGTGCGCTACGTCGAGCCGAAGGCCTGAGCTTCACAACAGACACAAGACGGAGCCCCGCAGGATGCACGCCTCGCGGGGCTTCTACACGTTGGCCTGATGGTTTCACTGCAATGTCGTGAGCGTCACGCGTCGTGCATAGAGGCCGGGTGGGTCGGCAAGCGGGTCGAAATAGCTCACGACGATGTCCTCGCCCTCCACCGCGAGCATCGGCACGTACTCAACGGGGAGAGCATTGTCATGACGCACGACGTCGATGATGTCGGAGCCGCGTGTCCCGTTCGAATTCATCAGCGCCATGCGGAGTCGCACCGTCGCGACGGGGTCAGTGCCAAAGCCGACAGTGCGCGGGCCTGAGCGCTCACTCCAAGCGAGCAGCGCACCGCGAGAGGTCTCCTCCAGGTCAACGAGCGGTGACACCCATCGCTCGAAGCCCTCACGTAGGCAGGGCAACTGCCAGGGTGCGTCGTGCGCATCGGAACCATCATCGCTGACGACACGCAACCGGAAGCATGTGGTCGCGCTGATTCGGTGATCGCTCTCGTGGTGAGCGACAAGAATTCGTCCAAGGCCCGCGTAGGCGGCGAAGAGCTGCGGCAACCCCTCCGGCGCGAGCCGTTGCGGGTCTCCGCCAACGATGGTCGGCGTGCTCGCGAAGGGTGGATGTGCCGTGTCAATTTGCGCGTAGTACACGGCTTGTGGTGAGCCGCGCGGGCTTCGGAATACCCACCCCAGCCTTGAGCCAGAGGTGTGCACCAGCGCAAAGCTCCCGGCGGCGTTTTCGGCACACACGGGTTCGTGCCATTGCGCGTAGTCCGCTCGCACCGTGTCTGGAGTCAGCAGGAACCCCCGTGCTGCCCCCGTGCTGTCAAAGCACCCGTCTAAGTTGGCACTTGCTTCGACCATCATCTGAACGCCAAGAGGCGTATCGCGCGCTGGGATGCCGCCACGCCAGCCCTGATTGCCTATGGTGTTGGATGCCACTCTGCGTTCTGCGAGATCGATGGCGACCTCACGCATGGTCGGCGCTTCACCAGGCCTCGCCTGCGCCACGCGCAAGAGCTGCTCATCATCGGGTTCGTCGGCGTCGTCCAAGGGACCGTTGCCCACGAATGCGAAGTGAAGCGAGCCATCGCGCGAAGCCATTCGGAAGCGGATGCCTGTGCTGTGACCCAGAAAGAAGCGCGCACCCATTCGCTCTCCGTCGGATGTGAACCACTGCCCGTACACATCGAGTCCGAGCCGACGGGATAAGGCGCGGTTTTCGTTCCAGAGCGTCAGGATGTGGCCGTCCACGAGCCCAACGGAAGGTACGATGGGGCCAATGAGACCTTGGGGCTCCAGCATCATCGGAGGCCCGAGGTCCATGCGCGACACCAACTCCACGTCCGGAACCACGCACGCAGCAGACGTCGACGCGACCAACGCAGTGGCAATCCTACAAGCCCAACTGCGCATCAGTGATGCCCGTGGCTCGCGGAAGGGAAGGTCAGCGGATGATGGGCTTCGCCAATGAGTGAACCGTCATGGTGACCGACGCTGATCTCGAGGTGGGTATCGCCGTCGGAATCACCAAGAAGAAGCAGACTTTCTCCCAATTGCTGAAACGGCGCCGCCCGGGATGTCGACTGCCAACTTCCGCGGAGTTGCCCAAGAAGGCTGTAGAAGCGAACTGCGCCTCCGTTAGGAGCCCCCGGCGCGCCCACGGCCAGTTCAGGCTGACCGTCGGCGTCGATGTCGACTGGGCCCAGCATCGAGGTTCCGAGTGAGTCCCCCGGGTCGCCAACGACCCTCGAACGCTGAGCGCCAAGCATGTCGAAGAAGAACACCATGCCGCCGCGTCCCGCGTGAACTGAAGGGATGGCAATCGTGGTCGGGTTCACGACGACTACCGCGCGACTTCCCAAGCGAGCGTCGCGAACGGTGCCATCGAAGTGACTCAGTACCGCACCTTCCAGTGTGCGTAGTTCCACACGGCCAGCACGATTACCAGCACGGGTCCGGGCACCAGACGCTCCCACGAAGATTTCTCGCACCCCGTCAGCGTTGGCGTCGCCAGCAACGCTGACGGAGCTTCCGAATTTGTCCCCGCGCTCCGCCCCCAACACGGTGGTGGTCAGGCGGGGAGTAGGCCAGGACGTGTCGTAGACGTAGAACGCCCCGGTTCGTCGATTGCTGTGTTCGCGCGAGGTGCGTGCGCCTGGCGCACCAACTATCAGTTGGTCTCCAACCACTGCAACGGCTCTCCCGAAACGCTCGCCGCGGACATGACCATCCAGTCGATAGAGCACACGACCAGACACTGAGCCCACAACGAAAACTGACCCAGCCCTTGCTCCTTGTCCCGGGGAACACCGCTCACCGATCGCGCAGACGCTGACTCGCGGAGCGGTAACAACCAACTCTTCGATACCGTCTCCATCGCGATCCGGGAGCCGCGCTGTCGCAGCACTCAGCATGTCCGCGGAGACCGGAAGGTCGAGGAGCTTTCCTTGCACAAACGCGCCGGTTCCCCCGCGACCAAAGAGGAAGGCACCGGGAATGCACGATGAGCGGGGCCGCCCAACACACGAGAACACGGCAAAGAGCCAGTCACATGGGGTAGCGCCCGCGAGGCAAGCCAGCGCATTTGCCCTCCGCGGCAACACCTCGGGGTCATCGATTCCATTGATGTTCGGGCAAGACGGAGAACTGCAAAGGGGGTCGCATGCGTCGCCAAGCTCGGCCACGCCACCCGAGTTTGTCTGGTCTGCGTTTGCAACGTCAGGGCAATTGTCGACCTCGTCGCTCAGCCCGTCGCCATCGGGATCCACGAACGGATCGCAATCGTCATCCAGTCCGTCCCGGTCGTGGTCGAGACCTCGCGCAACCAGCGGAAAGCGATCGAAAGGACCATTCGCACCAATGCACTCGGCACCGCGCGCAGTGACGGGATCAAATGCCCGATCCGGACAAGCATCGCCGTCGGCGTTGCAATCGCAAGGTGTTCCGATTCCATCGCGATCGTTGTCTCGGCGGTCGTTGGTGCGAACCCCTTGGCAGAGGTCGCAGGCATCGGGAAAGCGGTCGCCGTCAGTTTCCAACGGCAAGCCCGTGCCGGTGTCGAGCGTGTCGGGACTGAAGTCGCAGACATCGATGCTGTCATCAAGACCATCGAGGTCGCGGTCTAGAGTCCACTCGAAGTGCGCCGCTGGCAGCCCGGCACTGTCCGTGGTTTCCGTGATGGAAGTGAAGCGTGCGACGGTCTCACGCACAGGCATCCCGGGTCGCAGGCTGCCCACAGGCACGAGTTCCTGCTCGATGGG
>JBILQT010000510.1:0-3652 GCA_044373065.1 Sandaracinaceae bacterium
AAGAACAACCTGCGCAAAGTGTTAGCGACAAGCGGGGCGGTGCCGAGAAGGTTATCGAGGTTGGGGCTCGCCATCAGAGGCGGCACGGTGGCCCCACGCTCGATCGTCACTTCAGTCGTCACATTCCAAAGGCCCGGGCTTGTGCCTATGTTTGCCGAGAAGGCTGGAAAACCTCCCCCCGCACGCACCGTGGTTGGAAGCGTCGCTATGTCGGCCAGCAGCGGGTTCGTCGCGGCGGGATTCAGGAGGTTTGGGAGACCGTTCTGAATTCCTTGCACGAGTCCGGGTCCACCCGAGCCTCCGATGAGGAAGGCGAAGTTGGCAAATGCTGGCAGAAGTCGCGGGCGCACTTCCGTTTCCAGAAGAATGGCGAGCGCACCGCATATCGAAAGCCCCAGCGGTGCAGTGCACGTTGGGAGGAGTGAGATGTCAATGTCGCCACGCACCAATGCCGCGTTGATGACGACATCCAGGTTCGTGTTCGGGGCCGCCGCGTCGTCGCCTTCGAACGCATAATTGTCGTAGACCCCGCGATGCGCCCCGAACAGCACCTGCTGACACGTCACGCCTCCTCCGTCTGCGTCGCAGAGCCGAGGTTGGATACGGATTTCATACTCAAGCCGCTTCACGTCCACCACAACCCACTGCACTAGGGTCGACGATAGGACGTCATGAACGTACGGCGAGACGCGAAGTACCAGCGTTGGCACACCCGCGACCTCGCCTGGATTCGTTGGGTCACCAGGGGCCCACCTTGCATGGATCTCGGAGGGCAGCTCCGACCTGCCCGCCGCAAGGTTTAGCCGAAGTCCCGTGTAGAGTTGACCTATCAAGTCGAATGGGATCTGTGGAGGCTCTACACTCGGAAGCCCTGGGGCGGGCAGAAGCGGGTTCACCACGTTGCGGAGCCCCACGTACTCGTTCGCCATGGGGATTAGATGCGTCGGAGCCAAAGACTCCCGCATGACGCCGTCCGTCGTCTCGATGAAGCCGCGTTCACTCGTCTCTGTGTTCGCTCGAACTACGATCCCGTCGATGACTGGGGTGATAACGACATCACGTGCGCTGCTATCAACAACAAGATCGCCGCCGATCCGGTCATCTATGAAGGTTTCAAGCGGCTGAAGATCGGGCGTGCTTGATGTGTAGGAACGCGACGCGACGTCGATCCGACCGGCCCGCGCATTTCCCCGAAGGACATGTTGGTCTTCAATACGGCCCTCGAACGTCGCCACGACATCGTGGCAGCCCGCTGCAAACGTCAGCCATCCCAAACAGACAACGTGAGTGAGTTTCTTCATCGAGGCTCTCCTGGTGCTCGGCCCATCATTTCGCCGCCGTTGGAAACGATCGCACGACGGGCGGGGTTGACGCAATCCCCTGCTCGTATGGTGCCTCGCAGAAGTGTCCGGACAACTGTCCGAAGACGTGATTGCACTGCGATCACGTCGTCGGACGCGTGTCCGGACACTTCGTGCGATTGCGAAATTGTGATCGGACACGTGTCCGAACACTCCGTGCGATTGCGTAATTGCGATCGGACACGTGTCCGGACACTCCGTGCGATTGCGTAACTGCGATCGGACACGTGTCCGGACACTCGGATCCAATGTGAATTTGTGATCGGAGCGGTGTCCGGACACTTGGATCTGCTGCGAATTCGTGTGCGGACAGTTGTCCGATCACTTTTGCGGCGCTGAGAGGCCACCAAAGCCGCGCGCACGGGTGTGAGCCTCCACCATCTTCGAACTGGGAGCGAGGGATGACACAGCACGCCGCCACGAACTTCGGCCACCTTTTGGGGCACGACCCGCAGCTTGTGCGGGAGTGGTGAGGGGAGGCCTCAGCCGAAACTTGGTCAGCAGCTTCAAGTCATGGTGGACCGAGGTCCCGATTCGTTATGGTCCGCCGCGGACTGACCTCATGGTCACCCAGCGGCTAGAGCAGTTTGGGCTGTCACGATCCGCATTTTCTCTTGACTCACGACTCAGCGCCGTTTTCCAATCGCCGCACCCCCGAACCAAGGAGCCGTCGATGCAGCAGCCCCCCTTCAGTACCCCGGTGGCCAAGTGCGAAGCCCTCGCCCGCCACATCGTCGCATCGATTCGCCGCTACATCGCGATCTTCTCACCGTCGGCAGAGATCCAAGCGGAGCTGGAGGGGATTGCGGCGCGCATCGGCGCGGGTTCGGCCGAGCTGGTGTCGGCGCAGGGTGTCTACCGCGAGCGCGTGCTCGACCTGATTGAGCCGCGCGTTGAGGTGAAGATGGTCGACCTCAAGGCCGACGATGTCGTGCGCGCCGTCAAGCGCATGGCCGAGGATGCGAAGGTCGCAGACCGCATCTTCCCCTACGGCGTGATGCCGATTGTGAAGCCCGTCGGGCAGACCGAAGTCGATGAGCTGCAGAAGCTCGAAGACCGCATCTCGGGCTCCATCGGCTGGACGGACAAAGACGCCGCGCAAGCACGCATCGCCGCCGTCCGCGCGGAGTACGAGACCGCGCTGGGTCGAAGGCGTGCAGCGATCAGTGCATCGGGCTCGGCACGCGCACTGCGCGACTCGACGCGCGAGGAGTTCGTCAACCTCTACGCATCGGCGATGGGCACCGTCAAAGCGCTCTTCCCGCGTGAGCGCGCCACGCAGGATGCCTTCTTCGATGCGGTGCGGACGGCAAGCGATGATGGTGAGGATGAGGCGGAGCCGCCCGTCGGCTGAAGTCACGACCCGCATGAAGAGCCCCGCAGGATGCACGCCTCGCGGGGCTTCTTCGTTCGCTAGCGCTCCAGCTCAAGCGTCATCTCCACCATCGTCGGCGCGAACCCGAGCCGCGTGAAGAGCCGCTGGCTGCCTGCGTTGGCACTCGCTGCATGCAGCACGATGCGGGGGACGCCGCGCTCTTTGGCGATCGACACAAAACGCTGAATCAGCGCGTCGCCCACGCCCTTGCCGCGCATCTCGGGCTCAACGAGGACGTCGTGGAGGGCCGCGTGAGCATCAAGCAGCATGTTCCAGTCGCGCGCCTCGAAGCGGCCGTAGAGGTAGCCGACGAGGTGCGTGCCGTGTGCCGCTTCGGTCCCGCCGATGGCTGACAGGAGCACCGCATCCTTCTCTGCAAGCTCACGGCGAAACCAGCCCTCGTAGCCGCGCTCGACGTTCTCCGGCAGCACAAAGCGCCGCTCGTTGAAGGCGTGGTGTTGACGCACAAGCTTGCCGGCCAGGACGCCCAACTGCGGGAGATCTGCCGCGGTGGCGGCGCGAATGTGAAACGATTCGAATACGCTCTGCTCAGTCATCGTCTGTCGATCTGTCACGCGATGCTCCCGCTGGCCCGCACACCAGGAACGAAACCCCATGACGAATCCCTCCACGACGCGCCTGCGTCGCGCGCTCCTCTCCCTCGCCTCCCTCGCTGCACTCGCGCTGGGTGGTTGCCGCCAGTCGTCGCCCTACGACCTCTGCTTCACCTCGGCCGATTGCCCGATCAACCTGACCTGCCAGACGGTCGGCACAGGCGATCGCATCTGCACGCGTGCCTGCAGCGCGACAGACGTTTGCCCTGCAGATGCCCAGGGCGATGCGTCGACCTGCGTCTCGTTTGACGGTGGCAGCAACGCAACCTGCTGGGAGTCGTGTGTGCTCGGAAGCACCGATC
>JBILQT010000308.1:0-8084 GCA_044373065.1 Sandaracinaceae bacterium
CGTTGCCGTCTCGCCACCCTGCGAGCTGTGCGCCTCATCGATCACGATGGCGCAGCGCCGCGTCTGGAGCGTGCCTGGGCCGTTCTCGCCGCGCTCCTCCGCCATCTTCGCCAATGCCTTGGAGACGAACGGGAACTTCTGCAGCGTCGTGATGATGATCGGGACTGCGCTTTCGAGCGCTTCGGCGAGCTGACGCGAGCTCTCGTCGATCTTCTGCACGACGCCGCGCTTGTGCTCGAACTGGTAGATGTTGTCCTGCAGTTGCTGGTCGAGGACGACGCGATCGGTGACGACAATGACGCTGTCGAAGACGCGCTTGTTGTCGGTGTCGTGCAAGGACGCGAGCCGGTGCGTGAGCCAGGCAATCGTGTTGCTCTTGCCGCTGCCCGCCGAATGCTCGACGAGGTAGTTGTGCCCCGGCCCTTCCGCGCGCGCTGCTTCGACAAGGGTTCGCACTGCTTGGAGCTGGTGGTAGCGAGGGAAGACCATCTGCTCGGTCTTCACCTTGCGCCCCTGGTCATCACACTTCTCGTCCACCTGCAAATGGAGGAAGCGCGCGAGCAGGTCGAGAAGGCTGTCGCGCGCGAGTACCTCCTCCCAGAGGTACGCGGTGCGGTAGCTCCGCCCTTGAGGGTCCGCCGGGTTGCCGGCGCCGCCCCGATCCCCTTTATTGAAGGGGAGGAAGTGTGTGGCATCGCGAGCCAGGCGCGTCGTCATCAGCACCGCGTCGGTATCCACAGCGAAGTGCACAAGCGTGCGCTTCTTGAACTCGAAGATGGGCTCCCGCGGGTCGCGGTCCTGCTTGTACTGCTGACGCGCATGCTCGACTGTCTGGCCAGTCATCGCATTCTTGAGTTCCAACGTCGCAATGGGAATCCCGTTCACACTCAGCACGACGTCGAGCGACTGCTCGGATTTCGTCGAGAAGTGGAGCTGACGTGTGAGGCCCAGGCGGTTCTTCGCGTAGCGCTCTTCGAGCTCTCGGTTCAGCTCGTGGGCCGCCTTGAAGTAGGCGACATGGAGCGTGCGCCCGTAGCACTTGAAGCCGTGGCGAAGCGTGGCCAACGGGCCGTTCATGTCGAGCCATTTGCAAAGGTCGGTGAGCACTTGCTCGCCCGTCTTCGGCCCATGCAGCGCCTCGAGCTTCGCCCAGCTCGCGGGCTGGGTGTCCTTGATGAATTCAAGGATGACGGAGGGGAAGAGCGCCCGCTGTCTGTCGAAACCCGCCGACGGGACAGCGGTGTAGCCGTGCGCGAGCAGGTGGTGCTCGATGACTGTCTCGAATGCGGCCTCGGAGTGGCGGGGGGCGCTCACTCGGCGTCCTTCTTTCGCTTGGAAGGCTTGCCCTGAAGCCGCTTCACCTCCGTCTCGAAGTCGCTCTCGAACTCGCGGTCCTGCCGGACGCGGAAGGCATCGTAGCGCTCCTCCGCAAGTCGCTTGGCCACGTCGGCCGAGACCTTCCCAGCGTTCGTGAGCACCTCGTACTCGTTGAACTGGAGGAAGGCGTCGAGCTTCACGACCCAGTCCGCCATCTTCATCGGAATCTCGCGCGCGGCCTGGTTCTCCGCGTAGTCGAGATACATCGACACGATGCGCTCTAGCTCCTTGATCTCGCGCTCGATCAGGTAGTTCTTCCCCACGATGACATCGGTTTTGAGGATCTTCCCCGAAGGAGCGTTCTTCCAAGTGGTGAGCCCCATGGAGGGCTTCTCCGCATCAGACCGCTCTGCGATCAACTCCGCCGCGGTCTTGCCACTCACGGCCCAGTGGAGCTTGTTCTGCACAGTCTTGAAGAAGGTCTTGGTGGTCTCGGCGTGCTTGTCGTAGTCGATGCTGCACTGCTCGTAGATGTCGGCGATCTTCAGGTAGAAGCGACGCTCGCTCGCGCGGATCTCGCGAATCCGCTCGAGCAACTCCTCGAAGTAGTCTTTGCCGAAGCGCTTGTTCAGCTTCAGGCGTTCATCGTCGAGCACGAAGCCCTTCACGATGAATTCACGGAGCGTCTGCGTGGCCCAGATGCGGAACTGCGTGGCCTGCGCGCTGTTCACCCGGTAGCCGACCGAGATAATCGCATCGAGGTTGTAGAACTCAATCTCACGCCGAACATCCCGAGTTCCCTCGGTTTGAACTCTTAGAACTTTTCGAAGAGTTGCCTCCCGTGAGAGTTCACCCGCCGCGTACACCTCTTTCAGGTGGTAGCTGATGGTCGGTACCTCCACGCCGAACAGTTCCGCTAGCCGCTTCTGGTCGAGCCAGAAGGTCTCGGACTCGTAGAGCACCTCAACGCGTATGGCGTTGTCGGCCGTGCGGTAGAGGATGAGGTAGCCTTCGGTCGGGGGGTGGTCGCTCATGGAGTACTCCCAGCGAGGCGCTGATCTAGCCACCACACCGCGACGGGTGCGTACGCATCAAGCGAACCAGTTGATGGATCCCAACGCGCGCGCTCGCGGCGAAGCGTTGCGCTGTCGGGACCTCGGTGATGATCGTTGCGGAATGTGCGCAGCCACTTCGTCACGCTATCGATGACCGCCTTCCGACGATTTCTGAGAAGCGGCAAATTCAGATTGAGCACTTCATTGAGCTGCGCATCGAACTCTTGGTCACTCGATGCGATCGTCCCGTCACTTCTGTAGCGAACTCGCAGCTCTACCGAGCTGGTGGCGTCAGCCGGATTGAACTTTACGTCTCTGTCGCCCTGCCGCGTGTCGCAGTGTTGGAGGTGCTTAGGCTGGCCTTCACCACCGTTGCAAGCGCCCAGTAAGTTCCTATAGCTCAGCTGTTCGCCCGGGTACCGCCGTTGCGAACGATGGTGCGCGATCTTCATGGCGGTTCCCGTCGCCTCGATCCGGGTCATGCAGTAGCAACAAAGGCTTCGCTGATCGCGCGCGAGCGCGACGCGAAGCCCGTCCTTGTCGGCATAGTTCTCATAGTCGCAAAACGCCATCTGGCGATGCGTTGTGAGACTGGGAGGCTCCTGGCCCTTGGTGATCGTCCTCATTCCTCACCTCCGAGGAACTCGATCAGTGTTCGCGCCCGGACGACGTCGGCGTCGTCCTCGCCAAGCTGGGTCGACAGGTCGGCGAGGAGCGCGTTTGCCTCTCGCAGCTTCTGCTCGTCAACTCTCTTCGAAAGCTCATCGAGCAGGGCCTGCACCGCGGGTGAGCGGGCGGGCGCGTCCATGATCTCCTCAAGCACACGACTCGAATCCACGCCAAACGAGTGCGTCGGCGAGAACACGGGACCACGCCCCATAACATGGATACGATCATTCTCGACCTCCCCGATCACCTGCGGCGAGTGGGTCGTCGCGATGAACTGAAGCTTGGGGAAGGCGTCGGGCAGATTGCGAACAATCTCCCGCTGCCATTTGGGATGAAGGTGCAGGTCGATCTCGTCAATGAGCACGACGCCCGGCCCGTTGGCCGCAGGGTCGTCGAGACCGGGGTTGGCCTGCGCGAGGCGACGCGTGAGATCGAGGATGAGCCCGAGCGAGCCTCGCTCCCCATCCGAGAGCTGACGCACGGGGATCTCAACGCCGCGCCGCTCGATGAGCAGGCGCGGGGCGGCGTCGTCGCTGACTCGCAGGTTCGCGTAGCTGGGGAGAAAGGCGCGCACGGCCTTCTCAAAGGCGTCGAGGACCCGGGCCGAGCTGGGAGTCTCCGCAGCGAGCGCCGCCTGCACTCGCATCCACGCCGCAAACTCGCCGAGGCGCAGCTCGCGAGCCGAAAAGGCCTCGGCGAACGCGGCGGCGTGGCCACCTTTTGCAGCCGACTTGGTCGGTGCGCGGTCTGAGGGAACCGCGCGCCGGGTCGAGAACAGCACGGCGATCGGGCGCAGGATCTTCTTGCCGTCTGCGGCAGGAGGGTTGTCCCCAACGAAGGCCGACTTCGCCGGTGTCGCGATACTCTGCTCACGCGGCAGTCCTTCCTTGCCGGCTTGCGGGACAGCTTCCTCGCGTGGCTGATGGATGACGTAGGAGTAAGCCCTGTCGGCATGGCTCACCTCCGATTCGACGGTGAGCGCTTCAGAGCGCGCGCGGATGTCGGAACTCGTGAAGCCGTGCAGAGGTCCCTTCAAGTCGTTGATGTGGTGGGAGATGGCCGCGAGGCTCACCGCGAGTGACTCGAGCGCGGACGTCTTGCCCACACCATTAACGCCGATGATCAGGTTGAAACCCGGCTTGAACGAAAATTCGGCCGCCTCGACGGCGCGCACGTTAGCGAGCTTGAGACGCGTGACGATCATGCTCGGCCCCCAGGAACCACCTTGCCAGTGGTCGCTGCCGCCAACACGGCGGAGCGTCGTTCAACGAGCAGCGACTGTACTCTTGACGCTGCCGCATTGAGATTCGCTACAGCATCCAGCTCCACCCCAATTCTCAAGACTATCTGCCGTTGTTCATCGAGCGGAGGAACGCATATTGGCACCTGCCCAAGCAGCTCGGTCTCCAACTTTTTCGTGCCGTGTGCCGATGTATCCGCCAACGCGACAACTTGCTTCTCAGCTCCTCGAAGAAAGGCGTGAAGGTATTCGGGCAGGATCTGCTCTCGGCAGATCAGCGCCTTCATGTCTTGGTTCACCGTTACCGGAAGAGCAGTAACAGCTACGGGGAAACTGTGGGCCAGGATCATCCCACGCACTACAACGAGCACAGCGCGTGGCGGGATCACTCTGAGCGTCGTGTCGCTAAGTGCGAGTTCGGTCACGTGGTCCTCTGAATCAAGGATCTCGTCGACCTTCATGTCCTTAGGCGACACCCACGGAATCCGGCCGCCCCAGTAGTGTTGGTTTCCGGTATTGGGCGTTCCTCCGCTGACGAAGTCGACGAGGAAGCGAAGGGCGACGACCTTCCAATGGCTCGGGACTTGGCCAATCCACGGCACGCCAGAATCGACAAGGGTTCGCACACCGATGGGAGTGCCCGAGCTTCGCGTTACGCTCTCCAGGAGTCGCATCACTTCCCGCTCTGCGGCCGCAAGCTCGCTGTCGACTTGCCGGAGAGGCCGCGCGACAAGGCCCGTGTCGAAGTATCGAGTGAAGTTGATCTCGTATCCGATGTTGTCCCTGGAGCGGTCGAGCCAGGCGTCAGGCACGTAGGGCAAGACCTCACGCGCGAAGTGCGCGTCGACGTCCGCCTTAAGGGGTACATTCTCGAAGTCGCGCAACTCGGCATCAGCTTCTCCGCTGACGACCTCCGCCTTCGCATCGCGCTGGGTGAAGACCGAACGGAAGAGCTTCTGCTCGGGCGCCTTCCAGCGGCTGCTGCGCTTCTTCAGCAGCTTCGCGATCTCGGTCCATGTCGCCTCCCAGTCGAGCCGCGCGCCGCGCCCGAGTGCCTTGTCGATGGCCTGCACGTCGTCGAGCAAGTGCGGGCACGCGTCTAGGAAGCGCGCCTTGTCCGCGAGCGCCATCTGATAGCGTAGGCGAAGCGGACGCTCGATGGTGATGCGGGTGTATCCAAAGTCTGCGATGTCGAAAATCTTCGAACGCGGGCCCGCCTCGAAGTTACCGTACAAGCGCACGACTTCGGCGATCTGCGCGTCAGTCATGTGTCGGCGCTTGTCTCCGAGGCTGCGCTTGCTGTCCTCGCTTCCCCCCAGCGTCCACACGTCGCGCGTGTCGAGGAGTTGCACCTTGCCCTTGCGCTGTTTCTCTTTTCGGTTCGTGACAACCCAGACATAGGTGCCGATGCCAGTGTTGTAGAACATCGCCTCGGGCAACGCGACGATGGCCTCCAGCCAGTCGTTCTCCAGAATCCACCTGCGGATTTCGCTCTCCCCAGAGCCTGCACCGCCCGTGAACATCGGAGAGCCGGAGAAGACAATCGCGAGCCGTGACCCCTCCTTATGGTCCTTGGGCTTCACATCCTCTCGCTTGCTCCACATGTGCTGCAGAAAGAGCAGCGCGCCGTCGTTGACCCGTGGGAGGCCAGCGCCGAAGCGCCCGTCGTGGCCGCGCTTGGTGTGCTCAAGCACGATCTCCTTCTGCTGCCGCTTCCAATCGACGCCGAAGGGCGGATTGCTGAGGAAGTAGTCGAAGGTCTCAGCGCGGAACTGGTCATCGCTGAAGATGTCGCCGAACCGAACGTCGTCGCCACCCCCATCGTGGCTCACCTCCTTCATGAGCATATCGGAGGCAGCCGTGGCGAACGCCCGGCGGTTGTAGTCCTGCCCGTATGTCATCAGAGAAGCGTCAGGATGATGACCACGCATGTAGCCCTTGGCTTCCGCCAACATGCCGCCAGTGCCGCAAGCAGGATCCAGTAGCTTTGCCGCCGCGCCTCGTTGAGACAGGAACCGCTCGCCGACTGGGTCGCTGAATAGCAAGTGCACCATGAGTTTGATGACTTCACGAGGTGTGAAGTGGTCACCCGCCGTCTCGTTAGCAAGTTCATTGAAGTGGCGGATGAGGTTCTCGAAAATGAGCCCCATCTGATCGTTCGGAACGCTGGAAGGATGAAGGTCAACGTCCGCGAACTTCGAGACCACGAGGTACAGGATGTTCGCCTCGTGCATCTTCTGGATCTCGGTCTCGAACTCGAAGAACTCAAAGATGCGTTGGATGTTCAACGAGAAGCCGCCGATGTAGCTCACGAGGTGCTTGTGGATGTTGTCCGGGTCGCCCTTGAGCTTCGCGAAATCGAGCAGCGAATGGTTGTGGAAGCGCTGGCCAGCGACCTTGTTCAGCATGGTGTCGAGCGCGTCTCCCACGAGCTTGCCGCCCTCGTGTTTCTTGTGTGCGGTGACGACCTTGTCCTTCGTCTCGGCGAGCACGCAGTCAAAACGACGAAGCACCGTCATCGGCAGCATCACGCGCTCGTACTGCGGCGGGCGGTAGGGGCCGCGCAGCAGGTCAGCGATTTGCCAGATGAGGTTTGCGAAGTTGTCGTGATCGAGTGCCATCGGTTGCCTTCCCCGACGCGACGGTGCGCGTTCGGATGGTTCTCAAGTCGCCGACGCTGTCTGCGAAGCAGCCAGCTCATCCAAACCCGGCGCGCTCGGAACGGCGCGAAAATATCGGCCGACGGCGTCAAACACCAGCGACATCGCGCGAACGACAACAGGCGAGACCCATGTCTCGCCCTTTCGCCTTCGCCCCGAACCTCTCCCTCGCCTCACTGCAATCAGCGTGATCTCATTGCAGCAAGCTGGTGTCAGAGCACGCTTCTAAAGCGCTCGCGCGTGGTGGACCTGGTCGTCGCGCACTTCCTTGCCGAGTAGCCCATGAAGACCTCCCTCTACCCACACAGGAACTTCGACATTCGCGTGCAGCAAATGAGTCGGAAGTGGGGCTCCTGCTCTTCGTCGGGCACCGTGACCTTGGCGAGCGATCAGGGGCCGAAGTCGAATCCCTGCTGCGGTGGCCCTCTGGCCGGGCGGATGGGCTCGAGGTGATGCGGCAAGCCCTTGGCGCGGAGCAGGCGGGCGAGGCCCTTCCGATCGAAGATGGCACCATCGAGCAGCCCTCGCCGAGTCCCCGTCCATGGCGGCTACACGCCGCGTAGTCCACCGCGTCGACGGCAGTGGTCGATGGGCCAGCAGTCGTTGCCCCGCGTCTTGCCGCTCGACTACCATGGCTGCCGATGTCCGCCCTCGAGCCCCAACCGCTCCGGCTCGGTTCACGAGCACGGGTCGTCGAGGGACACGGGCCTGGCCAGTTCGTCGTTCGCGTTCCGCGCGGAGTCGGCGTCGGCTGTGGGATGGTGGTGATCGCGGTGCCCTTGACCTGGTTCGCGCTCGTGCACCTGACCCGAGAGGTCGGGCTGCTCGGGGTCCTCGCCGGGCTCGTTGCCGCCGCGTTCGCGGTGATCGGAATCGCGCTCTTGAGACGCCACGACGAGATCGTGGCCCGCGACGGCGCGCTCGTCGTACGCCGCCGCCCGTGGCCATGGGCTCGCACGATCCCGCTCACGAACGTCTCCGCCGTCTCCGTCGCGGAGCGCATCAAGGTCTCTGCGGCGCCGCCACGTATCTGATGAACCGCGACGACGCGCGACGTCACCGCCGTCAGCTTCACCGCTCGCAGAATCCGTAAGCGCTGCACCAACACCGTGTCGCCGCCCCCGCCGCCCCGCCGAACACTCG
>JBILQT010000050.1:0-32843 GCA_044373065.1 Sandaracinaceae bacterium
TTCTTTCGCGCCGAGCTCCAGGCGCATCTGGCCAATCGACTCGATGAAAGATTCGTGGATCCCCACTTCCGTGAGACGGGAAATCCATATGATTATTATGGCGGCCAATCGCTTCACACGCGCTCGCATGGCGAGGCCTTCCTGGCGGTGCTCAACAACCAGTTGAAGGACGGCCTCTACTTCCTCGATGAGCCCGAGTCGGCGCTCTCACCGCAACGCCAGCTCGCGCTCCTGGCGGCCATGCACCGAAGCGAGAAGGAGGGCTCGCAGTTTGTGATCGCGACGCACTCGCCGATTCTCCTCACGTATCCCGGCGCACGCATTCTCTCGTTTGATGGCGGCGTGATTGCGCCGATCGCCCTTATCGACACGCCGCACTACCAGATCACGCGCGGCATCCTCGAACACCCCGAGCGCTATTGGCGTCATTTACGCGAGTCGTGAGCGGAGGCGGATCGGCCCGCGATCACAAGCGCCAGCGGTGCAAAGACGTAGGCCAGTGTGTCGCCCACCGCGACGATGAAACCTATCGCGCGCAGTGCGGGGTGACTGCTCAATGCGAGCAGTCCGAAGCTCAGCACCGTGGTGATGCAGGCGATGAAGATGCCCACCATCGAGGTCTCTGCGCCGTGCTCGGAGTCGCGCGCCTCCACAAGGAAGACGGCGTAGTCCTCGCCCATCGAGAGGACGAGTAAGCACGCGACAAGGTGCATGAGGTTCGCCTCGTGAAAGAAGAGGCCCACAAGGCCAAGGCTCGTCAGCGATGCAAGGAGCGCGGGCGCTATCGATGCAAAGCCCAAGCGCAGGTTGCGGTAGCGCACGATGCATGCGCCAAAGACCAGCAGAAGGCCCAAGAGGACAAGGCCCACCGCGCGCTCGCGGAAGGTGCGATAGGCGCTCTCGAGGTAGCGCGCCTGGTCGAAGAAATGGACGCCCTCCGTGTCGTTCAGGCGTGCGCCGAGCGCAGCGGGATCGTGTACACCAGACACGAAGGTCAGATAGGCGATGCGGTCATCGGGAAGCGCGACACGGAAGGGCTCCACGATGGGGCCAAGGGGGGATGCGGCGAGCGCCTCATACGTCAGTGGCGCTGGGGCCTCGGCATGGAGCGCCGCATCGAAGGGCGCAAAGAGTGGCGCCACAAAGCCCTCGCTCTCCAGCGCTGAAAAGACGCGCGGCGCAAGGGCTGCATCGCGATAGACGGCGTCGACTTCACGCTGTGTGGAGGCTGCGCGCAGGAGCGGAAAGATCGATCGAAAGTTCGTCAACTCGCCTTCGGCTTGGGCACGTTGGAGCACGGCGAACGCGCGATCGTTGGCCTCAAGCGCGCTCTCTTGGTCCTCTCCGATGGCGATCACAAAGCGACCCGCTTCACCCTGCGCGATGCGCGTGCGCACGCGGTTGTCCTCGGCCGTGAGTGCGGGGTCGACCTCATTCATGCGGCGCAGATCATCGATGAACGAGAGCTGCGAGAGACCGGCTACCGCCACGATGAGTGCAAGCAGGGCCGCACCCACAAAGGGCTTGTTGTGTGCACGCACCCAGGTGAAGAGGCGCGTCTGCGTGCGGAGCAATGCGAGGTGCGCGCGTGTGGGCTTCATCTCGCCCTCCGGCATCCACGGCGGGACCATCCACATCGTCACAAGGAGCGAGCCAAAGACGCCGACTGCGGCAAAGACGCCGATCTCGCGCATGCCGGGAAACGATGTGAATCCGAGCCCCGCGAGGCCAAGGACGGTGGTGAAGGCACCGAGCACAAGGCCACCTTGAATGGTGCGCATCGAGTGCTCTGGCGTCTTGCCCTCTCCGTCGAGGACGTGGTGGTTCACGTAGTGCGCGATGAAGTCGATGCCGACGCCAAGCAGTGAGCTTCCAAACGCGAGCGTGATGGCGTGGATGCCACCGAAGAAGAGTCGACACGCGGCGACCGAGAGCACGCTGCCTATCACCAGCGGCACAAAGCCGAGCACCAAGAAGCGGGGGCCTCGAAAGAGCAAGAGGAAGAGCACAACGATGCCCACCGTCGAGACGATCGAGATGCGCTGCGTGTCGTTGCGAAGCACGCGCTCGGTGCGCACGGCAAAGCGCGCAACGCCTGCCTGCTCAAGGCGCACACCCTCGGGCGTGTGCAGCGAGGTGAAGGCCTCGTGGATGGCCGCGAGGATCGGCTCTTGAACCGTCGCGCTGAAGGTCGAGCCTCGGCTCGCGAGCATCACGATGCCGTAGTGATGTGCGTCCTCGGTTGCGACAAACGTCCCCTCCACAACCCCAAACCGCGCTTGGGATGTTGCCTCCTGTTCTCCCTGGAAAGCTCGGAAGAGCTGCGGAAAAAGCAGGAGCGGATCCTCCGGCGCGATGCGTCGCATGAGCATCGCCATCGGCCCCGTGAGCTCGCTGCGAAGGTCACGCGCGCGCGTTGCGAGTGCCTCGTCCGAGAGGCTTGCGCGTGCGGCCTCCACATCGTTTGCAGCAAACGCAAAGCGACGCGGAAAGTAGAGGCTGTAGAACGCATCCTCGGTGCCCACCGGCGGACCTGTACGCACCCAGGCCAGGTCGTCACGCACTGCGAGCAAGGCGCCCATTGCACGTGCCGCAGCGGCCGCCTCAGTGGGCTCTGCGTAGGGCCCAAGCGAGAGCATCTGCGTGCGCGCGATCTCCGAGTCTGTGACCTGCCTTGCGATCTCGGCGAGCTCACGCTCTTCGCTCTCGGGAACGAACGCGTGGATGTCGCTGCGGATAGGCAATCCGCGAAACGCCCACACGCCGATCGCACCGCAAAGCAGCATCGCGAGGAGCGAGAGAACACGCCGATGCGTGCGAGTGAGCGTTCGAGTCGACAAGCGGGCCTTCTGACGGGGAGCGCAGTGTAGAGCGACGTCTGCGCGTTCGCCGTTGAATCAGCGTTCAGTCCGCGGTCACAAGCCCGAGGCGAATCGACTCACGCACAAGCATCGCCACGTTGGTCACATCGAGCTTCGTCATCACGCGGCTGCGGTGGCTCTCCACCGTCTTGATGCTGAGCGAGAGCGAGTCCGCGATCTCTTGGCTCGACATGCCCGAGGCCACGAGCTTGAGCACTTCGAGCTCACGCGCGGTGAGGGACGTTGAGCCCTGCTCCTCACGAAGCAGATGCGCGGCGACGTCATGACTGAAATAGGCCTGTCCCTTCGAGACGGCGAGGATGCCGGAGACGAGCTCTGCGACGCCCGTGCCCTTCACGAGGTAGCCCGATGCACCCGCGCGCAATGCAGGTCGCACGTGCTCCGCGCCGCCATACATCGAGAGCACAAGCACCTTCGTGTCAGGCAGCGCGTCTTTGATCGCACGCGTCGCATCGAGGCCGCTGAGCTTGGGCAGGTTGAGATCCATCACGACCACGTCGGGCGCCAGGCGCTTCGCTTCTTCGACGGCGCGCAGACCATCCTCGGCCTCGCCAACGACTTCCATGTCCGCACGCATCATCAGCATGGCGCGCAGGCCCTCGCGCACGATGGTGTGGTCTTCGACGAGGAGAACGCGGATGGATTGGGTCGCGGATGTGAGCTGCATGCCTCCTAGGATAGCTGCTTGTTCGCGCGTGCGAGCTTGCTCATCCACAAGCAGAACCCCAGAGTCGCCAGATGTCCGAGGACACCAAGATTGAAGCCACGCCTGAGTCGCCCGTTCCGCTGCGGGGCAAGAAGCCCGATTGGCTGCGCGTCAGGCTTCCCGGTGGCGAGCGTTATACGAAGCTGAAGGAGACGTTCCGCCGTCTCGATCTGCACACCGTGTGCGAGGAGGCGCGCTGTCCGAATGTCGGTGAGTGCTGGGGCGAGGGCACCGCGACGATCATGATCCTCGGCGAGACATGCACGCGTGGATGTCGTTTTTGCGCCGTGAATACAGGCGATCCGCAAGGCATCGTCGATCCACGTGAGCCGGAGAACACGGGCCGAGCGCTGGCCGAGCTCGATCTCGCCTACGTTGTGCTCACGATGGTCGACCGCGATGATCTGCTCGATGGCGGTGCCGATCACGTCGCGCGCACTGTGCAGCGCATCAAGCACTACGCGCCGAAGCTCTTGGTCGAGACGCTCGTCGGCGACTTCCAAGGCGTGCGCGGTGATGTCTCGACGCTTGTGCGCGAAGGAAAGATGGATGTCTTCGCGCACAACGTGGAAGTCGTGCCCGCGCTGCAACGCAAGATGCGCGACGCGCGATGCTCCTGGCAGCGCTCGATCGATGTGCTGCGCTGGGCGAAGGAAGAGGGCGCGGCCGTCACGAAGAGCTCGCTGATGGTGGGCTGCGGAGAAACCGAAGCCGATGTGCACGAGGCGATGGCGAGCCTGCGCGAGGCCGGTGTCGACGTGTTGACGATTGGTCAATACCTGCGCCCCACCCCGAAGCACGCGGAAGTGGTTCGCTACGTAGAGCCCAAAGAGTTCGACGCGTACCGTGACTACGGCCTTCAGCTCGGCTTTCGCTACGTCGCATCCGGGGCGCTTGTGCGCTCAAGCTATCGCGCGGCAGAGGCCTTCCTCACGGGCATCTTGGGCGGCGCTCCCAATGCTGCACAGGCCCATGGCGGCATGGCCTTCGAGGACAAATACGGCAAAAAGCCGCGCTTGCCCGTGATGCGCTGAGCACGCGCCGCGTAACCTTGCAGGATGCGTAAAGCCAGCGTCGCAGTCGTTGCTCTCTTGGTCGCCGTTGGATGTGCACGCGCACCGCGTGTTCCTGCGCGGATGGATGCAGATGGTCTCCGTGGCGCGAGCGAAGCCACCTACAGCGTTCCGGGCTTTGTCGATCGCGAGTACATCCTGCACGTGCCTCCGGGCTACGACGCCGCGAGGCCCTTGCCCGTCCTCCTCGGCTTTCACGGTGGCGGCGGAGACAAAGACGGATTCGTTCGCACGGGCTGTCCGAATGGCGATAGCGCCTCGCCGCAATGCCTCACGGCGTTGGCCGATCGCGAGGGCTTTGTCGTTGTGATTCCCGACGGTGTCGATGCACCTGGGTTGCGCGGTCGAAGCTGGAATGCGGGCGGTGGAGAAGACGGTTTTCGCTGCGTCGGTGGACTCGCTTGCAGCTCGATGAGCGACGACGTTGCCTATGTCGATGCGCTGCTCGCGGAGGTGCGCCGCGCGCTCTTGGTCGACGACGCACGCATCTACGCGACGGGCATGTCGAACGGTGCCGCGATGACGCATCGTTTGGCCTGCGAGCGCGCCTCGACGTTCGCTGCAATCGCCACGGTTTCAGGCGCCAATCAGGCAAGTGCCTCACCCGGCTGCAGGCCCTCCTTGCCCATGCCGATCCTCCACATTCACGGCACCGAGGATCCATGTTGGGGATACGACGGACACATCACCGAGCCCTTGTGCGGAAGCGACTCCGAGGGCCTCTTCGTCTCCGTCGATCAGAGCATGACCTTCTGGCGTGACCAGAACGGCTGCACTGGCACCCGCGAGGAGGCCATCACCAACATCACCACGGACGGCACCCTCTCGACGCGCATCTTCGGCAATGCGTGCCGCGCCGACACCGAGCACATCCGCATCGAGGGCGGAGGTCACGCATGGCCAGACGGCGAGCCCTACCTCGATGCCTCCCGCATCGGTCGCGTGCCCACCGACTTCAACGGCAACGAACTCATCTGGGCATTCCTCAGCGCACACACACGCTGAGTTCGGGCACATCAGCGCAGTCGCACCGTCTGAATCCAAGTGCAGCGGTAGGTGCAAAACGCGTCGCCCCGCCGTCGACACGTCTCGTGCACCACGCCGGGCATTTGCACGCGTGTGCGCTCCAAGAACGAGAGCAGCATGCCCTCTTGCAGGATGCAGTTGAAGGTCTGCGTCCGCCTCATCGTGATCGAGGACTGCGTCTGTTCCGCGATCTCCCACCCGCGCTTCTTCGGGTCTTGGATCAGCGTGCTTGCGGCCCAACAAAGGGCTTCCATCACGCCAAGGGGCGTGTTGTCGCTGAGCTTGTTGGCCTTCACGATGGCGTCGTAGGCCCGGTCGCCGATCGCCCGCCCCGCGTTGCGCACGCTGGCCTGGCCAACGTGCGTTTCAATCCACGCGCACACGGCGTTGTAGGTCTTGATGTCGGTGAGCGCCTCGGGCTTCTTCGGGTCGAGATGCGCGGCCATCTCAAACGCTGGCTTACAAAGCGCGCGCATCGACTCGTACTCGTTGAGCACGTCAAACACGAAACCCGAGAGCAGCGTTACGCCGTCGGTCGACTCGTCCATGATCGGCTGAGGCATGTGACCAGCGTATCGCTACTCTGGGACGAGGTGAAGTGTTGCCGGTTTCCCTCGCGGGAAAGTGTTGCTGGTTTCCCTCGCGGGAAAGTGTTGCTGGTTTCCCTCGCGGGAAAGTGTTGCTGGTTTCCCTCGCGGGAAAGTTCAAATCCCTTGGGGGATTGCACCGACGTAGTTCGAAGCCGGTCGCACGAGCTTGCCCACGCGGCGCTGCTCCTCGATATGCGCGCACCAACCCACGACACGACCCACCGCAAAGGTGGGCGTGAACCCTGCGCGATCGAACCCCAGCGCGTCGAGCAACACGGCCGTATAGAACTCGACATTGCACTTGAGCGGCCGCTCTGGATGACGCGCACTGAGCACCTGCTCCGCCGCCTTCTCCACCGCACGCGCAAGGCTCAGTCGCCCCGTCGCGGAGCCCTCGCGCTCAAGCAACTCGATGCCCTTCTCGAGCACCGCCGCACGCGGATCACGCACGCGATAGATGCGATGCCCCATGCCCATGATGCGCCTTCCCTGTGCGAGCTCGCCCTCCATCCAGGCCTCCGCATGGGAAGGCGTTCCGACGGCATCGAGCATGTCGAGCACGGGCCCAGGCGCGCCGCCGTGAAGCGGTCCCTTCAACGCGCAGATGCCTGCAACCACCGCAGAGAGCGCATCGGAGCCTGTGGATGCCACGACACGCGCGGTGAATGTCGAGGCGTTCATGCCGTGGTCCATGACGGTCACGAGGTAGCGGTTCATCGCAGCGACACGCGCCCTCTCAGGCACCTCGCCAAGCGACATCCGCAGGTAGTCTTCTGCGTGCCCAGAGGAGGCATCCGGGGCGATCAACCCAAGGCCCATCGAGATGCGCTGCCAGGCAGCGGAGGCCACTGCGACGCAGGCCGCAAGGTCGATGGCCATCTCGACCCCGCGCGGGGCCATGCCTTCCATGCCTGCCATTAGGCCCCGAAGCGCATCCATTCCATCCCTTGCGCGAAGGGACGGATCCGCAGGCGAGAGCTGCTGAAAGGCCCGCACCCGCGCCTCGCCCAGCAGCCGCGTGATGTCCCGGCCGGGTACGCCCATCAAGGTCGCGAGCACATCCTCAAAGAGCGCATTTGCCGCAAGTACTTCGATGTTCTCGCCCGCGACGATGAGCACGCCACGCTCACCATCGACATGCGAGAGCGCCGTTTGCGCGACGACCACGCCCTCAAGACCGCTCGCACTGACATGCCCTAGTGAGCCACTGATCTGCATCTCCATGATGTCCTCCGTTGTGATGAGAGGAACATGGACACATGGATTGATCGTCACCACGTAGATCCATCTATCCAACAACAGGATTGATGAATCAACCTATGCTGATGACAAGGCAACAGGTTGATGAGGACGAGTTCGTGGATGCCGACGAAGCTGCACGTTTGCTCGATGTACAGAAGGCGACTGTCTACGCGTACGCGAGTCGCGGTCTTGTGCGTCGCATGGCCTCGAGCGAGGGCCGATCGCGTCGCTACCGCAAATCCGATCTCTTGCGTCTCCGCGCTCGCAGCGAGGCGCGCTCGGGACACGCTGCCGTCGCCACGGGTGCGCTGCGTTGGGGTGAGCCTGTGCTCGACACGGCCATCTCAGGGATCACCCCCGAAGGTGCGCTCTACCGCGGCAAGAATTCCGTCGAGCTGGCCAAGCGCGGCGCGCGCTTTGAGCACGTCTGCGAGTGGCTCTGGCGCGAGACCTGGCCGACACACGAGACGCGCTTTGAGGCGCAGCTGCCGAAGGGAATCAGCGCGCTGGTGAAGCTTGTGTCGGCGGGTGCGCGGCCCATCGAGCGTTGGATGATTGCGCTCCCCTGGCTCAGCGTTCGGGAGACATCGCTCGACACGAGTGATGAGGCGACCTGCACGCTCGCACGCACCCTGATGCGCCAGCTCGCGGCGCTCCTGGCCTGCACCCCGGAGAGTGAGGCGCGCATCGAGAGCGCCCTGGTCGAGCGCACCATTGCCGGCGCATTTCTCGTCGCCTTGGGTGTGCCCTCGACACCGAAATCACGGGCCGCGGTGGATGCAGCGCTCATCTTGATGGCGGACCACGAGCTCAATAGCTCGACCTTTGCGGCACGCGTTGCCGCCTCCACGGGTGCATCCCTTCACGCGATCTTGATGGCCGCGCTGGCGACCTTCTCCGGTCCCATTCACGGTGGCTCCTGCGAGCGTGTGGAGCTGCTTGCGCTTACGGCAGAGGCCCCCGAAGACGCACTCCGCATCGTGCGTGACAAGCTACGCCGCAAAGAGCCGATTCCAGGCTTTGGTCATCCGCTCTACCCAGAGGGCGACCCACGCACGGAGCCTCTTTTTGCGCTCGCCGAGGAGCTCGCTCCCCGCACTGGAGAGCGCGCCCGCAACTATCGACGTGTGCGCGCCTTCGTCGATGCGATGCAGCTCGCGGGTGGAGAAAAGCCCGCGGTCGACTCAGGCCTGGTGGCCATCGCAGCCGCGCTCGGCCTGCCGAGGGGAGGCGCCACCGCGTTGATGGGCATGGGCCGCATCGCAGGTTGGGTCGCGCACGCAATGGAGCAACGCCATGCCGCCGTTCAGCTTCGACCCCGCGCGCGGTATCGGCCTACTTCAGAAACGAACGTGCCAGTCTGACTTGCTTTCAGACTGGCACTTACGGTTTCGGAACTGGCACGCAGACTGGCAATCAGACTGGCACTCAGACTGGCGATCTCGTCTTCGCTAACTGCCAATCTTGAAGGGCGTTTTTCCGCGCACCACGATGTCCCACCAGCGGAAGGTGCGTGCGAGCACAGCATCAAGTTCACGGGTCGCGTCGGAGGTCGCGAGGTCTGCTGGAGGCATGCAGTAGGCAGCGACCGGCGAGGCGGCGAGCATGTGACGAATGCCCTCCGAGAATCCCTCGCCCGCGTAGGTGAGACAGACGGGCATGCCAATCTGCTGAATGTCGCTCAGTGCGTAGGGAATCTTCTCGTCGGCGGTGCCGAGTGAGTCTTGGTATTTGCACTCAAGGGCCATCGCCGTCCGCGTCGCCTCCTCGATGAGCATGATGTCGATGCGGCGGTTCTTGCCGATGATGCTCTTTCCAAAAGGGACTTCGCGATAGACGGTGATGCCGCGGTGGCCAAAGTTGTGGAGCACGTAGCTCGCCACGCGATTGGCGTATTGGGTTCCGGTCAGGGTCATTGGGAGATCCTAGGGGCTGCAGTCGACGGCAGGCATCGCGTCGATCCACTGCCGGATGAGTGCTGCGCCCTCGGTGTGTGCGAGCACGGTCGGAAGCTCTGGCATCTTCACGCCGGCCTCGGTGCTCTCCATGCGAAAGACCATGATCGAGTCGTCGGCCGAGCCAGGTGCGATGGCGACGGTGCGTCCGCCGGTGCCGCGACCTGCAGCGACCGGCGGCTTGCAGAGACCGATGCGCACGCCCTCGGGTTGGGCATAGCCAAGCCAGAGGCCGCTCTGCTCGGCCGCACCGTGCTCGCGGTGGCAGTGCGAGCAGTTCGCATCGAGGTAGCTTCGTGCACGTTCGTTGAGTGGCAGCGCGGCATCGTTGTAGTCGGGAAGTGCCGCTCCCGCGGGGCGCGTCGCAAGCCAGCCAAGTGACACGAAATGATCGAGCTGGTTCGTCATCGCGCCGTCGTATGGATGCAGGCGATTCAGCTGATCGGTCCGCACGCCCAGAAGCTCCGTCTCGCCCGTCCCGCCATGGCAGTTGCCGCACTGCACGGTGTTGGGCACGCGGTAGGTGAACGACACGTCTGCGCCCGTCGTGTCGATGAACGAGACGGGCACGCGGCTTCCATAGGCCTGCAGTCGTGCCTCACGCATATCGGCGTCGTAGACGTAGACAATCGATCGCCAGTGCCCGTCCTCGCGCACCAAAAGGCGCGTCTCAAGCAGGCGCTCACCGAGCGAGGGGTCGCGTTGGTCGCGAAGAAAACCAAACGTCTTTGCGACGATGGTCCCTTCTGGAAATTCGAAGCGTCCCGCCGCATCGACGGTGATTTGTGTGCCCTCAGGAAGCTGAATGAAGCGGTGCTTGGTCGCGTAGTCGGAGAAGAGCGGCGCGTTCACCTCATAGGGCACCACACCGTCTGCGGGCGTCTGACGCGCGAAGTCGGTGAAGAGGCCCCAATCCGACAAGAGAGGAGGATCGACGACCGGGTCGCCGCAACTGACACATACGCAACATGCCAGTGTGAGTGCCAGTCTGATAGGCAGTGTGAGTGCCAGTCTGATGGGCAGTGTGAGTGCCAGTCTGAGTGCCAGTTTGCCCGGCATGGAACGCGCCTCTTGCTCGTCGACTTGCATGGCTGAATCAGCGCCCGGCGATGACCACAGGGGCGCGTGTCGTCCGCGTGCACATGTGCATCGAGACGTCGTCAGAGCGCGTCATGAAGTCGTTGTCCCCGTCGATGTCGCGCAGTGTCGTCATCGCGACACACATCGTGTTCTCGCCCATGCCCGAGCGGACATACCCATCCCAGATCACATCGGGGAAGGGCGCCATTCCTGCCAGGGCCGCCACAACCGGATCGGGGCGTGTGCCATTGCCCGACGTCGTGTTTCCGTAGACCCAGATCTGCTCGGAGAAGGGATCATACGTTGGGTCGTTGGCCATCGGAGCGCCTGCAAATTGGGCCGTTTGGTAGCTCAACACCATGGCCGCCACAGTGTTGTTCCCTTGGATCGCGTTCGAGTGAATCTCCACATCGTTGGCCGCGAGCACCATGATGCCAGTGCCTGACGGGACGAACGAGACGATGGTGCCGGCCGCTGCAAAGTTGGCGAGGTTGTTCGACGTGATGGTGTTGTCGCGCACCTCGGTCCCCGTGCCGTGCATCGGAAGGCCTGGCAGCTCGAAGATGAGAATGCCGCCCGTGTTGTTCATCGCGGTGTTTCCGTACACCTCGCAGTTGGTGCTGTTCTCGATCTCGATGCCGGCGACGTTGTCGCGTGCGACGGAGTCGCGGACGATGCAGTTCGTTGTCTGCCCAACGTAGATGCCTGCATCGGAGCTTCCGTAGGCCTCCGAGTCCTCGATGAGCACGTTGGTCGACTCGACGGGATAGAGCGCGTAGCGACCGCGACGATCCATCGGGATGTCGTCCGACCAACCGGCGTGTACGTCACGGAATGTCACGCCGGTGGCGCTCGACACAAAGACGTCGTCGCCCGAGGCATTCTCGACCGTGAGGTGCTCGATCAAGAGATCGCTCATCAGCGTGAAGCTGAGCCCCTTCGCGCCGGCTTCTTGTCCGCGGAAGTCGAGAATGACCTCGCGCGCTGTGGCGCCCAGGCCGCGCACGGTCAGGCCTGCAAGCCCTCGTGCCTCAATCGGATCCGAGTAGCGGTAGGTGCCGGGTGCAAAGCAGATCGTGTCGCCCGCACGCGCACCCACGAACGCCATGTTCGCGGCCGTCTGATCGTCGGCGCCAGGGCGCAGCGTGACCGTACAGTCACCGGAGCTGGAACCACAGGCCGAGAGCCCGAGCGCAGCGGTGGGCAGAGCGAGCGCGACAACGAGGAGCTGTGTGATTTTATTCATATGGAAATATTCCTGCTTCCCTCGCGGGAGGTGTCGTTTTCACCACGATCTCACAAAAGCGTGCGCGTCCGCACCCGCGCAAATGAAAGAGCCCGGCCGAAGCCAGGCTCTCTCGCGTTGACGATCAAGTCGATGCGCTAGGGCCTTGAGATCTCAAGGCTATACGCACCCGATCCAGAGTACGCGCGCACAACCCAAGCGTAGTAACCCGCAACGCCCGCGTACTCGATCTGCTCCTCGTTCGTGTTGCCCGCGGAGGAAGCAACCTCGTTCCAGCCGCTTCCATCCCACTGCACGAGGCGAAGATCGTAGTCGGACCCTGAGGGGCCATGCAGCCATGCCTGATGCACGCCCGAGCCTGCGCGGAAGTACGAGCCACCGGGTTGGATCGCCTCGGCGCCCGAAGCGAGCGTGCCGTCGATCTGCTCGCAGTAGTCACAGAGGACGGGGAAGGCGCGTGGGGCCGGGCCGGGTTCGGGTGCGGGCGTCGGCGTAGGCTCAGGTGTGGGCGCGGGCGCGGGCGCGGGCGCGGGTGCACTTACAGTGTAAGTGCCAAGTGGCGTTCCCGCGGGTGCGAAGGCCACCATCACGTTGTCGTCGGTGCGCAGGCCGACATCGATCATCGCTTGCGGCGACACATCCACGATGCGCCCGGTGCTCGTGTTCGGACCCCAGTCAACAGGGCGCACGATGACGGTGGCGCCGGTCGAGGGGTTCCGGATGGCGATGCGTGCGTTGCGCCAGAACGTGCGTCCGTTGGGCGCGTAGTCCCAGCGCATCGCGATGTAGTAGAAGTCATTGGGACGGGCGTTGATCGTGGCGCGGCTGGGGCTCTCGGGGTCGTTCAGCGCGCGCAAGCGTTCGCCTGTGATTGCGCCGGTTTCCGTTGCAGTGACGCCGCGATCGGAGGGGCCACCGAAGTGACTGATCGTGCCCACAACCCAGCTTCCATCGGCGTCGCTTGTGACGTTGCCGTAAGGCTCAACGGCCACGCCCAACGCTGCATTCAACGTCGGGTTGCGGATGCCGCGCCTGGGCACCTCAGAGCCGCTCTGCGAGAGCGACGCAAAGCTGCCGGAGGGGACGACCGCGCCACCGCCACCACCACCCGAGCTCACGCCACAACCAGCGCTCCCTGAGCCCTCCACGCAGGTGCAGGCACCGCAGCCGCGGCCGCGCAACGTCCAGCTTCCGCCGCAGCATTGGTAGGATTCGGAGCAAGCCCTGTCGCCGTACGTTCCACCGTAGCTGTGCGCACAAGTGGCTGTGCCTCCCGCGCCGCCTTCAGGTGCGCCACCGCCGCTTGGAGGTGCGCCGCCGCCGCCCACTGCACCGCTGAGCGTTGAGGTCTGACCCACTGCGATGATGTCGCCGAGGCGTGCGTAGAGACGGCTCCCGGGGCAGGTCGTTGAAACCTGATCGCGATGGCCGCGCACGGTCGTGCTGGAGGGCGTGATCCCGTACATCGAAGAGAGCGTCCCCACGAGCCTGCCAGCCTGCTGAATCGCCTCCTCTTGCAGCGGTCACGCACAAAGCGCGCGAGGGTCGGACCATGCGTGTGCAGATCGATCATCGCGTCGGGCTCTCGCGCACCACGGGCTCGGGCAACCGCCGAACGCGAACACGCTCGCCGTTGGGCTCCTCGCAGGTCCATGTCGGGCCGCTGCGAAGCTGGGGGGCGCTGTGATTGATCGTGCAGCGTCGTCCCTGCCCATCGCGCACGACTTCAATGTTGGGCGCAGGTGTGTCTTGTGCGATGGCGGTCGATGCGGCCGTGGAGGTCGAGCTACCAAGCAGTGCAGTCAGCAGGAAGGCGCGTGGGTTCATTCACCAAGGATGCGCGCAGGTCTGCATTTGATTTGTAAGGGTCCTGTCAAAGCCTCCCGCGCTTGACGCGTGATCCGCCTTGGTTCACCTCGGCGCCCGTGCACTCTCTGAAGAAGCTCAAGCTCGCGCCCCTCAGCCTCGCCGCAATCCTTGTGGCTTGTGGTTCCTCCAGCGAGGAGACGCCTACGCCACCGGCAACGACAACCGAGCCGCCAACCACGCCCGAGGCCACGCCAACGGCGCCCGCTGCCGAGGCCGCTCCAGCGCCGCACGGTGCAGCGCGCGTTCGCTATGCGCTGGCAAGGCATGTTGCGCGCGCCGAGCTTCGGCAGAGTGACTCGCTCGTCATCGACTTCGGTGTGCCGAGTGCCGCGAAGTACACGATCGGCGGCTGGCGTACGCGCATCGGTCGCGATGTCCGCGAGACAGAGAGCGATGGGCATGTCGCGACCTCGAGCGTGATCGAGAACGTCACCGGCTTCTTCATCCTGCCCTCGGATGTGCCCGGCCCACGCACGCTTCGCCTGCGTGCACGGGCGCTGCGCGATGGCCGCATGACGGCCTACATCGACCAACAGACGATCGGCCTCGCGCGGCTTCCGACCGACGGCTCCTACGCGACGGTGGAGCTCACGCTTCCAGAGGAGCGCCTTCATGTGGGCGAGAACATGGTGCAGCTGCGCATCGCACAAACAGGCCAGCTGGGTGCGATCGAGAGTGCAGGCATCGTCATCGACTGGGCGCGGCTTGGTCCTGCGATCGACGCACACGGAAACGATGCGCCGCCCACGCCCGAGTCACTCGCCACGACCGACAACGGGCATGCGCTGCTGCACGTCCCGGATGGTTGGTCGCTTGGATTCGCGATGGAGATCCCCGCGCACGCGCACCTCACGGGCGAGGCCACAGGGGAGGGCAACATCGAGGTGGTGGCCGTGCGCGATGGCGCTCCGCCAACGACGGTGGGCCGCATCACAAGCGGTCACTTCGACCTCGATCTCAGTGCGATCGGCACAAGCATCGCGCGCCTCGATCTGCGCGGGACAGGCACGATTCACCTGAGCGACCCCAGCATCGTGACCCTCGATGCAGCGCCGCTTCGTGCACGTCGCCCCATGCGCAACGTGCTCATCTACCTCACCGACACGCTGCGCGCGGACAAGCTCCATCCCTACCGCCCCGAGTCGCGCGTGCGCACGCCCTTGCTCGACACCTGGTCGCAGTCGGCGGCGACCTTCTTGCGCGGCCACGGCCAGGAGAACTGGACCAAGCCGAGCGTGACGACGCTGCTCTCGGGGCTCTTCCCCTGGGAGCATCACGCAACGACCGAGGAGGCCGTGGTGCCACAAGGCGTGCAGCTTCTCTCGGAGCGCTTGCCCAATGAGTTCTACTCGGGCGCCTTCATCGCGAACGGTTTCTGCTCGGACCGCTTCGGCTTCCGCCAGGGCTGGGACACCTTCCGCAACTACATCCGCGAGGGTCTGCGCACACAAGCCGAGTTCATCGCCTCCGATGTCGTGCAGTGGCTCGACCAGCGCCCACAGGACCGCCCCTTCTTCCTCTACGTGCACACGGTCGACCCGCACGTGCCCTACCTGCCCCCGAACGACCTCTTGCACCTCTACGACCCGGACCCCTACGAGGGCCCCGTCGACTTCAACCGCGACCGCGAGTTGCTTGAGCACGTGAAGAGCGGATCCTTGCCCTTGAACGAGCGCGATCGCGTGCACCTCGAGGCCCTCTACGACGGGGAAATCACGTATCACGACGCCCATTTCGGCGCGATGATGGAGGCCCTGGAGCGCCGCGGCTTGGCGGATGAAACCATCGTCGTCTTCACGGCCGATCACGGCGAGGAATTCTTCGATCACGACTCAGTGGGCCACGGCCACAGCGTTTACGAGGAGCTCATCAACGTGCCGCTCATCATCCGCATCCCAGGCATCACCGATGGCGCGCTCCGCATCGATGACTCGGTCGGCTTGGTCGATGTCCTGCCGACGATCTACGACGCCCTTGGAAGGCCGATCCCCGATGACCTCTCAGGCGAATCCTTCCTGCCGCTGATGCTTGGCGAGAGCGCCGATGCGCCGCGTGTGGCGGTGACGGGCTTCATGGAAGGTTGGCGCGCGGTGAACGTGGGCCGCTTGAAGCTCATCCAGCGCACGGAGCGTCGCGTGATGCTGCATGACCTGGGCGAGGACCCAGACGAGATGCATGACGTCGCAGCCGAGCGTCCAATCGCTGTGCGCTACGCACGAGGCCTCCTTGGCCTTCACCTCGCGGGCGTCGAGCGCCCCTCAAGGCAGCGCACCGAGATTCGCCAAGAGACGCTCACCATCGATGCGGAGACACGCCGTCAGCTCGAAGAACTCGGCTATGCGGGTGCCTCGCGGCCTGGTCAGCAGGACTGAAAGCACGCATTGCAACATTGCAACGCGGGCACTTCTCCCTTGCGTTGCATGCGCCAACGCGCTCTTTCTCGGTCATGGACGAACGCGAAAATGTGCTTGGCTCGCTGCAGCGACTCCTTGGGTCGATGCTCGGTCCGGCCGTCGCGCGCACCATCCTGAGGCAGGCGCAGCTCGAGACGAGCGTGACATTTCCAGGGGACGACCCGGACGAAGTGCGCGCCTTCATCGCAGGCCCGCTCTCGCATCTTTTGGCACCGCTCGTCGGTAAATCAGAGGCCTCACGCGTGGCGCGGCAGGTGGAGCGCGAGCTCGCCATCGAGCGCGATTGGCCGGTGCCGGATGCGGATGGGTTCGTTCCGCGCCGCAATGGCGAGATGTAAGCGGTCGCGTAAGCTCGCGCGCATGAACCGCGCGTTTCTCGCCTCACTCACGCTCGCACTCACCCTCTTTGTCGCCACGACATCGCATGCGCAGACCACGCCGCGTGTGCAGGTCGTCAACTTCACCGTCGATGGCGACCCACCGCCCGATCAGTATCGGCAGATGCTCGCGGACGGCATTCGTCCGACGCTCGCCGAGGTGGAGCGTTGCTACAACGCGCGCCTTGCGGTGAACCCGCGCCTGCAGGGCGACTTCGGGCTTCGCCTCTGGGTCTCGGCACGTCAGGTGATCCGCGCGACGGCAGAGACGAGCATTGGTGACACGACGCTGGAGGAGTGCGCACGCGCTGCGATTCGTCAGTTCACGCTGCCGCCGCAAGCACCCGAAGGAGGCGCCTCTGTGCGCTTCATCGTTCGCTTCACCGCGCCACCGCCAGGCACCGTCCCGCCCGCACCCGTGACCGTGACGCCAACACAGCCTGCGCCGATTGCGCCGCCAGCGCGTGTTGCCGCAGTGCCTCCACGTGTGCAGGTGCGTGTCGCGACCGCGCGCGGACCGCTCGACGCCTCGGGGATCACGACGGCGCTTCCGGGCGCAGCGCTTGAGCAATGTGCGAATGGCGCCGTGGGCGACATGCCGATGAACATCGCCGTGAGCCGTCGCGGGGTGGTCTCCGCGAGTGCGGCACGCGGCGCGACGATTCGTGATCGCGCGCTCTCTCGCTGTGTCGTCCTGGCGCTTCGCACGATGACGGTCCCCACGACCGCTGCGGGCACACGTGCCCAGGTCGTCGTGACCTTCACGCGCTGATCGCGACGTCTCGGCTCACGCGCGATCCATCACAGCTGTGAATCGAAGTTGGCGCTTCCGAGCTCGGGAGCGCCTTTTTCGTCGTGAAACGCATGACATGCGGTGGCTCGCTCTGTGCTAACGCCCTCGCATGACCCGTCGCATCTCCGCCCTCACCGCCCTCGCGATTGCCCTCTCGATGTTCGTTGGCCCCGCCGCCTGCATGCGTCGCGCACGCGTCGAATCGCAGCAGGCCGCAGCTGGTCCGGACTACTACGCGCCCGCGCCGACGACGGTGCTCTTCCCCCAGGCGCAGCAGCCTGAGCTTGTGCGCGCAGCCGTGATTCGGTCGATGGCCGATCGAGGCTATGTCGCAGAGTCCGAGCAGCCCGGACAAATCATCGCGCGCTACCAGCGCGGTCGCGTCGATCTCCGCCTTCAGGTTCAATATCAGCCGACCCAGGCGACGATCACGTACCTTGGAAGCCAGGGCCTTCGCATCTCGCAGGCCGGGCGCGCACCAGGCTACGAGCGCTGGGTTCAGCAGCTCTCCGGCACGATTCAGAATCACGTCCGCGCGCTCGCACGTCGCCCCGCGGTGTATGTGCAGCAGCCGCAGCAGGTCTACTACCAGCCGCAACCCCAGCCCGCGCCGGTCTACTACCCGCAGGAGCAACCCCAGCCTGTGGTCGTGCAAGCCGCTCCGCCGACGGTGATTGTGCAAGAGCAGCAGCCGCAGACCTTGGTGATCGAAGGCAGTGCGGGCGGCGCGAGTGTGCAAGGCACCGTCTACGTCTCGCCCTGATCCATCCGAACACGCCTGCTGAAGAGCCGCCTTGCGCGGCTTTCTTCTTTCCGTCGTGTAGATTGCGCACATGCGTACGACTTCCTGGGTGCAGCTCTTCACGTCCGCGCTTCTGGTGCTGGGCCTGGCTTTCGGTTCCACCGCGCAAGCGCAAGAGACGGAGCTCGTGCGCCTGCGTGCAAGCGCGACGAGTGCAAGACGTGACTACGCAGCGCAGCGGGCACTCGGTGAGGGCCTTCTGCGTGCAGGTCGGTACCGCGAGGCGACGCAGCAGTTTCAGGCCGCAGCACGGCTTCAGCGCGGCTCGCTGGAGGCGCAGTTTGACGTCGCACGCGTCGCGTTTGCCTCGCGTGATCACCGCGCCTCTGAGGCCGCATGTCGCGCGATGGCGCGCACCGATCGCAACGCGCCACTTGCCCGCGTCTGTCAGGCGCGCGCGGATTTGGTGCAGAACCGAAGTGCCCGCGCTTTCGATGAAGTGAACGTGGCGCTCGCAGCCAATCCGAACCTCCACGAGGCGCTCTACGCGCTCGGTGAAGCGCATCGATTGCGTGCGGCGGTGAGTGATGCCGAGAGCGCGTATCAGCGCGCGATTGCGCAGCGTGCGACGGCCGCAGAGCCGCATCTTGGCCTTGGGCGCCTCTACCTCGCAGCCAACCGTCGCGAGGATGCACTTCGCTCGCTTCGACGCGCGCTGGAGCTCGACGCGACGGAACCCGAGATTCAGCTTGAGCTGGGTCGCTTGCTTGCGAATGAAGAGGGACGGGCGCTTTTGGAAAGAGCTGCATCGGCACGCGCAGCCTGGCCCGAAGCGCATTGCGCGCTGGGAGATGTGCTCTTCCGTGAAGGGCAGTTTGCGCCTGCACAGGCCGCATATCGGTCGGCCATCGCTGCGCGTCCAGACCACGAGCCTGCGCACCTTGGGCTTGGCCGTGCACTCGCTGCAGCAGGAGATCTTCCTGGCGCGGAGGCCTCACTGCGACGCGCGATCGAGATCGTGCAGAACGACCCAATCGCATGGCTTTCGCTCGCCGACTTGCTCGCGCGGAGTGAGCGCACCGAAGAGGCCTACGAGGCCTACCGACGCACCTTCAGCTTCGACACGCGCAATGCCGAGCCGATGCTACGCGCCTCACGCCTGGCCCTGGCGCAGAACCGCGACGTGCTCGCGAGCGGCTTTCTCGATGGCGTCCTGCGCGTACAGCCCGAGAACGGCGAAGCGCTCGCGCTCTATGGCGATGTGATGACGGCGCGACGCGATCGAACGCAGGCCCGCACCTACTACGAGCACGCCCTTCAGGCGGGCGTTGCGGATCGCGCGCGGGTTGAAGCAGCACTTCGGCAGTGAGGCTTCCTAAGCGGGAATACGCGTGCTAACCTCATCGCTCGTGGACGTCGTACTCCGAAAGATGTCTAAAAAGACCGGAGCCCCAGCAGGGCGTGCGGTGGTTGGACGTCTTGTGCGACCGCCGCGCAAAGGCGCCGTGCTCGTCATCGAGTTCGCCGACGGCCTTCACGAATACGTGACGACGCCGATCAAGCGCGTGCTCAAGGTGATGGGCAAAGAGATCTACTACGTCGAGACCGCGAACAGCCGCTACCGCCTGGAAGTGCGCTCCGGTGAACTCGACGCGATGGAAATCGCCCGCTAACGATGCGTCCGCTTGGGTCGATCCTGACGGACATCGACGCGTTCATCCCGAACCCCAACGCTGACTGGCTACGCCTTGATGCCCTTCTCGCGGAGGTGTTTGAGCGGAGTGAGGATCTGACGCCTGCGATCGAAACGCTGCTTCGCGTCTTCGAACGTTTCCCCCGTCACGATGGCCACGGCGTGCTCTTCGGCGTGATTCACGGGCTTGAGCAGGTCAGCGGCTACGAGCGGGCGCTCATTGCATCGGTACAGCGTTGCCCAACCGAGCTCAGCGTCACGATGCTTCGGAGGCTTCTCAAGAGCGGAGTCGCGAGGGTCGGTGACGTTGATGTTGCGGCACTCATCGCCTGGGGTTTGGAGCACGCCCCGAAGGTGGATGGGACGCTCTGAACCCTGCGATCAGAACATCGCAGTGACGTTCGCGAAGAGGTCGACGTTCCAGAGGTCGCCCATGCGGAAGCGCGTGCCAGGTGAGTCGATGACGGGGCGATGCGCTGGGTTCAGCACGGTCGTGTTGCCTGCGCGTGTGGAGGCGCGGCAATCGCCCTGGAGTCGTGGGTCGGTGACGCTGCTTGAGGCGACGTTGGGATTGCACGCGTCCGACTGCGTGAGGTTGTAGGGCGTCGAGTACATCACCATCGAGCCGAGCTGAAAGCGCACGTATTGGGCGGCTTGCATCTCAAGGACGATCTGGCCGCCGATGCGCGCGTGGGACTGCGTGTCGGTCATGCCATTGAACTGCACGACTGCGAGTCCATCGGTGGTCGGGTTGCCTGCGACAGGGACGCCCTCAAAGGTGGGGCGCGTGAGGTGCGGATTCGACGAGCTGCCGAGGGCGTCGAAAAGTGGCGAGTAGTCGCGCCCCTCGGAGACGTAGTCCGCGTTGAAACGCAGGTCGAAGGTGAAGCGCTGAAAGTGCTGCCTGTCCTCCCACGGGATGACCGCGACGCCTGCGGTGAAGCGGCCTTGGATCGGCGGAAGGCGGTTGATGTAGCCGCGCAGATCACCAGAAGGCAGGAAGTTTGAGCTCGCGGAGCCGGGCCACTCGATCTGCGCCATCAGGCCCGCGTAGGGCTCCACCATGCCCGTGCGGAACGAGCTGCGTGTCTCGATGCGAAGGGCGTTCACGCCGCGGCCAACGCCCGGTGCGTAGTTGCCCGAGAGTGCGCCTCCGGTGCTGTCGCGATCGGGCCTGCAGTTGAGCTCGGCGGCAGTGCTTTGGCAGGCACGCATCGGCTCGCCGATGTTGAAGCGCCCCTCGACCATCAGCAGCCAGGTCGGCACGTTTGCGTCGCGTGCCTGGTTCAAGATCGACCATGCGAGACCGACACCGAGCCAATCGACACCCGAGCGCGTGGGCGAGCGAAAGCCTGCGCTTGGAAGGTCGAATGCGGGCGAGCCGCCGGCATCGAGCACGCTGGGGACCAGGTCACTCGCGCGTGTGAGCGTGCGGTCGTCCGAGAGGATGAGCGGCAGCTGCGCGTAGACGGCGAGGTCGCGAAAGATGCCGACGTTGAGGCCGAAGAGCAGCCCGTTGCGCTGCAGCTCGTAGCCACCGACGTTTTGAAGAAGCGAGGCCTCGCGTCCATCCGAGGCCGACGCTTGCGCGACCTCACGCTGGATGCGCCCGAACTCCCAGTTGCGCAGGTACCCGACGGAAATATGCACGTCGAAGACGTCGTGATCATCGAAGGCATCGATGACATCGGTGTACGTCGTGGGCTCCGTCATGAGGACGAGATCGTCCTCCGCGTGCGCCTGCATCGGCATGGATGCAAAGGCGCCGAGCGCGAGACAGGTCGAGAGGAGGAAGGTCGGGCGATGCCGCATGGTCTGAGCCATTGGGCGCGATGGTACGGCGTCAGCGCTTGGGGCGATAGGGATCGACACCGAAGTCTTCCAAGCGACCGATATCGGTGGGCTGATCTTCGAAGTCTTCATCGTCGGTGAAGTCGCCCGAGGGCGCGTCCTCCGGGTGGAAAAACTCGATGGGCTCGTGCAGCGCTTCCTCAATCAACGCCTCGATCGAGGGAACAGGGGTGTGTGCCACGGGCGCGATGTCTTGCATCGGAGGCAGCGTTGCGGGTGCGGGATCGGCCGCGCGGCCAGGCCTTCGGAAGACCTGGGGCGTCTGCGCGGTCGTTGTGACGCTGTCCTCTTGGCCCACGCGTGGACGCGCCGGCACATAGGCCGCGAGCTGGCCGACCGTCGTCTCCTCTTCGTCATCAAACATCGGCGGCGGTGGCCTGGAGCGCGCTGTCTCGATGTTCGAAGAGGCGATGGCTTTCTCGAGGACCGAGCGCACGAGCGGGTTGCTCTGAGGACGTGATTGAGGCCGTGGCGCTCCCGCACGCGACATCGTCACGCGCTCTGCACGTGAGGCCGGACGCGCCGTCTGCGATGCCTCATCGACCTCGGCCAGGTCTTCGAGATCATCGAGCGAGATGGGCCCACGCGGGGTCGAGATCGGGGTCGGCCGTACGGGCGGGCCCTGCAGCATCCCAGGCGGCGGTGGCGGCGGGAGATTCGCTGGCGGCGAGGGCGGCATCGGCGCACGCGTCACGCGGGGCTTGGCGTTCGTCGTTGTATCCGGGTCGCCACCACCCACGCGCATCTTCGGCGGCGGCGCGGGCTGGCGATGCGGCGGCATCAACGTATGCGGGTTGTGGGCAGGCGGTGGAGGCGCGGAGGAGATCGTCGGCTCGGCACTCGGGAAGAGCCTGCGCATGAACGCAGCCATGCCGTTGCGGTTGATCGAGGGCCCGACCGCATAGCTAAACGAGGTGAGCTCCTCCTGCATCTCCTCGGCGGTTGCAAAGCGCTCGCCCGGCTCGGCGGCCAGCGCACGCATGACGATCGCTTCCAGCTCGGGGTGTACCTCAGGACGCAGCGCAGAGGGCCGCGGCACCTTGCCCTCGTAGACTTTGCGCAGCGTCTCTTGCTCATTGCGCCCGAGGAAAAGACGCACGCCGGTGAGCATCTCCCAGAGCAGCACACCCAGGCCGTAGATGTCGCTGCGGTAGTCGAGCGCCTGGCCGCGCAGCTGCTCGGGCGACATGTACGCGAGCTTGCCTTTGACGACGCCGACCTGCGTTTGCACCGCGCGCCCCGCGGCTTTCGCGAGGCCGAAGTCGGTCACCTTCACCTCGCCGTCGAACGACATGAGGACGTTCTGCGGGGAGATGTCGCGATGGATGATGTGCAGTGGTTGCCCCGTCGGGCCGTGCGCGAAGTGCGCATGATGAAGCGCATCGGCGACCTTCATCGTCGTGTGCACGGCGACCTCGATCGGCAGCCTGCCCTCGCGGCCATCTTTGCCCTGCACCTTGTCCAAGATGGCGCGCAGATCCTTGCCGTGGACGTACTCCATCGTGATGAAGAGGTCTTCGTCTTCACGCGCGAGATCGAAGATCGCGACGATGTTCGGATGCTGAAGCTGCACCGCGATCTTCGCCTCATCGACGAACATCTTCACGAACTCATGGTCGGCTGTGAGGTTCGGCAAGATGCGTTTGATCGCCACCGGCCGCTCAAAACCCTCCACGCCCACCGAGGCCGCGCGGAAGACTTCGGCCATACCGCCCATGCCCACTCTCTCGAGCAGGACATACTGGCCGGTCTTGGGCGAGCCACTCATTTGCCGAAAGCGTAACGCGATCAATCGCAGCAAAGAAGGGCGATCATTTGTGGCTGGCGCAACCTAGGGGTGCGCGCGGCACTGAAGATCGTCTCAGTACTTGGGGACGCTCGGGTCGAGGTCGCTCCACGCGTCGATGCCGCCCGTCAGGTTCCACACATCGCGAAAGCCGATCGCGACGAGCTGATGCGCTGCATTGCGGGAGCGAACACCGTGGTGGCATTGGCAGACGATCGTGGTCGCGCGATCGAGCTCCATCAGGCGTTCCATCATGTCGTCATCGAGCAGCTCGCTGCCCTGGATCATCGCCGTGTCGCGCTCGCCTTGGGTGCGCACATCGAGCAAGAGGTGAGGCTTGCCCGAATCGCGCATCGCCTTGTAATCGTGGACGCTCAGCGGCTTCACCTGGGCGGGCTTGTTCGGGTTGTCGATCTTGAATCCGTCTTCCGATTCGCCCGCTGCATTCACCTTCGTGACGAAGTCGATCGTCATGCCGTTGGCGCGTGAGGCCGAGCGCTTGTCCATCGAGAGGAGCAGGTTGCCGAGGTCGAGAGCGATGTCGCCTGCCTGCGGATCCGAGATGTCCAAGGTCACATCGAAGTCGCGTGCGATCTCCATGCGGACAGTGGGTCGCTCCATATCGGAATATTGGCGAAATGCCCGAAGCGCACTCTCGGTGAGGTGCACTTCGGGCATGACTTCCGGCTTCTTGCCTGCATCGGGTGCTGCCTTTTGGAGCAGCCTCTGGAGCTCGCCTTCTTTGTGGAGCTCGATCGTGATGTCCGCGCCACCGACGAATTTTCCGTCGACGTAGAGCTGCGGGAAGGTTGGCCAATCGCTGAACGACTTGAGCCCTTCGCGCAGCTGCGTGTCGGAGAGGATATCGAAGGTCAGGTAGCTCTCAAGGAGGTCATCGAGCACGTCGACGACACGGGAGGAGAAGCCACATTGCGGCTGAGCCCGCGTGCCTTTCATGAAAAGCACAACGGGCTCGGCGGAGATCAACGTGCGGATGCGGTCGTGGGCGGCGTCGCTCATGCGCGCCATGTAGCGCGCACGTTTGCGAATGTCAGCGGTAGGCGGCGTTCGCGGCCGTCAGTTCGGCGGGGGCGTCGCTGCGGAAGCGTGTGCGCACCAAGGCTCCGACGCCGACGCAGGCGACGATGGCGACAAGGACACCGCCAAGCACGGGGACGAGCGATGCGGCCCAGAGGACGCCGACTCCGGCGAGCAAGCGCATGACGGGCTTGCCATCGAGTGCGCCGACGGGAAGTGCGGCACCGATGACGGTCGCACAGGCTGCGAGGCCGATGTAGGTCGCGAGCGGAATCGCAAGTCCAAGCACGACGGCGAGCGGGATGCCGAGCACCGTGATCATCAACGCAATCGCGATGACGATGGCACCGAGGTAGCTGCCGATGCCGAGCGCGCCGGACTTGAACGGCTCGCGGATGATCGCGACGTGAAGCGCACTCATGCGCTGCGGGAAGAGGCCCGAGAGGACGAGCGCGAGAAGGAAAAGGAGACCGTGGGCGACGAGACTGGAGACCATGTTGTGCATTCCTTCCTCGAGCCAGGAGGGCTCAGCGTGAGACGGGGACATCGGAGCAAGCGGCGCGGGCTGCGCCATCGGCATCGGCATCGCGGGCTGCGTGGGCACCACAAACCCATGAGGCTGAAAGCCCCAGGGGCGGATGGCGCCACCGCCACCGACGAGGTCACCCATCACGACCGCATGCGGGTCGCCGTGGATGTTTCCGCCCATTGCGACGACGTCACCGCCGATGAGTGCGTTGGGCCCAAGGACGACATCACCGCCGAAGCTGGCAACATCGTGCTCGACGATTCCGTCGATGTAGACGGGGCCGCCGAAGCTGGCGACGGTCTCGACGTGCTGACCTGCCGAGACACGGACCTCCTGGCCCATGCCGACTACTTCGCCGAGAGGCGAATCGGTGACACCGACCTGGGCGAGCGCGGGGGCCGCGAGAGAGAGCGAAAGGGAACACGCGGCCACGGCGGCCGCCCAGTTACGAGCGCGCATCAGTCCTCCTTGAGTTGTCTTCCCTCGCGGGAACAGCTTCCGCAGCTCGTTCGCTTGATGGTCAGCGAAGCCGCGTTCGGGAGTCCTTACGCAGCATCCTTTGGCGATATTTCAGCGGGACCTACCGAACCTGCATCGGGCACCTCGCGCGGCGGTGGCGCCTTCTTCGCACGGAGCGAAAAGACGACGCCGAGGAGCATGCTGAGCGCGATGAAGGAGAGCGAAAACGCTGCTGGGATGTGCAGATCCCAATAGAGGCCGATCATCTTTATCCCGACGAAGACGAGGATCGCGGCGAGCGCCTTGCCCAGATGCACGAGCCGATCGGCCATGACCGCGAGCACGAAGTAGAGCGAGCGCAGTCCAAGCATCGCCATCACGTTCGAGGTGAAGACGATGAAGGGGTCACGCGTCACGGCGAAGATCGCGGGGATCGAGTCGATCGCGAAGACGACATCGGCGAGCTCGATCGAGATGAGCGCGAGCAGCGACGTGGTGATCGCGAGGCCTTTCGGGGTGCGGACAATCCAGCCCTCTTTTGCTGTCGTATCGACGCGCAAGAAGCGCTCGAGCCACACGAGCGACTTGGGCTTCTCGGGGCCCTCTTGGTGCCCGAATGCGAGCTTGAAGCCGCTCCAAACAAGCAGCGCTCCGAAGACGTAGAGAATCCACTCAAAGCGCGCGACCATCGCGGCGCCGATGGCGATCATGCCGCCACGAAGAACCAGCGCGCCGAGGATGCCGAGGAAGAGCACGCGGTGTTGCCTCGCCTCTTCGACCCGAAGCGCGCGAAACACAAAGAGCATGACGAAGAGGTTGTCGAGCGCGAGCGACTTCTCGAGTGCGTAGCCCGTCAGGTAGGAGAGCACCGCCTCGCCACCGCCCACCGTGCGCTCATGGTGCTGATGCAGCTGCGGGACGTGCTCACCCAGGCCAAGGGCGTGGCTCTCGTAGACCCAATAGACCACGCCTGAGAAGGCGAGCCCGATGGTGATCCAAAGGCCCGTGAAGAAGAGCGATTCACGCAGGGAAGGCGCGTGGGCTTTGCGGTTGAAGACGCCGAGGTCGAGCGCGAGCAACCCAAAAACAAAGAGGATGAAAACAGCGTAGGGGGCTTGCATGACGGCACCTCCAGCAGAGGCATGCCCCATGAGCTTGCTCGGGGCCCGTCGCGGCCATCTTTTCCGTCGGTAGGTGTGTGTAATCGCGATGCGATCAGGGCAGGCACTCGGTCGTGCACGGGCTGGTTGCGAAGGCGTTGGTCGTGATGCTGAAAGGTGAGCAGGTGCCCGCGAAGCTCTCGGCGTAGGTCGCTGGGAAGGTGCTTCCGACCACGAGGCTGTTCGCCGTGAGGCATGCCTGCGGGACAGCGTAGGACTGCACATCCAAGGTGAGGTTGCGTGTCGTTGCGGTGGTGCAGTCTCGGTACATCGCATCGATCGAGAGCTCGTACTCGACCGTCATCGCAGCGCTTGTCATCGCTGGGCATGCAGGCGCATCGGCCGGTGTGGCTGGGCGAATGGCCGTGATGCGACCTGTCGCCGGAATCTCCCTATAGCGGCACCCCGAGCCTGTCGTTGGGAGCGCCTCGCAGTGCGCAGGGAGAGGATCACCCGCGGGGATGACACGCAGATCGAGCCGCGCGTGAGCGGCAGCTTGGGAGCCACGAAGCGTCACATCGATGGTGAGCGGCGTGCCCCTTGGAAACTCCATGCGGCCCAGCTGATCAAAGAGATCTGGGACGACAAAACGATCGCCCTCCTGCGATGCATCCAAGCGGATCGCAAAGTTGCGGAAGTCGGCAAACGCGGTGCCTCCCATGGGCTCCAGATTCTGAATCTCGACGACCACGCACTGATTGCCCGCGCGATTGATCGAGCTCGCCGCGCGCAGCGTCGGGACGATCATCGTGCCGCCTTGAGGGCCCCAGACAAAGGGGACGTCTTGCGCGTTGCTCCAGGCGGCGAAGGTGCCATCCGTGAGCGTGCCGACCTCCAGCGATTCGGTCGGTGCTCCAGCGAAGATCACATCGCCACCACAGGGAATCGGTGCGCCATCGCCGCCACCGCCGGGTGTGTCGAGGAAGGGGCCGGCGTCGCCTGAGCCTGAGGTGGGGCAGCCCAGAGAAGCGGATGCCGCGAGCGCGAGGAGTGTGTGTGCCAGGTTGGAGCGGGTCATGCGCATGTGCGGACCCTGAGCGAACGACGTGCCAGGCGGAAGCGGTCGCGCTCACGAACGTGCGGCTGAAGAAAAGACGCTATCCTGCGCGCATGCGTTCATTCGGATTCGCGCTCGTTCTCACGGTGCTTGCTGGCGGCTCGATGGCCTCACGCGCTTTGGCGCAGGAGACGGGCGCGACGGGGATGCCGGGCGGCATCGGCGAAGATGGCTGCGGGATGACGGAGGCCGATGCGCGTTTTGCAGACGCGCAAGTGGGCGCGCTTGTCACGTTGCAGCGTCATCGCTTTGTGCGCGGTGAGGGCAACTGGCGTGAGGAGATGAATCGCTTCCTGGGTCGCGCAGCGCACGTCACGCGCCTCTCGGGGGTCGATGCACAGGGATGTCCGGGTGTGCGCGTCGATGTCGATGGAGGCCAGTATTTCTGGCGTGTTCGCGATCTCGGCATCGGGACAGCGCGTCGCCCAAGTGCGCCTTCGGCCGCCTCGGGGACGCAACCCACCTTCCTTCAGACGTGTCGCCAAGCCGAGGGACACGAAGATTTTGGCGCCGCGCGCGTCGGCACAACGGTCGTGCTTCAGCGTCATCGCGCGGTGGATGGCGACGACAATTGGTCGGCCGAGATGGAGCCCTTCATCGGTCGCACTGCGCGCATCCTTGGTGTCGCGGGTCTCGATGGCGTGGGCTGTCCTGGCGTGCGCGTCGATGTAGATGGAGGCCAGTGGTTCTGGCGCGTGCGTGACCTTCGCGCAGCAGGCGGAAGCGGCTCGTTTGGCACGCTGACCTTGGCGCCAAGCCGTGGCGTTTCGACCGATCATGGAAGGCCCGAGATGGCCATTGGCACAGGCGACGGGCTCTTCGGTGCGGCAGGTGGTTCGCCGGGCCCGCAGGCCTGTGGGCTCACCGATCAGACGATGCAGTGGGAGGGCCTCGCGGTCGGTACGGAGGTCACGCTCGGTCGTCATCGCGCCGTGAACGGCGACGACAATTGGGATGCGCAGATGGAGCCCTTCGTGGGCCGCACCGCGCATGTCACCGAGCTCATCGGTGTGGACGACACGGGCTGTGGCCTGGTGCACGTGGATGTCGATGGCGGCCAGTGGTTTTGGCGCGCACGCGACCTCACGATCACCTCGCACTAGACCGCTCATCTTTTGGTTTGATCCTGGCTTACGTCCTCAGTCGCTCCCTGCGGCTGGGAGTGCACGACTATCACTCCTTCCGGGCGCCGTGGCGCGGACACCACGCGCAGCAACGAAGTTGCGAGCATGGGGAGCACCCGCAGGCTGAAACCAAAATCTGAGCGGTCTCAGTTCAAGTCGAGCGCGATCTAAAAATCAGGCGCCGAAGAGCCGCTCTTTCCAACGGCGCTTGCGTAGGTCGACCAGATCTTTCGCCACGCCGTAGATGCGCTTCCACTGCGTGCTCTTGCTCGTGCCCGCAAGACGCGGACGGCACTCGATCGTCACCACGGCACTCTTGGTTCTCTTGGCCAGCAGGCGAATCGGCAGCTCGAAGTTGAGGAAGAAGGTATCGGGAGGGAGCTCGTCCGGGATGAAGAGCGCGCGACGCACAAGGTAGGGCCCGTCGCTCTGCATCCAGACGCCGTGCACTGCGCGAATCAGTGCGCGGACGCCGAACGAGAAGACCTTGCGGTCGAGGCCGTCATCGCGCTGGCGGTAGACGCTGAAGACGACGTCGACGTCTTGCGCGCGCTGCGCATCACGCAGTGTCTGAATCGCATCGGGCGCGATCTGACCATCGGCCGGCAGGAAGGTGACCCATGTGCCCTGCGCATGACGCACGCCTGTCTTGAGCGCAGCCCCGATGCCACCGTTTGTATCATGTCGCAATACGATATGGATACGATGCGATAGTGCCTTCACGGCCTCTTCTGCAGTGCGGTCGCGCGAGCCATCGTCGACGAAGACGATCTCCGCATCGGGCTCGTGCGCATCGAGCCATGCGCCCAATTCGCCTAGCACCGCATGGATATTCTCCTCTTCGTGAAAGGCGAAGATCACGATGGAGAGTGGTGGTGTCTGCGCCGCACGCTTCTCCGAGAGGCAGGTCGCCGGATGTGCTTTGGGCTTGGATTGGCTCATGACTTCACCTCGACATCGCGCATGCGAAGGACCTGCGCTGGGTTGCCTGCAGCGACGGCGTAGGCCGGAACACTCTTGGTCACGAGTGCGCCTGCACCGATCTGCGCACCACGACCAATCGTCACGCCTGGCAAGAGAATCGCGCCGATGCCGATGTCTGCGTCGTCCTCGATCGTCACCTTCAAGAAGGTGATCGGCGAATGCAGGATCGGCACATCACGCCCCGCCTCGGCATGCCTTGACGTCAGGATCTTCACGCAGGGGCCAATGCCGACGTTGCGCCCGATCTCGATGCCTCCGCCTGCGTGCATGAAGCATTGCTGACCAATCCAGGTGCCCTCACCGATGCGCAGTTCGTTCTTGTAGTAGCCCTTCAGCATCGTCTGATGGCCGACGTAGACATTGGCGCCGAGGTGCACGTTCTCTGGATGAAAGACGAGCACGCCCTCCTCGATCACGGTGCCTTCGCCACACGCGGCGAGCTCAGCGCGTTGGAACAATCCGGTGCCGTGGCTGCGTGGAGGCTTGGAGGTCGACATGCGGGCGAGCCTTACACCCCGAGGAAGAAAATCGCCCGAACGAGAAGGCGAATTGTAGGCTTGCGATCTGAACTACGGACGCTGCTTTGCTCTCCTTTCGCTCGCCAGTCTCGTGGCTGGTTGCACGCCCGAGATGCCCGCCACCCCTGACGTCGGCGCTTTCGATGCACCCACCCAAGTCGCCGATGCGCGGCTCTGTCTCATCGACGAGGACTGCGACAACGGCCTCTTCTGCGATGGCGATGAGATCTGCCGCACGGGCGTCTGCACGCCGGGGGTACGCGCATGCGATGACGGCGTGGCCTGCACCGACGACTTCTGCTCGGAGGACCGAAGGCGATGCGCCAACACGCCGCCCGATCTCGATGGGGATGGCTACCCGAGCGCGAGCTGCATCGATGCGCGCGGCATGGCGCTTGGCAACGATTGCGATGACAGCGATGCGGCGCGGCACCCCGGCAATCTCGAGGTCTGCGACGGCGATGACGAGGACTGCGACCCAACGACGCTCGGCGAAGTCGATGCGGATCGCGACGGGCACATTGCAACTGCATGTTGCAATCCGACGAGCGCTGGAGCGATGTGCGGCGACGACTGCGACGATGCGCGATCGGCTGTGAACCCCACGGGCGTAGAGGTCTGCGACGGCATCGATCAGGACTGCGACACGCGCTTCGATGAGGGTGTGCAGGCGCTCGGCTACATCGATGCGGACTTCGATGGTTACGGCGTCGGCATGGCGCCCGCCACCGAGCGCTATTGCGCAGGCACGCTCGGATTCGCTGCTGCCAGTGGCGATTGCGACGATGCGAATCCAGCGCGCAATCCGGGGCAGCTTGAGATCTGCGACATGGTCGACAACGACTGCGACGCGATGGTCGACGATGGAACACGCGAGGTGGATTGGTTCCTCGATCGCGACGGTGATGGCTATGGCTCACGTGCCTCGGGCGTCGTGCGCTCGTGCAATCCCGTGCCGGGCGCGACCTTGCTCGATAACGACTGCAACGATGCGGACCCGCTCGTCGACCCCGTGGCGGCCTCGATTCATCCGGGTGCCGCGGAGCTCTGCAACGGCCTCGACGACAACTGCAATGGGCTCGCGGATTTCCGCATCGGGCCGGGCGACTTTGAAGACGACGATGCGGACGGAGTGATCGACGTCGCGTGTGCGCCCTTTGGTCGCGACTGCAATGACAACGATGCAGGCGTGGGCCCGGGCAGCGCCGAGGAATGCAACATGACCGACGACGACTGCGATGGTCTCGTCGATGAGGGCTCGCTCTCTTACATCTACTACGCCGACAACGATCGCGATGGATTTGGCTCGGCCGTCACGGGAACCGTCGTCGCGTGTCGCATGCCGATGGGCGGCTACGTCGTGCGAGGCGGCGACTGCAACGACAGCGATGCAGCGCGCTATCCGGGCGCCACCGAGACCTGCGACGGTAGCGATCAAGACTGCGATGCGGCCACGGATGAGTCACCCGCAGCGCTCACGTGCAATGTGTCGACACCGGCCGGCCAAGCACCGAACACGCTGGCCACGGCATGCTCCGCAGGCGCCTGCGTGACGCGCACCTGCGCCATCGGACGTGCGGATTGCAACGGCGCATTCGCGGACGGATGCGAGACGAACACCGATGCCGATGTGAGCAACTGCGGTCGCTGCGGCGTGACGTGCACGGGCGGTGTCGCCTGCCTCGGCGGCATCTGCTCGACCTCCTATCTCTCGCCCGGAACGCAGCTCACCGTGGGCACGCGGCCAACGAACGCGACCTACCAAATCGATACGACGCGCGCCTCGACCATCTACTACACGACCGACGGCAGCACGCCGGGTGCGAGCGCAACGACCTTGTCCGGGCCCGCACCGGTAAGCGGCATCTTGCTCACGAATGGACAGACCGTGCGCTGGTACGCCGACTACGGCTCCGGCGTAACGGACCCAATTCGCTCCTATCGACATATGACCGATGCACCGAGCTCGATCAACGTCGGTCAGCTCGCGACAAACGTGAGCTTCTCAGGGCAAGGCGCCGCAGCACGCGTCGCGCGGAGCACGTCCGTGAACCTGACGATGACGCTGCAAGAGTGGAAGGACTCACCCGGCGCCTGCTGCCCAGGCTGCATCACGCAAGGCATCGTCTACCTCGACGGATTTGGGCAGCTTGATTGCCTCGGGGCCCGCGCGGGCTACCCCGGAACGACGCGCACGGTGAACACCACGTTCACGGCCCCCGCGACGCCGGGTCGCTACTTCTTGCGCCTCGGAGCGACATGGGAGTTCGGCTGTCGGGCCGACCTCATGGCGCTTCATCGCAACGAAGTCGTCGGCGTGCTCGAAGTCTTCTGAGGCGCGCGAACCCTACGGGGTGGCTTTTACAAAGAGCGCTTCCAACGCCTCGCGACGCACCTTTCCTGTCGCCTCGCGCGGAAGCGCCTCGACGATGCGCATGCGCCTTGGAATCACAACCGCATCGAACGCATGACGCAGGGTTTCGCGCACGCGCTCGACGGTGAGTCCCTCGCTTGCCGCGATCACCGCACGCGTCTCTTGTCCGCGTGCACCGCCCACTTCGACAGCCCAGACCGCGCACTCGCGCACGCCCTCGATGCCGAGGATGCGCGCCTCGATCTCTTGAAGAGAGACACGTGTGCCTGCGACCT
>JBILQT010000309.1:0-8063 GCA_044373065.1 Sandaracinaceae bacterium
CGTCACTCCTGTTGGCGTCATGGTGAGCCACATGGCAGGGGAGGAAGGCGAACTCTACCGGGCCTCGCGCGCACCAAGCATCCCAGGAGTCGTCGTGGAGATGATAGGAAGCCTACCGATGGACGTGCCTCGGCGCTTCTACCTCACACCGGACGAGGCGATCAGCGTCATCGAGCACTTCATCGCGCAGGGCTCCGCTGATGACGGCGAGTGGGCGGCATTGTGGTGACAGACGATGTCTGGGGCGATGACGCCGAATGAGGGGGGACGAATCGGAATGCGACTCAATCTGGTCCTCGATGATCCGCGGTACCGACTCCATCGAGACGTTGTCGCGTCCTTGGCTTCTGGTCTCGAACGCAAGGTCGCGTCCGCCCTAGGGGCTCGCTGGTTGCTTCGTGCTTCATGTCGGGTTCGCGCGGCCGCGGCTCGCTGCTCTCCACAGTGCATTCAGAGCATCGAGGTCGTGTTGACGTCCGTTGGGGCGCCCAGTGCTTCGACTGACGCTAGCGAAGCCGTCAACTTAGAGTCCTGGATAGACTCTGATGTAGAGAACAGCCTCGATAAGGTCGTGGTGCTTCTGTTCCTTCAGGCGACAGTCGACTTTGAGGGTCGGCTACGCGAGCAGCTTGAGTCTGACGCGCTCGCGTTCGCCGCGAACCTGCCATTCAATCTGATCGATCTCTTGGAGGACGACGGAGAGCTTGAGCCATCCGTAGTGCGGCAGTTGGCTGACGCGGAAGTCGCACGTCAGTGCCGTGATCTCGAAGAGGCGATCGATGGGCGCGTGGTCGCGAGGGATGAGAGCGTGGTGGAGTTGTGAAGACAGAAGGTCGGGCGGCTTGATGAAGCCGATCACAACGGAGTTGGGCGAACTCCACGGGCGCGATGCCATCTACATCGACACGGTGACGCGTGACGGCGATCGACTCGAGTTCACGGGTGAGATCAGCGGCCGTCTCAGCGCGCCTCCCGAGGACGCTTGGATTGCATTTCGTCTGCGCTTCCTCGGTGTCCGAGGGCACGAGACTGAAGGCATCGAGACGTGCGCTTGGGCGCGTGGTTCAAGCTTCGAGCAGTCGGACGAACTCGGCGAGCGCGTCTTCGTGCTTGTTGGCTACGACCATGCGCATCGCGTACTGGCTGAGTCGTTCCAGTTCGATGTGCTGAGTCGTAGGCCCCGGCAACGTCCAGGCGTCTTCTGAACCCGGACGCTCGCTATGCCTACATCTCGTCGGCGAGCCACCCTCGAATGTCGTCGCAAGCATCGGCCAAGGAGATGCGAGGCCCCCAGAACATCGGGGCTATCGCGTCGTGTGCATGCCGCACCAGGCGCCAGCGTTCGTTGTCTGTGGGCGCGAACGCGGGATGCGTCGGTGATGGGAGCGAGGTGATTTGCTTCTTCGTGAGCATCTCGTCTGCGAGGGCGCGCGCGCTTCGATACTCCGTGAGCTCAGGCAGCAGCGCCCTGCCTCGGACGATGCGTGCGGCGTCTTCGAAGTGACGCACGAAGATTGCGGGCGCGTCCTCGCGCGGCATGCGTCTCATCAATGCGTCGAGCTTCTCGATCAGCGTGACGAAGGGGTGCACGCAGCGCACCGCGCGAGGGCGATTGTCGATGAACTCGCCGAGTTGACCGAGGCGCTCAAGCTCATCGTGCGCAAACGAAGTCATGTCGCGCGCAACGAAAGGTGTGACGCGCGCGCTGCCGAACTCAAGCAGCACGAAGGGACGCATCACCGTCGCGAGCGCACCCCGGTGCTTGCCCGGATAGTCGACGCGCAGGTTGGCGCTGCGAAACCTGTTGTCCGCGAGGCTCTCAAGCTCGACGCGCGCGCCAGGCACCGCGAGCACCTGGGCGAGTAACTCGAAGTGCAGCCGTCGCTGTGCGGTTGCTTTGGTTCCCTCGCTCGTCCAGTTCGTCACGGCGGGCAATGCGCTGACGGCACCTGGTTCAAGCTTCAGGTCGAGGTCTTCAGAGAAGCGCTCGATGAGGCCGAAGCCCTTCGAGAGCGAGGTGCCGCCCTTGAACCAGATTTCGAACCCCTGCGCATGCAGCGCCCACAGCGTGTGGGTCACCCAATAGTCCTTCTCGACAAGCGCCACGCCGAGGCCGAGCCGCGCTGCGACAATCCTCAGTAGCCCGTCGAACTCTGGGTCCTCATGCACGAACCTCATCGCAACGTCGCATCAAGCGCCCCCTTCACGAGGCTCTGCGTGCGTCGCGTGCCGTAGCGCGCCGACATCGTGGCGAGTCGCTTTCGGTCGAACTTCCCTTTGCGTAGCGCGGCCTCCAGCGCGCCCTGCAGATCATCCAGCGAGGCCGCTGCTTGCTCCGCATTCTCCAGGAGGTCGACGACAAACCACTCGGGCGACGGCGCCTTTGGGAAAGCCACGCGGCGCAGGAGGAAGTGACGTTCTCCAAACGTGAAGCGTCCCGAGCGCTTCGTGTTGTAGACGAGCGGCATCGCGAACACCGCGGTCGTCCCAAGCCCGAGAGCGTTCCAGCGCTCTGGGCCAGTGAACACGAAAGGCTCGCCATTGAGAAACGCACGAAGCACAGCCTCGTCCGTCGGGGGCACCACGCCGAAGCGGCTCGCCTGTGGTGCTGCGAAGAGACCATGCGCGAGCGGCACGAGCGCTCCATCGCGAACCAGACGCAGCGCGAGCCTCGGAGCATTGGCACTCCACCGCGCCAACTCCCGTGTCCGGTAGACGCGACCAGGTTCGAGCACGGGCTGCGCAGCGAGCATTGTCTCTATTCTCCGAAAAAAAGATACGCTTCGCCCGAGCTCTAAACAAGCACAGAAGCCGAGTCACACGGCTACGGCGTGATGCGGAGTGCGTCGCGACCGTGGGGCTGTTGGTCCGCCGAACGGCCCCGTTTCGCTACTCAATCGCCCGCAGATCCGCCCGGTCCCTCCCCAGCGAAAACACCGGCGGCGCGCCGATCGGCGCCTCGACGCTCACGCTCTGCCCGCCCTCAAACATCCGCCCCGTCCAGACGTGAAACCATGTGCCGGGCGGCAGATAGACGCTTCTCTGCGTGGCGCCTTCCGTGACGACTGGCGCGACGAGGAGGGTGCTACCGAGCATGAACTCGTCGCTGATCGCGCGACTCGGGATGTCGTCTCGGAAGACCAATGCGAGGTGTCGCATCGGTGGCATCGAGGTGCGTGTCGCCTCCTCCGCGAGCGCGACGAGCTCGGGCACGAGCGCTTCGTGGATGCGCGCGAAGCGTCGGAAGTGTGCGGTGGTCTCCGCGTCGCGGTCCCAGTTCCAGTTGGCCGAGCGGCGGATGCCCTCGTGCGTTCGCATGATGGTCGTGAACGCGCCGAGCTCCGTCCACCGCATGTAGAGCTCCTTCGTGCTCGGGCCTCCGCTGAAGCCCGCGATGTCGTGCGTCACAAGCGGCGTCGCCGAGAGGCCCATGTTGAGCAGCGCGGGGAGGACGGTCGGCAGGCCGTCGGTGGTCGAGAAGTTCGCCTCTTGGTCGCCTATCCAAACAATCTGCTGCGTGCGTTGGTTGCCCGTCCAACCGGAGCGCGAGAACGTGACCCAATCGCCATCGGGCCGCGCTCGATCGAAGACATTGCGCGTGGCCTGCTGCCACTGCCGTGGGTAGTCGTTGTGCTCGAGAAACGCATCGCCGTTGTGCAGCACCGCGTCGGTCGGTAGCCACTCGCCAAAGTCGACCATCCAACCGTCGAAGCCGTAGCGATTGACCATCTCGCCCAGAAAGCCTTCCACGTAGGTGTAGGTACTCGGCTGCGTGAAATCGGGAATCGAGCCCGTGCGCAGGATGATGGGAAACGAATAGGTGGCGCCATCACGTCGCACCAATTGCTCGGAGGCCGACATCGCATCGAAATGATCAAGCCCTTCCACCACAAAGGGATTCGCGTAGCCGAGGAAGCGAATGCCGTCGCTCCGCACAGTGCGTCGCTCGTGCAGCGCGCGAACCATTCCGGCCAAATCCGGGTAGCGCATTTCATCCGCAACCCAGCGGTAGCGAAGCGTGAATTGATCGCCCGTCAGGATTTGCCCGCCGACCCAATCCTGCACCCAGACAGCCGAGTACGGCACGCGAGCATCGTCGAGCGCCTGCGCCTCGGCGAGCACCTCGTCGCGTCCTCCCTGCATGCCAATCCACGGCGAGAAGGCCCATCGCGGCGGCATCGGCGGTCGACCGATGCGGTCACCCAACGCTTGCAGCACCTCACCCGAGGAGGGCCCGTGCAGCACCAGCGCGCGAAGGGAGCGTCGCGCTTCCGCCCCCGCTGGGTCGCGATGCTCAACCTCGACCCACGCCGTATCCGCATCAGTCGAACAGAGGTCAACGTTCACGCGCGCCGTGGTGTCGATGAGCACCCCAAAGCCACGCCAATCCATCCACCAAGGCATGGGGAAATAGGTCGTGTGCTCTCCGCCCACGATGGGTACCGCACGCGCAGCGTCACGTCCGATGCCCTGCTCCTCGACCCAGAGCGCGAAGGCCTCGCCGCGCTGGTCTGTCTGGTTGTACTGCGCGCCAAAGCCGACAAACGAAGAGGCCTCATCGCAGGCGAAGGGCAACGAGAAGGCGGCATCACGCGCACCTTGCGCGAGCGAGTCCACATCGAGACGGATGGCCGTCGCGACATTGGGCGTCTCGACGCCAACGGTGATGCGTGCGTTCGCACCGCTCGGGCTCGCAAAGCGCAGAACCACTTCACCGTCGGTGAGCGAGCTTCCCAAGTAGGACGTGAACGAGGTCTCCACAGGCTCGACCCTGCGAAAGGTGAAGAAGCCCTGGGCCATGCGCACGTCGGGTGCGTACACCTGCGCACGCGGGAAGGCGCCCTCCGCGGTGCTCACGAGCGCGTGCCCATCGCGGCCAGTCAGCTGAATGCTCCCTGCTGCGCTGACTGAGACGACGGTGCCGTCACTGAGCACATAGCGGGCGGAAGCAGGCCCGCTTGGAGTGCAGGAGAGCAGTGCGGTGCCGCCCAAGAACAAGCCAGAGGAGAGGAGTGATCGCGGGAACGTTCGGCGCATGGCTCATCTTCGTACGGCGGGATCCTGAGCACAACGGCGTCGCGCGCGCTGCACCGCGTCCCTCCCCACTGCCTGCCCGAGCAGACTGAAATGGAAATGATCCATCACGCGTAGCTCATTCGCGTGTGGACCCTGGCGCACCAAGGCTTGCCCTGGCTATCCTCCGCGCCCTTTCCCGAGGAACGAATTCGCATGTACACCGACGTTCGAGCCATCAACGAACTTGTTCAGCGCGAGAGCGCTTTCACCGACGGCATCCTTCACGAGGTGCGCAAAGTCATCGTGGGCCAAGAGGCCATGGTGGAGCGCATCCTCATCGGCTTGCTCACTGGCGGCCACGTCCTGCTCGAGGGCGTCCCCGGCCTGGCCAAGACGCTCACCGTGAAGTCGGTCTGCGACACCATGTCGGCGCGCTTCTCCCGCATCCAATTCACGCCCGACATGCTCCCGGCAGACGTCGTCGGCACCGTCATCTACAACCAGCAGAAGGGCGAGTTCACGGCCAAGAAGGGCCCGATCTTCGCGAACCTTGTGCTGGCCGATGAGATCAACCGCGCGCCTGCGAAGGTGCAGTCGGCATTGCTCGAGGCGATGCAAGAGCGCCAGGTGACGATCGGCGACACGACGTATCCGCTCGAAGCGCCCTTCATGGTCATGGCGACGCAGAACCCCGTCGAGCAAGAGGGCACGTACCCGCTCCCCGAGGCGCAGGTCGACCGCTTCATGCTGCACGTTCTCGTCGGATATCCAACGCGTGAAGAAGAGAAGAAGGTCATGGAGCGCATGACCAAGACGGCGCTGCAGTCGCACAACCGGGGCCCGGCTTCGGGCGAGATGGCGATTCAGGCGGTGACGTCGCCCGAGCAGATCCTCAAGGCGCGCGAGTGCATTGGGCACGTGATCGTCGACGACAAGATCAACGACTACATCCTCGACGTCGTCATCGCGACGCGCGACCCGAAGAAGGCAGGCCTCAAGGACCTGGCCGGCATGGTCGCCCACGGTGCATCACCCCGCGCCTCGATCGCACTCAACCTCGCAGCCCGCGCACACGCCTTCATTCGCCACCGCGGCTACGTGACGCCAGAGGACGTAAAGGCCGTCGGACCGGACGTGCTTCGCCACCGCATCATCCTCACGTACGAGGCCGAGGCCGAGGAGATCACGAGCGACCAAGTGGTTCGCCGCATCTTCGACAAGGTCGAGGTCCCCTAAGTTCGAGGCCGACACCGTTTGGGCAGATACCCCACGAAACCCGGTGAAACGTGATTCCTCGCGAGATCCTGAAGAAGCTGCGAAAGATTGAGATCCGCACGGCGCGCTTGGCGAATGAGCAACTCGCCGGCGGCTATCAATCCGTGTTCAAGGGGCGCGGTATGGCGTTCAGCGAAGTGCGCCAATACCAAGCGGGCGATGACGTGCGCTTCATCGATTGGAACGTCTCGGCGCGCATGAACGAGACCTACGTGAAGGTCTTCACCGAGGAGCGCGAGATGACGGTGATGCTCCTCGTCGACCTCTCCGCCTCGGAGAAGTTCGGCGCGGTGGGCAGGCCGAAGGTCGAGACGGTGGCCGAGGTGGCGGCGCTGCTCGCGTTCAGCGCGATCAAGAACAACGACCGCGTGGGGCTCATCTTGTTCACCGACCGCGTCGAGCGCTTCGTGCCGCCCAAGAAGGGCAAGGGTCACGTGATGCGCGTCGTGACGGAGATTCTGAACGCGAAGCCAGAAGGGAAGGGCACGGACTTGTCGTGTGCCCTTGAGCTGCTCGGCGGCGTGCAACGTCGTCGCGCGGTCTCCTTCTTGGTCAGCGACTTGGTCGCCGAGGATTACGACCGTGCGCTTCGCATCGCCGCAGCACGTCACGATTTGATCCCGGTGCAGGTGGTGGACCCGCGCGAAGAAGAGCTGCCCGACATTGGCCTCGCGCTCGTCGAGGATCTGGAGACGGGTGACTTGGTCGAGATCGACACAAGCGATGAGCGCGTGCGGAAAGCCTACGCCAAGCGCATCGCCAAAGAGGCTGCAGCGCGTGAGCAATTCTTCGGGCGCCTCGGCATGGACAGCGTCGTGGTGCACACCGACAAGGACTACGTGAAGCCGCTGGGCGACCTCTTTCGAAGGCGCCAGAAGCGCATGAAGGGATACGGCTGATGCGCTCCGTTTCGAGATGGCAGTCGTGGCTCGTGCTCGCGCTCGTGTTGGGCGCAGCGCCCGCGTTCGCGCAGACGGCAGAAGACGATGCAGGCGTTGCGTTGGAAGACGCAGGCGTCGATGCAGGGCCGAGTGAAGATGCGGCCGTGGTCGCCGAGGATGCGGGCCCGGTCGAAGACGCAGGCGCGCCTGCTCCAGCCGCGGATGAAGAGCACGCTGCGCTGCCTCCAGAGCACCAACCGGAGCTCACGCTGACGCTCACGCCCGACTCGATCTCGACCGGCGATGTCGTGCACGCGGAGCTCCTCGTCGTAGTGCCCGACGGCGATGACGTGAACCTTCCGCGTCAGCCCTACGCGCCCTTTGAGTTGATCGAGCAAGGCGTGACGGAGACGACGGCAAATGGCCGTCGCACGTTCACGTACCGGCTTGATTTCTTGGCGCTGGAGCCGGGTGACCTGACCTTGCCCGCGCTGACGGTGCGCGTGATCACGCCCGATGGTTTGGTCGGCACGGCGCAGACGGACGCCCGCACGGTGCACGTCGAGTCGCTGCTCGCGAATGAGCCCGATGCGCAGCCACGCCCCGCGACGGAACCCGTCGTGGTGATGGAGGACGACTACACCCTCGCCTGGATCGGCGGCGCGATTGGCCTGATGGCGCTGACGGCGCTGATCACCTGGCTTGTCGCGCGCTGGTTGAGGAACCGTCCGAAGGTGCTTCCACCGCCGCCACCGCCGCGTCCGGCCTGGGAGATCGCGATGGCGAAGCTGCGCGCCGCGCGCATCGATCTCACGCCAGCGCTGGCCGATGGAACGCAGAGCCGCGTGGTCGATGCGGCCTCCGATGCACTGCGCGAATATTTCGGTCGTC
>JBILQT010000051.1:0-32610 GCA_044373065.1 Sandaracinaceae bacterium
GTGCTCCTCGCGGACGACCGTGCGGCCGTCTGGGCCGAAGAAGCGCGTGATGTCGATGATGCCGTCGAAGTTCATATCGAACTGCACACAGCGATCGACGCCTGCCTGCTGCACATGTCGGATGTCTGGCGTCCCGTCGTTGTTGACGTCGACGGTGCGGCCCTCGCCGTTGCACTGCTCTCGCACAGCCTCTTCGCCACGGCTGCCCTCGGGCACGTCCGTCGTCGGCATCTCCTGCGTGCTGCTGTTGCACGCAACGGTGAGGCCGAGTGCGAGAGAAGCGACATACACACGTCGAGTGACGTGGCGACTAGGCATAACAAAGCGCTGCATGAGTCGCGCAGCATACGGGACCCCCCATGCTGCGGGCAACCCAGCGAGGCACGATCCTCAAAGCGAAACTGCGGCGCGCTGTGCTGCGTTTGTGGCCTCGCGCACACTTTCGTCGCGAGAGTTTTGACAATACGTGCGATGGCATGTAACTTCACGTCACTTCGTCAAAGGCGGTCCGGATGGCGCGTAAGAAGGTGTCCACCACCATCTACATCACTCCCGAGCAGGCTGATCGCCTCCGGTTGCTTCATGACCGCACCAAGGTGCCAATGGCGGAGTACATCCGCGAGGGCATCGATATGGTGCTGGAGAAGCATCAACACGAGATGCCCGGCCAGCTCACGCTGGGCGCGGCGCCGAAGAAGTAGCGAGCGATTCGCTTCGCGTTGATGACGCGGGGTTGCGATGTGACAGCGCGGCGTGCACATAGCCGCCCCCATGTCCTTCCCCGTCGAGCGCATCCGCAACTTCTCCATCATCGCGCACATCGACCACGGCAAGAGCACGCTGGCCGACCGCATCCTCGAGTTCACTGGCGCCCTCTCCGATCGCGAGAAGCAGCACCAGTTCCTCGACAACATGGATCTGGAGCGCGAGCGCGGCATCACCATCAAGGCGCAAGCCGTTCGCCTTCGTTACAAGGCAGATGACGGGCTCGAGTACGAGCTGCACCTCATCGACACGCCCGGCCACGTTGACTTCAACTACGAGGTCAGCCGCTCGCTCGCTGCTTGTGAGGGCGCGCTCCTTGTCGTCGACGCATCGCAGGGTGTGGAGGCCCAGACGCTCGCAAACGTCTACCTCGCGATGGAGAACAACCTCGAGATCATCCCCGTCTTCAACAAGATCGATCTCCCCGGCGCCGACATCGAGCGCGTGCGTCGTGAGGTTGAGGAAGTCGTCGGGCTCGATTGCTCTGAGGCGATCCCCGCCAGTGCCAAAGAGGGCATCGGCATGAAGGAGATCCTTGAGGCCGTTGTGAAGCGCGTGCCGCATCCGAAGTCGACCAGTGGTGCTGACCCGCTTCGCGGCTTGCTGATCGACAGCTGGTACGACGCCTACCGCGGCGTCATGGCGCTCGTCCGCGTGGTCGATGGCACGCTCTCCAAGGGCCAGAAGATCAAGATGATGGCCACCAAGGCCGAGTACGAGATCACCGAGCTCGGCATCTTCGCGCCCTTCGCGCGTGCGGTGGATGAGATTGGCCCAGGCGAAGTCGGCTTCTTCTCGGCGGCGATCAAGAGCGTCAAAGACTGCAAGGTCGGCGACACGATCACCGACATGCGTCGCCCTGCGACGGAGCGCTTGCCTGGCTTCAAAGAAGTGAAGCCGATGGTCTTCTGCGGCATCTTCCCCACCGAGGCGAATCAGTACCCGCAGCTTCGCGATGCGCTTGAGAAGCTGCAGCTCAACGACAGCGCGATCTCGTGGGAACCGGAGACCTCCGAGGCGCTTGGCTTCGGCTTCCGTTGCGGCTTCTTGGGCTTGCTCCACATGGAGATCGTCCAGGAGCGCTTGGAGCGCGAGTACAACCTCGACCTCATCACGACGGCGCCCAGCGTCGTCTTCAAGGTCTTCACGACCGACGGCAAAGTCGTCCTCTGCGAGAACCCCTCGCGCATGCCGGACCCAGTGAAGATTGACCACGTCGAAGAGCCCTTCTTCAAGGTCTCGATTCACGTGCCCTCAGACTACGTCGGTGCGGTGATCAAGCTCTGCGAGGAGCGTCGTGGCTCACAGAAGGCGATTCAATACGCCTCGCAGAATCGCGTGATCATCATCTACGAGCTTCCACTCGCCGAGGTGCTCTTCGACTTCTTCGATCGCCTCAAGAGTGCGACGAAGGGCTATGCCTCGATGGACTATGAGCTCGCGGGCTATCAGCAGAACCCGCTCGTCAAAGTCGACATGCTCATCAACGGCGACAAGGTCGATGCGCTCTCGATCATCGTGCACAAAGACAAGGCGCACTACATCGGCAAGGGCCTCGCGGAGAAGCTCCGTGGCATCGTGCCAAAGCAGCAATACGAGGTCGCGATTCAGGCGGCGATCGGCGGAAAGATCATCGCCCGCGAGACGATCTCCGCGATGCGCAAAGACGTGACGGCGAAGTGCTACGGCGGCGACATCAGCCGCAAGCGCAAGCTCTTGGAGAAGCAGAAGGAAGGCAAGAAGCGCATGAAGTCGGTCGGCTCGATCGACATCCCGCAGGAAGCTTTCCACGCGATTCTCAAGGTCGAATGAACCGAAAGTGACCGTGGTCAGAAATGACCGTGGTCAGAATTCTTCAAAAGTGACCCTGGTCATAAATGACTGGGGTCATTTTTCTTGAGCACCGCATGTGCGTAGGGGACGGTCCAGACGACGGGATGCGGTGTGCGGTGACCTGTGAGACCGTCTTCGCCGTAGGCGGTTCCGTGATCGGCGCAGGCGATGAGGAGAACGTCCCGCCCTTGAAGCGCATCGAGAAGGATGGGGAGCGCGCGATCGACGGCCTCGAGCGCTGCGGCGTGTGTCTCGAGGGAGTCGACCGTGTGCCCTTCGAGGTAGTGGCAATTGGGTTGATGCAGCGCCGAGATGTTGATGAAGAGGAAGGTGCGCTCACCGTGAGCGAGCCGTGCGATGCGTGATGCGGCGAGGGTGAACTGTGCCTCCGGAGAGTCTTTCGCGACGACACTGAACGCGCGCTCGAAGTGCGCCTCTTGAAAGAACCCCGGAAGCACGCGGCCAAGGGCGGTCGCTGGGTTGAAGAAGCCGACGCCACCGATGCAGACGGTGCGATAGCCATGCGATGCGAAGCCGTGGACGATGTTGGGTGCGTCCTCGAAGACGAGGGTGTCTGAGCCGATCGTCTCGCTGCCTGGGAAGGCACAGGCGAAGAGCCTGGGATGTGGGCCGGGTGTGCGCGGTACCGGGAGGAAGCCTGCGAAGAAGGCGTGGTGTGCGGCGTAGGTGAACGAGCCCGAGGTGAGGCGCTCCTCCCAGCCCTGCGGAAAGACGCGGGCGAGGTTCGGTGAGCGGCCCTCGCGATGCACACGCGATGCGACATCAAAGCGCAGCGTGTCGAGCGTGAGGAAGACGACGTCGTGTGTGCCGAGGAGTGATTTCACAACATGCGCTCCAACAAACGGATGACGTCGCCTGGGCCTTCGACCACCGCGGTTTGGTAGCCAAGGCGCTTGGCGGGCTTGATGTCGAGGCGCGGGTGGTTGCCGACCATGAGCGTCTCTTGTGCGGGCACGCCGAGCGATGCGCGCGCGGCTTCGAAGGCTCGCGGGTCGGGCTTGATGCAGCCTGTTTCGCCCGAGATGAAGACGCGCTCTCTGAAAAGCTCGTCGAGCCCGCACGCACGGAGCTTGCGGCGCTGAAGCGCACCATCGCCGTTGGAGAGCAGGGCCATCGGCATGCGTGCCTGGACGCCTCGCAGTGATGTGCGCAGCGCTTCATTGGGCGTGATGAATGCGTCGAGCGTGGTGTCGAGTTCATCGCGCGCTGCGGGCATGGTGAAGAGCGGGTTCACGCGCTTGAGGAAGATGCTGCGGGTTGGGCTTGAGCGCGCGATGCGGAGAATGCGGGCCCGCAAGGTCTCGTCGATGTCTGTTGCGATGCGCTCGAGCGACCATGCGAGCAGCGCCCCTTCGCGATCGAAGAGCGTTCCATCGAGGTCGAAGATGATTCCGGAGGGCACGTTGCGCCGAGTGTATTCCGGTACGATTCGCATCGATGTTCGAAGCGCGTGATGTGAGCGGCCCCGTGGTGCATGTCGCGATGCGTATTGCAGACACGGATGCGGAGGGGCCGGGGCGTCGCTACGCGCTCTGGGTGCAGGGGTGCTCGCTGCGATGTGCGGGTTGCTGTAACCCCGAGATGCTGCCCGCGGAGGGCGGTGAGCGCATGCCGGTGTCGCGCTTGGCGGAGGAGCTCAATGCCCATGTTTTGAAAGGGATTGAGGGTGTCTCGCTCCTTGGCGGAGAGCCCTTTGAGCAAGCGGAGGGGCTCGCGGAGTTGGCAGCGCAGGCACGTGCACTTGGCCTCTCGGTGATGATCTTCTCGGGCTACACGCGTGCTGAATTGGAGGCGCGTGAGGATGCGGCGACGAGGCGTTTGCTCGGGCTCACCGATGTGCTTGTGGACGGACGCTATGTCGCGTCGGAACGAGACGAGACGCGTCGTTGGGTGGGCTCACGCAACCAAGTCGTCCATCACCTCACGGATCGCTATGCGCAGGATGCGCGCTTTGATGCGGCCAATGAGATCGAGATTCGATTGGAGCATGGACAGGTGCTTGTGAACGGTTGGCCGGTTCCGGCTACGCGACTCGTTCAAGAACTGCGACGCAAAAGGACACGGGATGTCTGAGGGGCCTGCGCGTCTTGCAGTGACCCGCGGGCAGGCTGCGCTCTTTCGCATCGTACGCGCGATTCTCGGACTCATTCCGGCCGCCTCTGTGCGTGCGGATCTCCTTTCCGCGCAAGCCTTTTCGCGCCTCTCCAATGATGCGCTCGATGTGCTGGAAGATGAGCTGCAGCGTGGCCTTGTGGCCTCGCTCGTGACGCTCGGAGGCTTTGTCGATCGCGTCGATGAAGCGGGGCGAGGAGGGGCACTCTGGGAGCGTGTGGAGGCGCCGCATCTGGTGGTGGGTGCGCCCTCGATGCGGCTCCTTGCGGCGCTTGTGAAGACACCGCTTGCAGAGACGCACCTGACGATTGCGCGTGGGTCATCGACGCTCTCTTGTGGTGATGAGCTCTTCTTCTTGCTCGTTGCACGGCTTCTTGCGGAGGTGGGTTTGGCGCGTGTGCTTGAGGGCTCAAGGCCTGTGTTTGCAAAGTCATTTCTCGCGCGGCTGGCCTTCCCTTCTGAGCTTGAGTCGAGCTTTGAAGCGCATGAGTGGCGCCGCTGGGCGGAGGGCACCGAGGCTGTGCTCATCGATGCGGTTCATCTGACGCTGCGCAATGCCTGGGTGCGCGCAGGCAAGCTGCGTCGTGATGCTGTGAGTGCGGCGGGCCTGGAAGAAGCGACGCTTGCGATGAGAAGGACGCTCGGCTCGTTTGTTCAAGAAGCGATGCAACGCGAGCGCTTCGAAGCTGTGCTCTTCCTTCTCGATGCAGCGCGTCTGCGCATGAGCGAGCGGGGCGGCGTGCATCGATGGCTGGGCCCGATGACGCATCTACGCATCGATGAGCGCGGTGCCCGTGCGGCGCTTGGCGAGCCGCTTCTGGAGGCTGCGCTATCGCTTGAAGCTGTGCTTGGCTGGGCGCGTGCGCAGCGGCACTTTGACGACGGCTATGCGCGTGCGCAGCGCCTTCTCAGTGCGCTCGGGCCATGGAGTTCAGGTGGCTTCGATGCCTTGCGTGCAGAGCTTCATGGACTTCAGCGCATGGCCGAGGTGCGTGCGCTTCACGCTCATTGAGTGCGGAGATGCGAGGCTTGCACTGGCTGGCTGAAATCAAGGATCGTTCACGGATGCACATGAGGAGTCGATGAGCCGCGCGTATCGCATTCGCATTGCAGACAGCGTGCGAAGGCACGTGACGATTGAGGATGGCGTCTGCACCTCGCTCGATGTGCTCCCGCTCTTGGGCGAGGAGGCGATGGAGGAGCTTCTGCGTGACGAGCTGCTCCGTCGTGGCTTTGCAAAGCGCGAGGATGGTTTCTTCGAGAGGGAGCAAGAGGGCGTGACGTTGCGCGTGGATGCGATCACGCGGCAGGTGAGCGTGATTGCGAAGCGAGACGCGACCTTCGAGGCGGAGCACGATGCGGAAGTGCGAAGCGTCATCGCCAACGAAGGCGAGCGTGCGCGTGTGGAAGGCGAGCGCGTGCGTGAGGCGCTTGAGCGCACCATCGAAGGCGGCGTCGCGCGGACACGTCGCGAGCTGAGTGCTGTTGCGGCCGATGTGCTTGAGGCCAAGCGTGAGGAACTCGATGCCATCTCGACTGCGGTGACGCGTGCAGCGCTGGAGAAGAAGGCGAGTCAGCTCGGTGAGATTCGCTCCATCGAAGAGGATGCGAGCACGGGCTCGTTGACCATTCGGGTGCGCGTCGGATGAGGGCGCCGTCCGCTACGAGGCTTCGCGTCGCGTACGACGAACTCCCCACGCAGCTCTCGTCGAGCGATGCAGTGGAGGTTGCGTACCCGGAGGAGATCGCGCGTGCGCTTGCTGCGCTCACACGTCGGCTGCCCGTACTTTTTGAGTGCGACAAGGAGCTCACGCCCTATCTCTTCCGCACGCTGCGCGAGCGCTTGAAGGCGCAGGGAAGACGCGTGCTCTACCTCGATGGACGTCCCTCGCCGCCGCCTCCTGGCGCACCACCGCAGCCCGAGATGGGCGCGCTCCCGACGATGATTCGGCAGCTGCGTGATGCGGTGCGTGGCGCCGTCGATGAGCGCATCGTCGTGCTTCCGCATCTCGACCTTTTGACGGCCTCGGCAGGCGAGGGGCTGACGGCCGATGCGCGCGAGGTGATCGCGCTCGTCTATGAGAACCCAGAGGCGCTCTGGCTCGGCTTCAAGGACCCGAGCTTTCACATCCCCGATGTGATCTCCGATCTCTTCCCGTGTCGCATCGCCATCCTTGGCGTCGCACGCGAGCGGCTCGCGCATCTTGTGACGCAGCGTGAGGCGAAGAAGCTCTCGCGTGAGACCTTCGAGCCTTATCGACTCTACAAATACGTCTCAGGGGTGCATGCGGTGCGCTTGCGGCGTCTCTTGAGCGCAGTGGAAGGCATCGATCATCCGAGCGATGCGGGGCCTGCATTCGCGCAGCTGCGGCAGGCGACGCTCGTGGGCGAGGCGAGCGTGCCGGACATCGACCTCGACAAAGACATCGGTGGATACGCCGCGGTGAAGGCGCGTTTGAAGGCGGATATTCTCGATGTGCTGCGCGTGAAGGAGGCCGCGGAGGACGGCCAACGTGTGCAGGCGATCGAGGACCTCGTGCCACGCGGGATGATCTTCTGGGGCCCGCCTGGGACTGGAAAAACGCTCTTCGCGAAGGCGATGGCGAGTGCCCTCGGTGCTGCCGTGTTCGTCGTCTCGGGCCCTGAGTTGAAGAGCAAGTGGGTCGGTGAGAGCGAGGAGAATCTGCGTCGTGTTTTCCTTCAAGCGAGGCAGAGCGCGCCGAGCGTGATCGTCTTTGATGAGATCGACTCATTCGCGGGTGCGCGTGGCTCCTACGACGGAACCGGTGTGGAGCACTCGATGGTGAATCAGCTGCTCACCGAGATGGATGGCTTCCGAAAGAACGAGATGGTGTTCGTGGTGGGCACGACGAATTTCGTCGAGTCACTCGACCCTGCGCTTTTGCGACCGGGCCGCTTCGAGATGCGGATTCACGTGCCCTATCCGGATGCGGAAGACCGTCGCGCGATCCTCCGCGTGCATGACGCAAAGCTTGGGCTTGAGCTCACCACGCAAGCGTTGGAGCACGCTGTGCGGCGCACGGGGAGCATCGTGGAGGGCGGCACGACCCGCTACTCGGGTGATCATCTTCAGGCGCTTTGTCGTGCGATGGCGCGTGAGCGTTTGCGGAGGGATCGGCCGCTCCAGACAGACGTTGCCGATGTGGAGCTCGCCCTCGCCTCGGGTGTGGACCGCCCGAAGCTGACGCCAGCGGAAGAGCGTGTCGTCGCGACGCATGAGGCGGGGCATGCTGTTGTAGCCTTACACTGTAAGTACGCTCCGCCGATTGAGCGCATCTCGATTCAGGGCGACATCGGCGGCTCGCTTGGCGCGGTCTCGTTTGCAGACCCGGCGCATCGCTATGTCGTCACACGCGCGCAGCTTCTCGATCGCATGTGCGTGCTCTTTGGAGGGCGTGAGGCCGAGCAGTTGATGGAGGCCGACCTCTCGGTGGGCTCGGAGCATGACGTGGCGCATGCGACGGCCATTGCGCATGCCCTGATCGAGCAGTTTGGGATGGGGCCGGAGGAGGTTGGCGTGCGCCGCCTGCTCGATGCGCGCGAGGATGTGCGCGCGATGGGAACGGCGCTTCAGGCGCATGTGGATGATGCGGTGCGCGATGTGCTCAAGACCGAACGAGCGCGCGCGAGAGAGATTCTGCTCGCGCATCGCGGCGAGGTGGAGTCGCTGCGCGATCTGCTCTTGGAGCGAAAGGCGCTCGACGCAGGTGTGCTTGCAAGCCTTCGCGGAGGACCGGATGCGTGAGCTCGAGATTCGCCTCGTGATCGACAAAGTCACGCGGAAGAAGAACATCATCATTCACTACGAGAGCGAGGCCGATGCGCTGCCGATGGAGCACGAGGAAGAGCATCGCAAGCTTGTGCAGTCGATTGCGCAAAGCCTTGGAATTGCGGGCGATGAGCTTGGTGAGGTGATCGTGGAGCGTGAGGGTGCGACGCATACGCCTGAAGCCGAAGAGGTGGCCGAGCCGGTGCGTGAAGCAGAGCGCGTGAAGTCGTGATGAGGCGCGGTGGTTGACATGATTGCGTGTGTTCGCTTCGCCTCGCGGGGTGCCCTTGAAGGCGCGCTGCGCGCGGGCCTTGTGCACGTTGATGCGGGCGCGCTTGGCGTGCGTGTGAAGCGTGATGGAGAGGCGCTGCTGGTCGATGTCGCGTGCTTTCAGAAAGCGCCGATCGCCATGCCGACAGAGCGCGCGTTGGGGCTCACGACGCATGCAAGTTGGTTCGAGGTGCTTCTCCCGAGCCGCAGCACGACCGCTCCTGATGCGGCGGATGAGTTGCTCTTTGTAGGGCCCAGAGAGGCGATGCGCGCTTGGCTCGTGCAGTTGCTCTCCTGGGGCGCGGAGGCTGTGCGTGCGGCCTGCGTTGGGAGCGAAGTGTTGGTGCTTGCACGAAGGACACCAGCCTACCTCCAGCTGCTAGCCGAAGAGGCGAAGTCTGCCGCCGAGGTGCGTGCATATGCGCGCATTCAGGGAGACGTCTTTGTGGAGCTGGGTTGGTCGCATGTGTTCGCCTCGTGGGTGCGTGCCGAGGGCGAGTTTGTGCTCATCGATCGCACTGGACAGGTGCAGCGCGTCTCGACGCCAACCTTCGAGCGCACGGTGGAATCGGTCGGTATCGCGCGCTTGGATACGCGCTCTGCGGCGATGCCTTCGAGTGCACAGGCTTGGCTTCAAGCGCTGGAGATTCGTCCGCGCTTGAGGCGTGCGGTGAGGGAGCGCGTGCCGACGTTGTGGTGGGTGCAGCGTGATGCGGTGAAGCAGTTGGATGCTTGGGTGAGAAGCGCCGGTGAGGGAGCGCTTGGGCACTACGAGGTGCTGGCGTTCGAGGAGGGCACAGACGTCTCGGTGCTTCTGCGGTGCCTTCGTTCGCGTGAGCTCTCCGATGCCGATGTTGCCGTCCCCCTGGAGGCCTTGGAGCTCGCGGCCCTTGAGGGAGCGCCGAGGCTTTTTGCGCCCGTGAACAAGCGCCTTGACCCGCCGTTGCATGAGGCGCGCATGCTGGCCTCGCTGGCTTCAGGTGCCCGCGAGGATGTTGCGTACGCACTCTCAGGGGATGGCGATGTGCTGTGTGCACAGCCTTTCGCGCAGGGAGAATTCACTCCGCTTCACATGTGGACACGCATCCATCTTGAGCGTGCGAAGGGCAAGCTCGCGACCTGGGCAAGCGCCATGCGTGTAGAGCTGGACGAACTCGATGTGCTCTCAAGCCACGAGACTCTGACGACTGCGGAAGCACCCGAGATGCTGGATCGCAGTCGACGCAAGCGAGCGCGACGCACCAAGGTGGAGGTTGCAACGCGTGCGATCGAAGCCTCGGTTGAGGTCCGCGAGGCGGCGGCTCTGCTTGGGTCGTGGTCGTGGGACGCAGCAAACGAAACGGCATCGGTTTCGGCGCTCGAGGAAGACGTGCTGCGCCGTGGGGCGAGCCTCGCGGATGAAGCCAACCACGAGGCGATCGGCATGCTTGCCTCGGCCTCGCGCGGCCGCGATGCACACGCATCCGGCGAGGCGCTCACACTCGATGCTTGGCGTTGGCTGGCGCTGAGCCGCGTGGCGGTTGCTGATGAGGCGGCTCGGCTTTGTACGCATCTCTCGGAGGGCCTCCCTCGCCGCGCGCTCGAGGCGATTTCACTCGATGCCCGTGCGACGAGTGCGGTGCGAAGCTCCCTCGCGCGCGAGCTCACCGAGCGGGCCTCGCAGATCTCCGCGCCTCTGCTTCTGCTGGCGCTCGAGCGACTCGCGGAGGTCTCTGGTGGAGACGAGGTTTTGCGCGCGCGGACGCGAGACTTGTTGCGTCCAAGGCTTGCGCTCGGGCTGGAGGTTGGCCTCGACGTACCCACCTTTCTTCGACGCGAGGCCGGTCAGGGGACGCGGCTCACGCAGCTGCAACGCGGTCATCTTCTGGGGCAATTCTTGGCCGCCCTTGAGGCGATGACGCGCCCTTCGCGTCCTCTTGAAGCCCCTTGGAACAAAACACTGCGTTGGGCCCGATGGCTTGTTGCGATCGGCCTCGCCCGCCTCGGGCTACGCCAAGAGTCGGAGGAGATGCAGCGCACGCTGGCGCATGAAGGCGACGATGCCCTTGAGGCTGCGCTCGCCGCCGTGATGCGGGAGCGTTGGGGTCATGCGTTGCGTGGTGCGCCACAGCCGCTTGCGCCGGAGACGGTGCAGCAGATCGATGGCCTCGATGCGAGAGATCTGAGTCGGTACAAATTCGACCGCGTGGTGGGCGCGCTGAGTCTGATGGGCGAGCACACGCGCGATGCGTTTCGCGCCTTTGCAGCGGCGGGGGATGCCAGCGCAACCCTTGCCCACGTGCTGGCGCAAGCCCCGGATGCGGCCGAGCAGGTGGCTCGTTTTGATCAGCAACTCGAGCGTCTCAAGGACGCGCATGAGCACGACCTTGCGCTGGTCGATGCACTCTTGGTGCTGCCCGTTTCGTCGGCGCGACCGCGTGTCACGCGCTTGCTTGCGCGGGCGATGCAGCGCCCACCGCTTCAGTCGATTCGCACGCTGAGCGCGCTTGCACGAAGCATTCGTATCTGGGGCGAGGATGAGGATCGCGAGGTGCTCCGCAATGCGCTCATCGCGCTGCGTGCGGTGCACACGGCGGAGGCGATTCTCGAAGCCCTCGGGACGCACGCTGACTTGCTCGATGTGCTCCTGCGGAACTGCGATGGCAGCGCTGCAACGCGCCTTGCGGCCTGGGTGGATTCGGCGCTGCTGGAGGAGACAGTGAGCTCGGAGGGCCGGCTTGCGGTGCTCGCGAAGCTTGCCTCACTGGATGCGTCGAGGCCCTCGTTCGATGTCGAGCTGCAGCGTGTCCTGACGCGCCTCAAGTCCACCCAAGGAGATGCGCGCTTGAAGCTTGTTCGCGCGCTCGTGCATGCGTTGCTCGCGATGGAACCATCGCGCGTCGGACCTATCCTCGATGCGATTCACGCATGCATCGGTGGGACGACCGACGCGTACCAGACGAGCTCGCATCTCTGCCTTGCGGTCCTTGCGATGGTCGATGCGGTCGTGCTTCCCCTGAGCGAGCTGCACAACGTCGAGGGTGAGCGTGTGCGATGGAAGTCTGCGCATCACTTGGGCGCGTTGCTGCGTCAACAAGGGCGCTGAAGGAGTGGCGATGAAGAGCGAGCAGACGACCCATTTGGAGACCACCTCTCCGCGAGACCTCGAAGCCCAAGCGGTGGTGGCCCGACAGCGCATTCTTCGCTTTCGAGCCTCGCTCTCGCACTACTTTGTCGAGCGTGAGCGCGTGCTCGACTTGATGGTGCTCTCGGCGCTCTGTCAGGAGCCGTTGCTCCTCTTGGGAACACCCGGCACGGCCAAGAGCGAGCTCGTCGTGAAGTTCTGCGAGGCGCTCGGCGTGCCGAGTGATGCCTACTTTGAGTACGTGCTCACGCGCTTCACCGAGCCCAGTGAAATCATGGGCCCCATCGATGTCTCGCTCTTGCGCGAGGGCCGCTATGTGCGTCGCGTTGCGGGCAAGCTGCCGACGGCGACCGTCGTCTTCCTCGATGAGATCTTCAAGGCGAGCTCGGCCATCCTCAACGCGCTTCTCACCGTGATCAACGAGCGCAAGTTCTACCAAGATGGCGCGGCGCTCCCCGTGATGATGAAGCTGCTTTTTGCGGCGACCAATGAGATTCCCGAGCACGGCGAGCTCGCTGCCTTGAAGGACAGGTTCGTGCTCAAGACGGTCTGTCGTCAGGTGCCCGATGATCGCTTCATCGATCTCATCGACCACGGCCTTGAGGGCATGACGCATCGCGAGCTTGCTCGAAAGCCCTGGGTCGAGGGCCATGCCAATTTGGATGACTTCCTCATCGCACATCGACACCTGCACCACGTGCTTGCCGAGAGAACGCTTGGGCCGGGTGGAGAAGACCTTCGCGACAGGCATCGCTTCTTCTCAAGGGAGCTCCTGCTTGAGATGCGGCGCATCGCGCGTGCGCTGGCCCGCGAAGACGGAGTGCACGTCAGCGATCGCAAGCTCGTGAAGCTCTATCGACTCATCCGCGCGCATGCCTGGCTCTTTCATGGCGGCGCCGTCGAGCGGAGTGATCTGCTGCTGCTCTCCTATCTCGGCGATACGCGCGAGCAGGCCGACCTCCTCGAAGAGAGAGTGCCCCGCATGCTGGGCCTTGGATGAGCGTTCAGCGCCTCGCGCTTGAGCTCTTCCTCGCGCGTGCGGAGGTTCGTCTTGAGGACGCGTTCTTGCGGGCTGTCGAGGTGCTCGCGGCGATGCGCGCTGAGCTCGCCTCGATGCCTCCGCTCGGAGTCGCTTGGGATGTCGCACTCTGCTTTGCGCCCTGGCTTGCCGTGGCCTCCGTGGAGGCACGTGCCGTCCCCGCGGATGAGGCGTGTTTGCGTGCGCTGATGCGCGTGGATGCGGCGCTCCTTGGGCCGCTGGCGAATGACCCAGCGCGTGCGCTCTCGACCGATGCAATGCGCGAGAAGGCTGCGCGCCCGCGTGATGTTGCGGCCGTGGTTGCGACGTACCTGGGAGGCTTCGCGTTGCGCAGGGACGAGGTCGATGAGGAAGACTGGGCGCAGTTCATCAAGCTGCCCTTTGCCTCGTTCCTTGCAGCGGCAGCAGAGGGCCTCGAAGATGCCGCGTTGGTGCGCGCGCTGGCGGCGGATCTCACACACACGGTGGAGGCCGCACCGGCGCACGTCGACGAGGGGACGCTCCTCATCGCTCGGCACACCGCGGAGCTCGCAAGTGAGGCCTCAAGACGCGTGCTTCGTCAGCTCGGCCCTGTCATTGAGGCGATGGATGCGAGCCTTCCCAAGCGCCTTTCGACCTTTGCGCGCAAGCAGGGGACGCATCCGACCAAGCTTCAGCAGGCGAGCACATTTCCCGCGGGCGGATTGTCCGAGATTGGTCCACTAGGCTCCCTGGAGAGCCTTGTGCCATCGGAGCTTGTGCTGATGGAAGACGGCCCGCCGCCCGACCTCTTCTCTGTGCGTTGGGCGAGTGGCGAGTTGCTCTACTACCAGCGCGACGAGAGCCTCGCGTTGCGTCGTCCCTACCGCGTTGTGATCTCGCTTGCGGCCGAGCTCGCCGAGGCGCGCGTGAAGGATGCGTCGATGCCGGCCCAGCGCCTCGTGGTGCTCCTTGCGTCGATCGTGGTGATGGTGCGACGGCTCATCGATGCGCTTCTCGAGGAGGCGCTGAAGGTCGATGTCGTCTTCCCTGAGGGTGCCCTCGAAGACGAGGCGCGCTGGATGGCGATGGTGCTTCCGGATGACTTGCCACGGGGTGTGCTCGATGTGCGTGCCCTTGGCGAGGCGAGCGAGCGAGCCCTTCTCGAAGAAGGCATTCAAGAGGGCGATGTGACGCGAATTCGCGTCGCTTTGACGGCAACGGAGCCCTTGGCCGTGCCGCACGTTCGTGGCCTTGCATGCATCGTGAGCGACGCGACGATGGCGACGATGCAGACCTGGCGCGCGCATGTTGCGGAGGTGCTTCGCGCGGCGCTTCGCTGACCGAGTGTCGCAAAGCGCACACCGCCCCTTCCAAGCTCCGTTCAAACGTTCCCTGTGCTGCGTTACCCTTCGCGCATGCCGCGTTTTGAATTCGTTGAGGGTAAGTCGAGCAAGTTCTGGGAGATCGAACTTCAAGAGGAGTCGTTCACGACTCGCTGGGGAAAGATCGGCACAGACGGACAAGAAACCACAAAGGACTTCGACTCCAAGGCCGAAGCCCGAAAGGAGTACGACAAGCTCGTTCAAGAGAAGACGAAGAAGGGATACGTGCTCGTCGATGGAGGCGGTGGGCCTTCGATCGGAAAGCGCAATCCAGACCTTGAGAAGGCGATCCTGGAGAACATCGATGATGTCTCTCGCTTCCTCGTGTACGGCGATTGGCTGCAAGAGAACGGCGATGAGCGCGGTGAGCTCGTGGCCATCCAAGCGCGCCTGTTGAGTGGTCCCGATGCCGCGCTCACCAAGCGCGAGAAGGAGATCATCGCGGCGCTTCGCGAGCGTGATTTCGGCGCGGCCGCGGAGATGACCGAGGGCGACGAAGCGCCGGTGAGCGTCGGCTATCGGCTTGGTTTCCCCTCCGAGTTGCGTGTCGCGTTCACCTATGACTCCTGGGAGGAGTACGGCTCCGACCAGCCCATCCAAGACATCCTCACGGCCTTCTTCAAGAACCCTGCGAGTGTCTTTCTTCGCTCGCTCACGATTGGCATGCCCGACTTCGATGGCGAGTGCGACTTCGCGCCCTCGATCAGTGCGCTCGCCAAGGTAGGCAAGCATGAGGCGCTGCGTCGTCTCTACATCGGCGACTTCGAGTATCCCGATGACACCGAGATCAGCTGGGCGCAGCTGGGTGATGTCGGCAAGCTCTGGGCAGTCTTCCCGAACCTTGAGCACCTTGAGCTTCAAGGCGCGAGCATTGGCCTTGGCAAGATCAACGCACCCAAGCTGAAGCACCTTGAGCTGCGCACGGGTGGCCTCCCCAAGGGTGCGATCAAGAGCATTGCGGGTGGTGAGTTGCCCGCGCTGGAGAAGCTCTCGGTGTGGACGGGCTCGCATAGCTACGGTGCCGATTCGAAGCTCGCCGATCTCAAGCCGATTCTCGACGGCAAGAACCTTCCCAAGCTCACGCACCTTGGCATCCGCAACTCGGAGCTGAGCGACGAAGTCGCGGAATCCCTTCCCAAAGCGGGTATTTTGAAGCAGCTCAGCGAGATCGATCTCTCGATGGGCTTGCTCACTGAGAAGGGCGCACAAGCACTCGCCAAGCATCGTGAGGCCTTCGCGCATCTCAAGACACTCGACGTCTCCGAGAACGCGCTTGGTGCGGATGCGGTCGCGCTCTTCAGCGGTTGGCCAAACGTGAATGCCGGCGGGCAGGAGCCTGATCGCGGTGAGGGCGACTACCGCTACGTGCAAATCGGCGAGTGATGCAGCGCGCGCGGCGTCCTCTCGTCCTGGTTGGGCAGGCGGGCTCCAAGCGCATCCAGCACTTTGAAGAGGCGCTTCGGCTTTCGGGTCGGAGCGCCTCGTTCATTTCATGGCTTGAGCTCGCGAAGGACCCATCACGGCTCGCCGCGCAGTGCCCGCGCGATGCACTGGTTCGTCTCGATGCGGCCGGCGCGGACTACGAGACGAGCATGTGTTTCCTTGAGCGCGCTGGAGGCAGGCTTGAGCCATCGCAAGGGCGTGGTCATCTCATCCAGCCACGTCTGGTTCACGAGGGCTTCGTCGGGGCGCTCCGTGCGATGGAAGAGGCGCTGCAAACACGTCCCGATGTCTCGCTCACAACGCCAGTGTCGAGCCTCGAAGCGCTCTTTGACAAGCGCGTGACCTCGCGTGTCTGGGAGTCGATGTCGTTGCCCGTCCCTCGCGCGATTCGCGCGCCGCTGCGCACACTGCGTGAGCTCCTCGATGCCATGCGCGAGGCGCAGATGAAGCAGGCATATGTGAAGGTTTCTTCAGGTTCGTCGGCGGCGCTTCTCGCGCTCGTGAGCGCGGGCCGTTTGTTGGCTGGTTCACCTCGCGGTGAATCACCCCACGCGATGACGACGATGGAGGAGCAGGCTGGCGCGTACTTCAGTTCGCGAAAGGTTCGTCGCGTGGAGGGCGCCTCGCTTGAGAAGGTCGTCGCCTATCTGTTCGCGGAAGGTGCCCAGGTGGAAGAGTCGCTTCCGAAAGCGCGCCTTCTGAATCGCAACTTTGATCTGCGCATCGTCGTCGTGGATGGGCAGGCCAAGAGCGTCGTTGTGCGGTCGAGCACCATCCCGATCACGAACCTTCATCTCGGTGGAAGTCGGGGCGATGTGGATGCGCTACGCGCGCTCTGTCCGAAGGATGCGTGGGCCGCTGCGATGCACGATGCCGAGCGCGCAGCGCGTGCATTCCCCGCGCTTATCGTCGGCATCGATCTGCTCTTCTTGCCGCGTTTTCATGGCCATGCGCTGCTTGAAGGCAATGCCTTTGGCGACTTCTTTCCGGGCTACGTGATGGAAGGACGCACGGTGCATGAGCACGTGATTGAGGCGCTCGAAAAGCGCGGTGGCTAGTAGCATCCGCGCATGCACGCCTTCACACCGAGTGGACAAGAGTTCGTCATTCTCGATGCCTTTGGGCTCACGCGCTTTGTCGTGACGACGAAGCCCAAGACGCCTGCGAAGAGCAAGCGCAACGACAAGGTTGCTGGCGTGAAGCTGCGGGCCAATGGCGACACGCTGCTCGCCTACAACGCGCGATCGCACCGTGTTTCGACGTGGCGCATTTCGGATCTGAAGCAGCTCAAGCACGGCTTCTCCGATTACGACGCATCGGCGCCGCTTGAGGATGGTGCGCATGTGCTGACCGCCGAGTGGGGCGGTGGCCTGTGCCTTCAAACCTTCGATGGGAAGCCTGTCGGCAACATCGAACTCGGCACCCTGCAGAACCTCGGCAAGGTCGAACTTGGGCCTCGTCTCGCGGCACCGCAGACCAATGTGGGAGGCGAGGTCTGGGCGGGGCCGGGGGGTGCGTTCGCGCTCTTTCACGCTAGGCGCGGTGTGCTGATTGGCGGTGTCATTCCTGCGGGGACAACCGCTGCGGAGGCGTGCTGGGAACTCGATGTGGGCCAGCTTGCGGGCACGCTTGAGGTGATGCCTGCGCCGTCCGGTACGCTTCTGCGCGTGTACGTACCGAGCGAGGGCCAAACGCACTGTGCACGCGTGATGGAGAGCGGCGTGGTGACGCGCGTGGTGAAGTCGGACGGGCCCGCGACGTTCGACGGTGCGCGCATCGTCCATGAGCACGCCCGCGTGATCCTTCGGACGACCTTGGAGGGCGTGACGGAGGAGCTCGCGAGGGTCACAGACGATGCGCCCGGCGAGGTGATGGCGCATGGCGATGCCGTGTTCCGTGTGAGCTCGGATCGTGAGCGTGTGCTCGACGTGAACAGCGGCATCGAGAGCCCGCGCAAGCTGGCCGAAGAGGAGCGCGAGGCGCGCCTCTATTTGCTCTCCCAGATCCGTCTCGCGAACGAGCGGGCCCGGCCCTCGAATGTTCTGATCGAGCTCGCTGACCTTGCGCCTCCACAATATGGAAATTGGCTGAGCCCCAAGCTTTCGTGGTCGTTTGGTGATGGCTCGCTGCTGGGCGCAGTCGCGATTGGGGCGACGATCACCGACTTCATGGCCGACACGTCGCATCGACCCAAGGGCACGTGGGCCCTCGGTAGCTACAACAATCAGGTCGATTGGTGCCCAAGCACGCGTGCACAAACGCTTGAGGCGCTTGCGCATATGGAGCGAACGGGGCTCTCGCTCGTCGACGGACTTCACTACCTCGCCACGCCACTTGAGTACGCGTTTGGTCGCGGCTCGGAGGTGAAGCCAGCCACCGAGGCCTCACCGAGTGAGGCAATGGCGAAGGTGGTGCTCGCAGCACTCGTGCATGTGGCCAAGACGGGTTCGCAGGTGGGCATGGCGGAGGCAGCCCAGCACGATGTGACGCAAGGGGAGCTTCTTGCGCACGTGAATGCGGCGTTCTTCGACGGTGCGAACAAGGTCTACACGCAGCCCGCACAAGCAGCGCTCTTCCTCGCGCTCGTGGCCTACGGACGCGATGCGAAGCGCGTGCTCCGCGACTGGATTGAGCTGCACCCAAGCGGCTTCGCGAAGTCGAACTCGCACATCGCGGGCAAGGCGCTTGCGCTTCACGCGTCGCTCTACCCCGACGTGTAGCGCTACGCGACGACGCTCAATCGACTCCGCAGCCGTGGCTTCTGTGCGAGCACGTAGGCCCGTTGCGATTCGTTGAGAGGCCAGCTGGGGGGTGTTCGAAAGAGCACCTCTTCGCCAAAGAGCGAATGCAGCTCAAGCTTCTCCAAGTGCACGTAGCCGATGTGACAACCGCACGCGCGTGCGGGGCATGTGCGCGGCTTGAGCATCGCATCGAGCGCGTCTTGGTAGAGGTTGCCAAGGCGCTCCTCGAGGAAGTGACAGCGCCTGACGTTGCCCTCGCCATCGACGCTGAGGGCGACCTCGCCCGCACCACAACGCTCGCCGCGACTGAGGTGCGCATCCGCATTCCAATCCACGTACGGGTCCACCGCGCGCAGTCGTTCAAGCTCCGCCTCGTCGAGTGCCTCGTGGGCGCGCTTGGGCACGTTGACCCAGAGGTAGACATCGCTTGGCAAGAGCGCGCGCATCGCCTCGATCTCCGGAATAAAGCGACGAAATCCGACGATGCCGACGGAGAGCGAAACGCCTTGTGTGCGAAGGGTTTTCACACGTTCGAGAAAACGTGACTGAGTCGTCCACTCGGGGTGATAGGTGCACCAGAGGCGGAGCCTCTCGGCCTTGCTCTCGCGGATGAAGTCGAGTGGGCCCGAGAGGTTGGTCTGGATGCCGATCGATGCGACGTGATCCAGGTGCGTGAGCTGCGCGAGCGTGTCCCTGTAGTGCTTGCGCGTGAGCCCTTCGCCCCAGGGCGTGAAGAGAACGGAGAGCGGCCTTTGGCCTGCACCAGTCACCCACGCCGCAAAGCGTGCGAGTGCTTCCTTGTCGCGCAGCACCTCGGCGCGGCTCTCTTTCTTCTTTGCGAAAGGGCAGTAGGTGCAGCCGTAGTTGCAGCTGGAGAGCGGGCCTCGGTAGAGCAGGGTGAGGGTCATCGACGTGATGCGGTACGCACCGCCTCATGCATGGCAGGCGACGAGAGAAAGGGCCCAATCGCATCCGCGCGCTCAAGCCCCTCGCGGGTGAGCTGAAGCGTGTTGCCCTCACGGGAGATCACGCGTGGCGAGAGCGAGGGATGCGTGAGCGCAAGCAGCTCGGGGATGTCGATCAGCGCGTCGCCTCCATCGAAACGCTTTGCGTAGGCATCGAGCGAGAGGCCCTCATCGGAGAGCAGCGCAAGGAGCGCGTAGCGACGCTTTTGTTCCTGCACGTCGAGCGCGATGCCCCAGGTCGCGACACCGAGTTCCTCGTCGGTGGAGCCGATCCAGCGCTCAAGAATGTCGCGGACGCCGAGTGTCTCGGTCGCATACGCCGTCGCGTAGTGAAGCTGCTCGGTGTACGAGCGTGCCCCGCATCCAAGCCCCACCATGCCATCGCGTTCGCAGCGATAGGTCGATGCGGTGGAAGGGCTCGATGCCTTGCGAAACATGCGCATCGAGACCTGCGCGTAGCCCTCGCTCAAGAGGAGGTCGCGGCCCAAGCGATAGAGGCGCAGGCGGTCTTCATCCCAGGCTTGCCTCTCCCGTTCGCGATCTCCTTTGGCCAACTTTCCAATGCCCGTGAAGGGCCGCACGTAGAGCGGGTAGAGGTAGAGCTCCTCGGGCGCATGCGCGAGGGCAAGGCGCAGCGAGAGCTCGAAGCTCGCATCGCTCTGGCCCGGGAGGCCGTACATCAAGTCGAGGTTCAGCGTGCGCGTCTCTGTGCGGCGTATCGCCTCGATCGCGCGTCGCACTTCGGGCTGCGCCTGGGTGCGCTGGACGGACTTCGCCTCCTCATCGACGAAGCTCTGCACGCCCATGCTGATGCGATCGATCGCGCGTCGCCTGAGCGGCGCGAGGGCCTCATCGGTGGCCGTCATCGGAGAGACCTCGACGGATGTCGGGACGCGACTCAAGTCGACATCGAAGCCCACTTCCATCGCGTGGATCAGCTGCTCCAGGCCCTCGCCTCCGAGATAGGTGGGCGTGCCTCCGCCGATGGCTGCACGCTCAAACTGCACGCTGCCCATGGCCTCACGCATCACCTTCACCTGGCGCGTGAAAGTGTCGAGGTAGCGCGACATCATCTCCTCCTTCGGCCGCGCGAAGGTGAAGAGGTTGCAAAAGCCGCAGCGCTGCTCGCAGAAGGGCACGTGCGCGTAGAGAAAGAGCGCGTCTTTCTTCTCGCGTGCCCACACCTCGGCAAGCTGCCGTGCGGGCTCGATAGGTCGATACGCGAGCTTGTGCGGATAGCCGTAGACGTAGCTCTCGTAGGGCGTGCCGCGGAGCATCGCCTCGGCCTGCACGTGCGTCGGTCGCACGTGGTGATCGGTGGTGGTCGTGTCGTCGGAGGCGCGCACGCCGCGAGGATATCAACGGACTCGTGAGGCTGCGACGTGCGCTATGGTCGCTGTGCGCATCGAAGAAATCGGCGCGTGCTTCGTCAGAGCTTGTGGAGGTGCCTGTGCCGAACGTCCTTGCTGGTTTCCGTGTTGGGAAGATTGTGGCCGCCTTGGCGGGCCTTGCCCTCGTTCTTGCGAGCACACCCGGCGAGGCCCAGCGACGTCGTCGGCCGCGCAATATCCCTGTCGAGGGCACGACGATTGAGTGGACGGTCTTCGTCTCTGCCCACGGTGCATCGCCTTCTTCGCGTGGCGCCATCAGCCCTTCCGCAGGCACGATCAGCATCCCCGAGACGCCCTATCACTGCGCATTCGGAGCGCCCAATCGGCAGTCGCTCGGCGGCGTGAATTGGTCCGAGACGCGCGCGCTGGAGTGCACGGTGGGTACCACGGTGATCAGCACCAATGCGTTCTGCCAGATCTCGGGGGCCGATTGGGGACCGCGCGCTGCGGTGCTCTATCTGAGCGAGACGGGGGCAACGGAGCGCGTGCAGATCACCCTCGACTGCGCGGTCCAGCCTCCCTCATGACGATCCTATCGATATCCTATTGCAATAGGATGTCGTTCAGCGCGCAGCGAACGCCTGTCGCGAGGCGTGCGGTGTGAGCCCGAGCTCCCGCCGAAAAATCTTTCGAAACGCCGCCGCATCGGCGTAGCCCACCCGTGTCGCGATGTGCTCCACGCTCTCTCTTGTGGACTCAAGCAGGTGTCGTGCGTGCGCGATGCGAAGGCGCTGCATCCACCGCTGCGGTGTCGTCCCAAGCGACTCCTTCACCATGCGCGCGAGGGTGCGCGGTGAGGTTCCGATCGCCCGCGCCATCTCTTGCACCGTGACCTGCCTCTTGAGGCGCGCCCGCAGGAATGACTCGAGCCTCAGGAGATCGGGCTGCTGCGTGCGCAGGTGATCGAGCACCATGTAGCGCGACTGCGATTCGCGATGATCGAGCACGAGATACCGCGCAACGAGGTGCGCCACTGCGGGGCCCTGGGTGTGCGCGAGGAGGGCGAGCATCAGGTCGGCGTGGGCGAATGCAGAGCCTGCCGTGAGTACGCCGGGGGAGGCGACGACCATCTTCTCAATCGAGAGCGCCACCTGAGGAAATCGCTTCGCGAATGCAGCCTGCAACCACCACGTCGTGGTCGCTTGTTGGTCGTCGAGGACGCCCGACTGCGCGAGCACAAAGGTCGCAGAGCACGAGGCCGCAACGAGGGCACCCTTGGCATGCGCACGCGCCAGGAGCGCAGCACCACGCAGGATGTCTTCGCGCTCAAGCAGGTTGCCCACAAGACGCTCCGTGGGTGCACCCAACCCAGGCAGCGCGATCACTTCACCCGCACGGACTTGGCGCAGGTCGAATGCGCCATCGACGGCGAAGGCTCGACCCGCACTCGTCTGCACGGGCCCGCCGTGGATCGAGACGACCCGCTGCCGCCAATCCCGCATCCGATAGGGGAGGTCGGGCACAAGGCCCCTCCGCACGATGCGCTCCGCGGAAGCGACGATGTCGAGTGCGACGCCGAGCGGCCCGTCGGCCACTCCGTCAAAGACGAGGTGAATGAACACGTGGCAAGAATGAACCGAAAGTTGTCGTTCCTGCCACTTGGAGGAATGGGAGCGCTCCGCGCAGAGTGGGGCGATGCATGACGACCCTCTGGATGATTTTGAGAGATGCCCCATCACGCTCCACGCAGAGACCAAGACCGTGTTCGTCTCAGGTCGTGGCCCCGCTGTGATCGTGATGGCCGAGATGCCCGGCATCAGCCCGCATGTCGCACGCTTCGCACGCTGGGTGCGCGAGGCCGGCTTCACCGTCTACATGCCCTCCCTCTTTGGAAGAGACGGCGCATTCCCGCATGCGGAGGAGGGCCTCGCGGTGTTGAAGCGAGCCTGCGTGAGTGCGGAGTTTCGCGCGTTCGCAGCCAATGCATCGAGCCCGGTCACGGTGTGGCTGCGCGCACTCGCCAAGCTTGCCCACGATGCGTGCGGTGGGCCGGGCGTCGGCGCGATTGGCATGTGCTTTACGGGGAATTTCGCGCTCAGCATGCTGCTTGAGCCCTCCGTCATCGCGCCCGTGCTCTGTCAGCCCTCGCTCCCCTTTCAAGACCTGAGTGCGATTCAGATTGCGCCGGACGAGGTGAAGTTCGTGCGCGCGCGCTTGGAGCGTGAAGACCTCGTGGTGCGGGCCTATCGCTTTGCCGACGATGCCTTTTGCACCAAGCAGCGCTTTGCCACGTACGCCGAGGCCCTCGGCGAGCGCTTCATCGGAAAGGAGCTGCCAACGAGCGCTGCGAACACCGAGCCTCCGCCCTTCTTCAAGCAGGTGGTGGGTACCCCGCATAGCGTCGTGACGGCGCACTTGATCGATGCTGCGGGCGAGCCGACCCTGGCCGCGCGCGATGAGATCTTGGCCTTCTTCGTGGAGCGACTGCGGCCTGTGATCGCCATGAAAGGTGCGCAACATGAGTGAGACTTTGGAGATCGTTGGGCGAAGTAGCTCGCACTTCACCCGCGTTGTTGTCATGTTGGCATATGAGCTCAATGTGTCCGTCCATCTCGTGCCGGTCTACGACCTCGCAAGCCTCGATGCTGCGGAGTACGCGGGCAATCCCGCGCTCAAGATCCCGACGCTTCGACGCGGCGATTCGCTGCTCTTTGGGACGGAAAACATCTGTCGCGCGCTCGCTGTGGAGTCGACCTCGACGCTGCGCATGGTCTTTTGTGAGGAGCTCACGTCGACCCTCGCCAGGAGTGCACAGGAGATAATTTGGCACGCGATGAGTGCTCAGGTGCAGCTCATCTTGGCGACGTACGTGGGCAAGATCCCACCGGAGAATGGCTACATCGCGAAGGTGCGCGAGGGCTACGAGGGTGCGCTGCGATGGCTCGAGGCACACCTTGCCGAGGTGCTCGTCACGCTTCCAAGAGAACGAGACTTGAGCCTGCTTGAGCTCACGCTCTTCTGCCTCGTCGAGCACATCGCATTTCGGCCGATGGTTGCGCTGGAACCCTATCCGGCGCTGCGCACCTTCAGTGTGGAGTTTGGCAAGCGCCCCTCCGCGGTGAGCACGCCCTACCGCATGGATCGCAGGCCCGCCTAGGAAGGCGCTGGGAAACTGCTGCGCGAGCCAAATCGTCGGTTGTCGTCCTTCGAAATACATGAGTATTCCTCAGTCCTCCGCCCTAGCTTTGGCCCGCTCGCGACGTTTCCCAGCAGCTTCCTAGCTCGCTTTACGCAAGCAACACGACGGCAACACCGACAATGGCAACGCTTGCGCCAAGCCAGCGACGCAGGGGCACGGCCTCGCCGCCCATCGCGGAGAACATGAGCACAAAGACGGCGCCAAGTTGGTTGAGCAGGGCCGCGCGCGAGGTCGTTCCGTACTTCATCCCGCCAAGCCAGAGCAGCATCGAGATGTAGGTGCCGAGGAGGGTGGCGATGAACGCGGGCTTCCATGCGGGCTGTGGACGAAAGAGGGTGAAGAGCTCTTTCACGCGGCCACGGCCGAGGCTGAAGACGAGGATGCCGAGCGAGCCTGCACAGAGGCGAATTGTTGTCGCTTCGAGGAGGTGACTGCGGTCGAGTGCACCCTTGGCGAGCACCACACCGATGGCCGTCGTGATGACGCCGAGCACCGCGAGCAAGAAGCCGATGCGATCGATCTTGCGAACCTCGACGCGCTTGCCCGAGAGCGAGGGAAGCGAGCCCTCCCACGAGACGATGGCGAGCCCGAGCACGACCAGCGGCGCGCCGATCAGAAGTGCAGGATGCAGTACCTCGCCCAGAACGAGCGTGGAGAGCACGAGCACCGTGGGCGAGTAGGCGCAGTCAGCGATGGCGGCGACAGAGGCGTCGATGCGACGCAGGCCAGCGAGAAAGAGCGTGTCGGCCACCGCAAGGCCGAGCAGGCCGCTCAAGAGCAGGGCGCCCCAATCAGGCGCGCTGCGTTGCATGTCGAAGGGCACGCCCATCGCGAGCATCGTGAGCAGCAAGAGCACGCTCGCGACGACGTTCTTGAAGAAGTTGACGGACGTTGGCTCGAAGTCTTTGAGCTGACGAAACGCGAGCACGGCAAGTGCCCAGGCGAGGGCACACCCGACGGCGAGGAGATCACCGAGCACGCGTGGACTCACTCATTCGATGCCATCGATTCGTGCGCGAATGCGGAATGCGCCGAGTGTGCTCGTGGCGTCATCCCAGACCTCGAAGGAGCCGTCCACGGTGTTGAGGCTCATGGCTCCGTCGTTGTCCTCGGAGGTGGTGCGTTGATCGCTGCCAACGACATCGCGCTGGTCGCCGCCGTAGAGCACGCACTCGAAGAAGCCAGCATCGGGCCCGCCGTAGACAAGGCGCTCACCGCATCGAATCTGCGCGTTGCACCAGAAGGTTCCGTCAGCGCGATCATTTCGCGAGACCTCGGCCGTACACGTGGCCCCCGTCGCGACATCGCTGAGCCCTGTGACCTCCGTGATCGTCGCGCGAACATGGCGAAGATCGCTCGGTGTCGTTGGAATTGCGGGCTGCGCTGGGCCAACCATGGGCGGCTGCGTGGGCGAGGTGGTTGGGTCGGTGGATGGCAGTGGTGTGGGCTCGAAGGGCGGATTCTGCATGCCCTGCACAAGGCCCTGTGAGCGCATCAAGAAGGCCGCGGCCGCACCCAGAATGCACAACGTGCACAAGAGGAGGAGCGCACAACCGACGCCCACGCCAAGCCAAAGTGATTCGTTCTGCTTCATCCGTGTCTCAAGTGAATCCGACGCAACGGGCGCGTTGATACCTTGAGGCTCTCCCGCTCGCGAACGAATTCACCGCACCGAGGCGCAGTTCAGAACTGCCCGTGAAGCAAGAGCCCATTGGGGCTCACATCGAGCGAAACGCGGAGCGTCGTGCCGCGATCGATGTCTTCCTCGCTGGGCGCGGTGAGGATGAACACGAGGCCGCCGATGACGGTCACTGCGCCCGCGCCCGCGACCACGGCGCCCGCGATGAGCAGGGACTCGTAGATGCCGAGTAGCTCATTGGTGCGATCCCTGAAGGTCTCTGGGTCACGTTCAAATCCCTGGGTGTTGTTCAACAGAAACTGCTCGCAAGGCTCCGGCATGCTCACGAAGTTTCTGCACGCGCCGCTTGAATCGAATGCGTCGCGTCGCCCGCTGAGGTTGCTCTCGCCCGCCATGACTTCGCGACCAATGATGAGCCCAACACCGATGAGCAGCGCAGACCCACCACCGAGCACAATCGCGCCGCCGTTCACGCGCTGCGAGTCGGCGCCGGCGAGGCGTTGTTGCCTTCCGGACTCTGTCCAGCGGTAGCCCGGGTCGAACGCAAACGAAGGCTGCTGCGGGATGACGAGGCGCCTTGTGACGGGCTCGATATCGGCCGCTTCGATCGCGATGTCGTGAAGCCCGTAGGGCAACACAATGGCGTCGCCGAGGACGCGCTGTCCGTCGATGCGCACGGTGTGCGAGGTGGCTGGCAGCGTGAGATCGAGACGCGTTGCAACGCCCTCGGGAATCGCCTCAAGCGGCGTGAGCTCCACCTCAAGCACGACATTGGCGCTGGCGGCCACAGGCACGATGCGCTCGTGCTCACGATAGCCAGGACGCGTGATGCGCAGCGTGTGTGAGCCCACTGAAACACCGACGGGGAACTCAATGGGGGTGAGGCCGAGTGAGCGCCCATCGAGCTCAACGTTCGCGCCGGGCACATTCGTCGTCAGCTCAAGCACGCCCGCATCGCTCGCGCGTGCGTTCAGCTCAAGCGCAATCGTGCGCTGCTCGAGCCCTGCCACGCTGAAGCGGAAACGCGTTGGATCAAACCCATCTGCACGCGACGAGACGACATGCTCGCCCGCGCTCACACGGACCGCATCTGCGAGGGGCGCCGTGCCAATCGGGACGTCATCGAGTGTGATCTCGGCACCGGGGACGTTCACCGAGAGCTGCACCCGCGCGATGCGTGCCTCCTGAATCGCAATCTCGCTCTGAACGGCCTCTTGGCGTGCGAGATCGATCGAGCCCGCGCCCTCGCTGAGGTAGCGCCGAAGTGCGTCGACGGCCTCGACGGAGTGCCCCATCAGCGCGTGCACGCTCCCCAAGTTGTAGAGAATCGCCGGGCGATGACTTGCCGCGTACGCCGCCTCGAACTCGGCGAGCGATGCAGGCAGGCGCCCCTCATCAAAGAGCGCAAGCGCGCGCTCATAGTGCGCACGCGCCTCACTCAGCTGGGTGCTGTCGGGCGCACTCTGCGCATGCAACTCGCTTGCAACGACAAGCGAAGTGCCCTGAACCAAGACGATGAGCGCAGAGTGAAGAAGTGGCCGCATGGGCCGCGACTATCACCGTTTGGCGCGGGGAGGAAGCAGCATGCAGGCCCCGCGTGAATCACCCAAAAAGTTGCGGCTGCAAACATAAAACCGCGGCGCACTTCGGCCGCATCGTTGACCTTCCTCACGCGCGCATGGTCGGCTCTTCGCCATGGCTCAACGCGCATACTTGCCCATCACTCGTCGCACCTTTGTCCGCACCGCTGTCATCGGCGGGGCCACCCTTGGCGCCCTTGGTTGCCAGAGCTCCGAGCGTGTCGACACGCTGATCTTGGGGAGCGGCTTTGGCGGCTCCATCGTCGCCTTTCGCTTGGCCATGGCAGGCCACCGCACGGTGATGCTTGAGCGCGGCAAGCGCTGGACGGTGAACACCCCGGGTGAGGATGTGTTCTCGAGCATGGCGCCCGGCATGGTGGATCGTCGCGCCTCATGGATGACGGGGCGCATGCCCCTTCCTGGCTATCCGCCCTCGCGTCCCACCGAGCGCTACGCGGGCATCTTGGAGCGCGCGTACGGAAACGGAATCGACGTTGTCTGCGCGGCTGGCGTGGGCGGCGGCTCGCTCGTCTACAGCGGCATGATGGTCCGCCCCGAGCGGCAGTTCAGCGATGAGACGTTCCCGCAGGTCTCGTACGACACGATGACGCCGTACTACGAGATGGTGCGAACGATGATGAACCCCGGGCGCTTGCCCGATGACCTCCTCGCGCGCCCCGAGTGGACCGCGACGCGCACCTTCCTTGAGCAGGCCGAGGCAGCCGGATACCGCGCCGAGCGCTTGCTCTGTGCATTCGACTTCGAGAAGGCGCGCCTTGAGCTCGATGGGTCGATCCCTCCGCAGCTCATCACAGGCAGCTACATCTACGGCCTCAACTCGGGCGCAAAAGCGACATTGGATCAATCATATCTCGGTATGGCCGAAATGTCGGGCATGTGCGAGGTGCGGCCCCTGCACTGGGCACAGACGATCACGCAGCACGCGGATGGCTACAGCGTCGTTTATCACCGCATCGATGAGACCGGCGTGGTGCTTGAGGAGAAGCAAATCTTCGCGCGCAGGCTCTTTGTCTCGTGCGGAACGCTCAACACCAATGGTCTCCTGCGTCGCTCGAAGGCCGAGGGTGGCCTTCCCAATCTGCCGGACGAGGTGGGTGAGGGCTTTGGCAACAACGGCCTTCACATCAAGGCGCGACGCAACATCGGCGTGAACACGGGCGTGGCGCAAGCGGGCCCGGCGTGCGCGATGCTCTACGACCATGAGAACCGTCTCTCGATGGAGAATGGTCCGGCGCCGGTCGGTGGCGAGACGCTCATCTCCACGGGCATCGGCATCCCCACGGGCCGCGGCACGATCGGCTGGGATGCCGCGATGGGCAAGGTCTCGGTCGAGTGGAACAACGCGAACGACATGCAGGCGCAGGAGGCGACGACCAACGTCATCGCGCAGCTCAATCGCGTGAATGGTGGCGAGGAGACAACGCTCTTCGATCTCGGCGCGCCGATCACCTTCCATCCGCTCGGTGGCTGTGTACTGGGCGAGGCAACCGATCTCTTCGGACGCCTTCGCAACCACCCGGGCCTCTATGTTGTCGACGGCTCGCTCATCCCCGGCGTGACGCCCTGCGCGAACCCCTTCTGGACGGTGAGTGCGAACGCCGAGCGCTGCATCGAGACGATCCTGCGCGAGGACTTCGGAGCGATGGTCTGATGCGCAGTCGTGTTTGGAATGCCGTGCTCCTTTCGGCCGTGCTCGCGGGGTGTGCTGGAACCCGCGTGGATGTGTTTCCGCCGGGCGTGGAGCCCTGGGAGACGAACCTCGCGACGCTGCCGAGCGCGACCGCCGAGTCACCCTGCCCAGAGACCATCACCTTCGTTCGCACGCGCTTTGCGACACCCGACGGCATGGTCGATTCGGTGCACGCGCGCGCCTGCATTCACGCGCCGATGGCGGATGTCTGGCAGGCCGTGCAGGACCCAGAGGTCGCGCGCGATCACACGTCGGTGAACAGCTACGCCGTGATCAATCCACCGATGCCAGCGGAGTGCGAGGGCGACTATCAGACGCAGATCAACGCAGGGCCGGGCGCCTTCGCGTTCGACTTCCGACTCTGCTGGCGACACAGCGTCGCCGAGGGATTGGAAGACGCACCGACGCTGACCGCGACGCGCTGGCAGAAGGTCTGGGGCTCCGCCAACGTGACGTTGATGGAGGGCTCACTCGTCACGCGTCCTCTGGAAGGCCATCCTGAGATCACAGTCGTCGAGTACCAGTACCACCTGGATGCACTGACCGCGAACCACGGCACGATCGAGAGCTTCCTCAATGTGATCTACGGGCGACTCGTTGATCGCGTGCACGGCAGGACACTTCCTTAGTGTTCGACATTGGAAGTCGCTCGCTTCTCTCGGCGCGCGACCTGGGTCGGTTCACGCAAGACACGCTCTTTGATCGCATCGCACGCACGGTGTGCGAGGCCGACTGCCTTCCGCGCAAAGAGCTCTACGAGGCGTGGGAGGTTGCGCGTCGCGTGCGGCGTCGATGCCGCGGTGGACGCGTGGTGGATCTGGCCTCGGGGCACGGGCTTCTCGCGCACCTGATGCTGATCTTGGATGACTCGTCGCCGCATGCGCTCGCGGTGGACCCGATGCGACCTGCGAGTGCTGGGGTGCTCGAGGATGCGCTGACCGCGACATGGCCGCGCTTGCGTGGACGCGTGCAGCGTATCGACGCGCGGATCGAGGACGTGCCGCTTCATCCGGAGGATCTCGTCGTCTCGGTGCATGCCTGCGGTGCGCTGACGGATGCGGTGATCGCGCGTGCAATGGAAGCGCGTGCGCGCGTTGCCGTCCTGCCCTGCTGCCATGACCTGCTGACGTGCGACACGGGCGGCCTCGAGGGCTGGATGGACGGCCCCTTGGCCATCGATGCACACCGCGCGTTACGTCTTCGTCAGGCGGGCTACACGCTGCACACGCAGACGATCCCTGAGAAGATCACGCCGAAGAATCGGCTCCTGATCGGAGTCCCCTAGGCGTCGCTCATCGGCCCTTTCGGCGCCGCATGCCGAGGTCGATGCAGGCCTGGTAGGCGGCCAGTGCGGCCGAAGTATCGAAGGCGTCTCCCTCGCTGAGCCACGCGAGTGCGCGCGCCACATCGCTTGGCGCAAATGCGGAAGAGGGCACGCCGATGACCCTGCCGAGCGCCGTCACGGCACCGCGCGCAATGACTGAATCGGTGATGAGGCCAATGCGCTTGGGCTTGAAGGCCGCATCCTCCATGAGCTTGCCGACACGCTGCCGTTGCCTTGTGTTGTAAGGGCTTCCGAGGTTCTGCGTGAGGCTGACGGTGGCGAGGCCAGTGCGCTTCTGCTGGAGCGCGTGTTGGATGAACGCATCGACCTGCGCATCGGAGACATCGTCAGGCCAGGTGACCGTCAGCACGAGCGGGCCTACGCGACTCAGGATGTGCCCGTGTACTTCAACGATGGAGTCGAGCGCGGACATGGCGAGAGCCTATCAATTCCCCTCGTTGATTGCGTGTGTAGGCCAGGCCTCGCTGACCCAGTGGAGGATCTCGCGCTGACCGCGGGCCCAATGAAACGTCAGTGGGTCATGCTCCGTGTTCGGAAAGCTCACCATGCGCACCGGTCGATTGGCTGCATGCATGCCTGCCTCGAAGAGACGTGATTGCGTGTAGGGGACGGTCGTGTCGCTCGTGCCGTGAAAGAGCAGGGCGGGGGGCGTCGTTGCAGTGATGCGCATCGCCGGGCTGAGCGCGCGCGGGTCGGCATCGCCGAAGTAGCCCTGCAAGGCATTGCCTCGCCAGGTGCCCTCCCAGAGAAGTGGGTCGAGGTTGGTGGGGCCAGCCTCACTGATGACGATCGAGACCGACGAAGAGGCGCGTGGACATGCGCTTCCATCGCCCTCCTCGCCCTCGCCTGTCGCGAGCATGAGTGCGAGGTAGCCACCCGAGCTGCGCCCCATCGCACCGATGCGCGAGGCATCGAGGCCGTGCTCACTTGCATGCGCCCGCACCCAGCGAACTGCGCAGCGCGCATCCTCGAGCGTGTCTTGGATGTGCCACGCGGGGAACTTGCGGTAGTCGGGCGTGGCCACAGCAAAGCCGCGTGCTGCAAGGCCCCGCGCGAAGCCCTCGTATTGCCCACGATGGCCCTCGGTGAAGCCCCCACCATGGAAACCCACGATCACCGGAATCGCACTCAAATGAGGCGAATTCGGCGGCAGGTAGAGGTCGAGCTGGAGCGCCTCCGCGCCCGCGGGATGCGCGAACGGGATGCCCTCGATCACACGCACCTCGCCCTCCAGCACGGGTGGCAGCGTGAATGAAGTCGAGTCATCCGAGGGCGAGTTCTCAAGCCCTGCAATGAGCGAGGTGAGCGCCGAGGTGTGCATGCCGAGAAGGTAGACAGCGATGAACGCCGCGCCGAGCAACGCTCGCTTCTGCCAAGGCTTCATTGTCATCGCGTCCAGGCGGGGGGAAGCCAGCGTAATATCTCAATATGAGAGAATGGCGGCGCTGTCTGAACGCCCTGTGCCTTGGCCCAGGCCCAGGTGCGGGTGAGTCCCTCTTCAAGCGAGGTCTTGCTCGTGTTGATGCCAAAGACGCGCTGGATGCGGCTGTGGTCGGAGTACGCATGCGTGACCTCGTTGCGGGCCTCGACATGCCGTATCTCGGTGCGGCTCCCGGTCACGCGGAGGAGTGTCTCGGCGAGCTCGTTCACGGAGCAGTGCACGTCGCCGCCCACGTTGAAGATGCGCTCTTGGTCCAGCGCGATGAAGCCAGCTTCGGCAATGGTGGGTGCGATGTCGCTGACATACGTAAAAGCGCGCGTTTGCTGGCCATCGCCGAAGATCGTGAGCGGCTCATCTCTCATGATTTGATTGAGGAAGATGCCAACCACGTTGCGATAGCGGTCGCGCATGCTCTGCAGCTCGCCGTAGACGTTGTGCGGGCGGAAGATGACGTGCTCGATGCCGAACTGATGCGTGGCGGCCGCGAGGTCGAGCTCGACGGCGTACTTCGCGATGCCGTAGGGGTCTTCGGGGTGGGGCGTGTGCGTCTCGCGGAGGGGCAGCTCGCCTGTGCCGTAGACGGCGATCGAGGAGGTGAACACGAAGCGCCGCGTGTGATGACGAATCGCAGCGTTGAGCACGCTCATCGAGCCGACGACATTGTTCTCGTAGTTGAAGCGACGAATGAAGGGGCTGAGTCCTTCGGCGGCGTAGGCAGCGAGGTGGTAGACGACCTCGAAGCGATGCTCACGAAAGAGCGCCTCAACGAGCGGGTCGTCGAGGATCGAGCCTTTCACAAAGAGCGCGCCCTCAGGCACCTGCTCGGCGAGGCCACCCGAGAGGTCATCGAGCACGACGACTTGCTCGCCGCGGGCCACCAGTGCGCGTGCGACATGCGCTCCGAGAAAGCCTGCACCA
>JBILQT010000311.1:0-7996 GCA_044373065.1 Sandaracinaceae bacterium
ATGATTGAGGAGCGCGCGCATCGCGGCCGCACTCAGCTGCGATGCGGGCGGCGCTGCAAGCTGCGCGCGGAGGATCGCGGACACATCCTCGGCACGTGTGCGCAGCGGCGGAACAGCAAGCGTGGCCCCCGCGAGTCGGTAGAAGAGGTCTTCACGAAGCCGGGTTGGGATGCGCTCATCGCTTGGATGGCGAAGCGTGCTGAGGATGCGAACGTCGACGCGCTTCTCGCGCTCGCTTCCCATCGGGCGCACGACGCCTTCGACCAACACGCGCAGCAGTTTGGCCTGCACGGCCATCGGTGCTTCGTCGATGCCATCGAGAAAGAGCGTCCCTCCGTGTGCGAGCTCGAAGAGGCCTTTGCGTGCTCTGTCCGCTCCGGTGAATGCGCCGCGCACATGCCCAAAGAGCGTCGACTCCAGCAGCTCACTGGTGAATGCGCCGCCCTCCTCCACCACGAAGGGCGCGTGCCTGCGCTCGCTCTCAAGGTGAATGCAGCGCGCGAGCAGGCTCTTGCCTGTGCCGGTCTCGCCGGTGATCAGCACGGAGAGGTTGGAGTGCGCAAGACGGCGTGCATCGCGCACGAGGCGCTCGGTGCTCTCCGATGCATGAACAAAACGCGCGAATGCATCGCCTTGCCCGAGGCCGCGCATGCTCTCGCGTTGCTTCTCGTTCTCCGCGGCCAGCGTCTCCGCGCGCGCGGCCTGCGTCTTCACCTCACGTCGAAGACGACGTGCCTCAAGGCGGGCTTCGAGGACTGGGCCGCAGATGTCTGCGAGCGCGCGAATGCAATCGATGACCTGAGGGTCGAACGCTGCGGGGCGCAGACGGTCATCGAGCGCGAGCACGTAGCTCGTGCGCACCTCATCCTCGTTCACACGCGAGGCCAGGCGAACAGCGAGCACGCTGCGCAACGAGAGCGCATGCACGCTTGCACTTGCATCACTGCTTGCGATGGCATCGGAGGTGTTCACCACACGCTCACGCAGCGCGCGCAGCACCAGCGACGTTGAGGGCCGTGCGTGCGCGTCGACGACACCCGCTCGCGCGATGACCTGCGCCTCGCCGTCGCTCCAGGCGACGACAAACGCGCGCTCGGCCGCCGCCACGCGCAGCGCCGTCTCTGTCAGCTCTGCGAGCGTGCTCTTCCACGTCGACCGCGCCGTGATGCGCGCTGCACCTTCGAGCGCTTGTCTCAGGCTGCGCGCTGCATCATAGGCATGGCGAACCCCGCCCTCCGTGAGCGCACGTCGCACATAGGGAAGCTGGCGGAAGAGCGCTTGCAGCGTCGGTGGGAGTGCGCGCAGTGCGGGTTCAATCTGCGCACGTAGCTGCGTCAGCGCAGTCGCTTTCTGCTCATCCTCGCGAAGTGCCTCGTGGACATCCGCGGCAAGGCCAAGAGCCCGACAGCGCATCTCGAAATCGAGCATGGGAGGAAGCGCTTGGATCGCGCGCTGCGCCTCGATGCCGTTCCCTTCATCGAGTGCGATGCGCGCCTCAGCAAGGCCTCTCTCTGCATGCCCTCGCGCATCGTTGGGATGGGATGCACGAAGGGCCTCACGCGCGCGCGTGAGGTCTCCTTGGATCGCATGAAGATGGGCCAGTCGGGCCCATGCGATTGCCTCAAAGGAGCTGCCCTTGGTGAGTGTCTCAAGGGCCGTTGCTGCACTGCGAAGCTTGCCCTGGGCCGTCGCAAGATCCGCACGCACGATGAGGGCGAGGTCCATGGCCGCGGTGTCCCTTGCGCGCGGTTCCTCGTGGAGGAGTTGCTGCACGAGCTGCCCCGCGCGCGCCTCATCACCGACAAGGGCCAGCGCATTGGCAAGGTTGGCCATGGTGCGGCCGCCCTCTGCATCGCGACCCAGACGCGTCAGGCCGATGGCTGCACGCTCAAGGAGCGCAATCGCCTCGCCGAGTTGGCCCATCTCGAGCGATGCGAGCCCGGCGTTGAACGAGAACGTTGCATCGAGAAGACGGTCTCCCGCGCGGGCCGCAAGCGCAGCGCTCTCCCCGTGAAGCGCAGCACTCTCCGCGACATGCCCGAGCCTCGCGCGGACCTGTGCGAGCAGCGATGTTGCCCGGCCCTCCCAGGCCCTCGCGAGTTCGCCTCGCTCGATGCTGCGAGCCGCCTCAAGCCCTTGTCGTGCATAGCCCTCAGCCTCGGGCAGTGCCGCCTCGAAGAGCGCGATGAGCGCGAGCGTCTCGCAAGCACGTGCGGTGGCCAACGCCTCGCCCGTAACGCATGCGGAGCGTGCGAGTTCACGGGCACGAGCGACCTCTCCGCGCCCCAACGCGATGCGCGCTCGAAGGGCATTGGCCTCGTGGTCGGGCGTTGCGGGGAGGCTGCTCAGCGCGTTGTCTGCCTCTTGAAGACGGCCTTGAACACGCATCAACTCGGCTTGCGCGAGGGCCTTCTCGCGCGTGCCTGGGGCATCCTCGAGCGCCTCTGCAGCGGCTGCGAAATCGCCTTCGGCAGCGCATGCCTCCGAGAGCGAGAGTGCAAGCCGCGGACGCGCTTCTGGCGCAACGCTGAGGAAGCGTTCGAGCATCTCGCGCGCTCGCTCCGGCTCCCCCGCCTCCCGCGAAACGCGCACGAATGCACTCAGCACTCGGAGCGCCTCGTCGTGCCTCTGGAGATGCCAGGCCAGCGCGGCTGTCGCGGGGCCGCGGGCGCGCAGGGAGAGCGCGTGCTTGGCCCAGGATGCGAGCAACGCTTTGCGTGGACGCGCAAGGCTCGCGATGTCGTCACGCAGCACGAACGTGCCATCGCGCTCACGCGTGGCGAAGCCCTCTTGCAATGCCGCGCGCGCACTCTCACTGGCGCTTGCGTCGGGCGCATCGAGCGCGAGCGCGCCGCCCAGCGCGCTCACCATGGCGAAGAAGTCTCGCGCCTCGGGACGTTGAGGCTGCTCCTCGCGCGTGGCCCAGGTTGCGTCGCGCCACGAGTTCGCGCGGAGTGGATCCAACCCGCTCGCCTCAAGGAGCGGCAGCATGCGCACCACGCGCCCCGGGTACCCAAGTGTTGCCCGCATCGCAGCTTGCGTTGCGGCTGTGCTGGGGCGCTCGCCGCAGGCTGCTTCCAACATGCGCGCGAGCTCGGAGTCATCGAGCGGTGCGAGCGACACCGAGGCGATTCCCTCGGGCACGCTTGAGGCCTCTACGGCGATCCACGGCCGATGGCCGCGAAGGCGTGTGGCCGCGACGAAGCGCGCGAGGCGAGTCGGGTCGACTGACTCGGTCAGGTGAATGAGGGCAGGCGTCGCGAGTGACCAGGGCAGCGACTTGGTCCGCACGAAGGTTGGAACATCGGCGCCCGTGCGTGCGATGCGCTCCTGTGTGGCGCGCGCGGCCTCCTCGATGACGCGCGATCGACCGCTTCCCACTGGGCCGATGAGTGCCGCGACACCCTGCATCTCAAGCGTCCTCGCCAGGCTCTCGACGACGTCGCGCGCGCCGAGAAACGGAATCGTGCGGCTCGTCCGCGGGGCGCTCGCGAGGCCTATCCGGTTGAGTGCATCGCGTGCGCCCGCGGGGCGGTCTGCGATGCGGCTCTGCACAAGCGCACGCGTGAGCTGTGCGAGGTCATCCGGAACCCACGAGGGCGCATCGGCAGCATCGATCGGATCAATCAACGCGCCATGGATCCAGGCGAGCATGGTCACGCCGAGTGCGTAGAGATCGGTCGCTGCACTGCGCTCACCCTCGTGTGCCTCCGGTGCCAGAAAGTGCACCGAGCCGCTCACGGTCGCGTGCCGTCCAAAGGGCTCTGCGAGGCCGAGGTCGATCAACGTCGCGTGCGTGCCTTCGACGAGCACGTTCGGAGGCTTCACATCGCCGTGGGAGAGCCCTGCGGCATGAAGCGCATCGAGCCCCTGAAGCACGCCGCTCGTGACGGCACGCAGCCATGCAGCACGCTCCTCGAGGGGCACATCCAAGAGTGCCTCCGCAGAGGCTCTGCCGGGTGCACGCGACTCGATCAGAAACCATGCGCCCTTGGGCGTCGCGAAGGGCGTTGGCAGTGCTTGCTCTACACGCAGCAGCTCGACCGCACGTACCAGGTACGGGCTCGCGACACGTCGAAGTGCTTCGAACTCCCAGACGGCGCGTGCGCCAGCCTCCGCGTCGAGCACCTTCGCCGCACACGCGGTGTGGGTCGCCTCATCGTCGACGGCGATGACCCGCGAGCTCGCCCCCGAACCCAGCTCGCCGACGTAGCGATATCTCCCAGCTATCGAAGCGGGCCCGCCCGTGAGCACCGGGTCAACGCCCGACTTCGTGCTCACGCGCTTGGTGGTCACATGGTGCCGCGCGGACGCGTCGTGAACAGAACCTCAGGCGCGGCGATCAGCATCGGCTGCGCCGAGGGGCCAAAGCTCACGCCACCGAAGACGAAGAAGCCGCCCTCAGGAATCGCTGCCATCGCGTGGAGTGCACGGCGTGTTCGCAAGGTCATCGTGGTGACAACGGGCGTGACAGAGCCCGCGATCGAGGTGCCGAACATGTCGATGCTGTTGTTCACATCGAGCGCAAGCGAGCTGATGCCGCCCGTCGCGATGATCGTCCCGTCATCGACACGCGTGGACGCACCGAACGCGTGCTGTCCGAGTGTGAGTGTGCGTGTGCCGCGTCGCGTGCTCTGGTCGAACGTGAAGCTCTGACCGGCCATCGCCCCGCACACATCCGCGCCATCGAATGCCGCCGTGGCGCCTGTGCAGCGCGGGCCAAACCAGCCAATGGCGACGGCACCCAAACCGCCAGCGCCAGGGCCCACGGTCTCGACGAGCGGACGGTAGAGGTTCCATGCCGGTGAGCCGCCGATGAAGGGCTCTGCCGTGGGCGTTCCAAGCGCCATTGCGCCGGGCACCCAGGTGTCTGCGAGGCCACCCTCCGCAGTCGCGTTGCCGCCGCCGACAATCAACACGCGCTGACCTGCGCCGGTGCCGATGATCGCTGCGCCAGGCGCCGTGCGGTTGCCCGGGAGCGTGCCTGTTCCAGCGACGCCATAGCCGCCTGCGCGACGCGGATCGAAGACGGTGTACGTGGTGCCGCTGGAGACGCCGCCCGCGATGAGCACGCGGCCGTCCGCGATGGCGGCAGCTGCGTGGAGCGCGCGCGCTTGGTCGAGTGCGCCGACGCGCGTTGGCGCATCCGCTGCGCCGACGAATCCACCGCGGCCTGGGTCGCCGTTCGCCTCCGTATCGTCCTCTTCGGGATTGGCCTCGGGCTCGAAGATCTCGAAGGTGGCTGCGCTTGTGTCGCTCGGTGCGATGGCGAACGAGAGTGCGAAGTTGCTCGCCGTCGTGGGCGTGGCGATCAGCGTCGCGCGGCTTGCGCCACCCGCGAGGAGAATGCGTCCATCGGGGAGTGCTGTGGCGGTGTGGCCTCCGCGCGCGGCGAGCATGTCGCCCTGCACGGGCCAGAAGCGGCCGGTGGTTGCATCGAAGATCGATGCGGTGCGTGTGGCCGTCAGGTCATAGCAAACCGCACTTGCGGCTGTGCCTGCGGGACAGGTGCCCGCGGCCGCGCGTTCGAAGCCGCCGGAGATGAGCACGCGGCCATCGGCCAGCGCCGTTGTCGTGTGAAGGAAGCGCGCGCTGGGCGCTGGATCAATCGCGGAGGCCTCCGTGAGCGAGAACATGCGGATGTCGACGTAACGACGCTCGCCTGTACGCAGCACGATGGGCCCAACGCTGCCGAGGTGCGTCTTCACCGAGGCGTCGTTCTCGCCGAGGAGCACGAGACGAATCGGGACGTTCACGGGGAGCGCATCGCGCACCAACTCGGGGCGCTCATCGCCATCGGGGTCAGGCAGGTTGGCCACCGTAAAGCGCGCTTCCTCCAACATCGGCGGCTCATCCGGCTGCGTTGGATCAGGCGCCCAGACCTGAAGAACGAGGCGCGTGACGCCGGAGGGAATCGCCGCGTTCGGGTCATTCAATGCACCCCAGCGCACTTGCACTTGATGCTCAGGGCCCGCGCTCCCTCCAGCACCTACACAGGCCGGGCTGGCGAGTGCGGCACCAAGCAGGCTGGTACCAAGGACGAGGGTCGGGAGGCGCTTTCGCAGGCGGGAGAAGGGCATTGCGCCGAAAGTATCACGACGCATCGAACCTTCTTTCGCGAAAGGCGGGCCGTGAGGAATTTTCCGGCGCGGCAAGGTTCAGCCCAATCCTCCAAAGCGACACGCCCCGATGCATGCACATCGAGGCGTGTTGGCTGCGTGGAAGCGTCGCTCGAACTCAGGGGTCGACGGAGAATCGATCGCGACCCGTCGCGTGCGTCACGACGTCATCCAGCTCGTAGCGAAGCGGCAGGGCCTCGTTGGCCACCCACATGCGGGCCTGATCGTCGAAGAATGGCGACGTGGGCAGCCCACTGTTGCCGCCGGGGAGGATGTTCTGACCGCGCACCCGTCCCGCGTTCAGCTCGATGACCATGCGCATCACCGGGCCCGAGCCGTACGTGTAGTCCGTATCGACGGCGAAGCTCGGTGCTGCCGCATCGACCGACCCATGATCGCCAGGGCGCGGCAGCCAGGGGATGCCAAAGCGCGGGTCACCCATCGCAATGCCCTCGGCCATCGGAATGCGCCGCGTGCCGATCGTGAACTGACCGCTGATCAGGTCGAGGCCCTCGAGGTCGCCCGCGTAGACCTTGAGCACGCTCTCGAGGCGCACCTGATGACGCAATCCCCAGAGCCACTGGCTCTGATCGGTCGTCCCAAATCCGCCTGTGCCGGCCGTCATCGAGGTCTGCGCGAGGGCGCGCACCGCATCGGCAAGTGCGCCCACGAAGGCCTCACTGCTGCGCTCGACTGGCATCGTCCCGCGCACATCGAAGAACACCGACTCTTGGGTCGCCGCGTTGTACGAGGCGAGGCGCTGCGGGTTGCCTGCGCCGCGTCCCTCGGTGATGCGATGCAAGAGGCCGAGCGTGCGTGCGCGGCGATCGGGCGCGAGCACATCGTCGATGTCCTCATCGGTCAGCACGCGGTCGAGCATGCGACGCAGCCACTCGTTGAAGATCATCGTCGCGACGGCATCCTCGCGCTCGGTGCCATCGATCGTGTCGTAGAAGGTCTCGACACCCGAGGCGGCCATCGCGCCGCGATCGAGCCATGCCGAGAGACGTGTACGCGCCTGGGTCAGCGCTGCACCCTCGCGGTTGTAGAGCGCAACCAGGCGCGTCTGGTCTGGTGTGAGCCCCCCCGGCGGAAGCGCGGCGAGGCGTGCTGCCTCATCCAACTCGGCCATCAAGGTGGGGACGTACTCCAGGCCCAGCTGGGAGTTGTGCGAGGCCTGCACGCCCGCCATCGACTCGATCGTCGCAGTGCGCGCCGCCACCTGCGTGGTGAGTGCGGTGTGGATGGTGTTGGCGCGATAGCCTGGGTCCCATGGGCCACCGACGTAGATCGGGTCGTTGGTGAGGTCTCCGTCGAGCGAGGTACCGCCGAGGTCGTTGTTCGCCGTGAGCACAAAGCCGCGCGCTGGACGCAGCGACTCAGGCCATTGCGCACGCGGGATGATGCAGCGCTGTGGGTCGGTGGAGGTCTCGTCGGGGCGACCATCCGGACCGAAGGGGATCTCGAAGCCGCGGAAGCGCGTGCCGTCGAGCACAAAGCGTGGGTCGCCGCCGGGCGCCCAGCCTGTCGTCATGCCTGCGGGGCGCAGGTAGTTGCGGCAGGGCGTCGCGTTGTAGGCCGAGTAGAGGACATCGCCGTTCGCATCGGCGAACGTCATGTTCTGCGTGTAGCCAACGTTGCCGCCGATGGCCGTGTGCACCTCGTCCACGTTCTGCGCCGTCTCGAGCGAGAAGAGGAAGCCGAGCATGTTGGACGAGTCGAGCACCGTGTAGTCGAAGCTCACGGCGTGAATGACTCCGTCGCTGTTCATGTCGCGTGCGCGGAGGCGTGTGCCGCCCACGTTGATGATGTCCGCGCCCGTGTCGGTCGCATCGGCCGGCATGCCCTCCATCGTCAGGATGTGACGGCCATCGAAG
>JBILQT010000052.1:0-32535 GCA_044373065.1 Sandaracinaceae bacterium
GCTCCGTCGTAGGCGGCGGTGTGCGTGAAGGCCTTGGCCGCGAGACGTGCGCGCATCGCGAGCGAGGGCGCCTCGCCCGTGTTCACCGAGGCGAGCACCATCTCGTAATCGGCTGGGTCGACGACGACCGTCACGCGCGCGTGATTTTTCGCGGCGCTGCGGATCATCGAGGGCCCGCCGATGTCGATGTTCTCGATCACCTCGTGGAGCGGCGCACCGCGGCGCACGGTCTCCTCGAAGGGGTAGAGATTCACGACGACGAGGTCGATGGGCTTGCCGCCAAGCTCGGTGAGCTGCGTGCGATCGCCGATGCTGTCGCGCATCAGGATGCCGCCGTGCACACGCGGATGGAGCGTCTTGACGCGCCCATCCATCACCTCGGGCGAGCCCGTGTACTCCGACACATCGATCACCGCGATGCCTGCGCCGCGAAGCGCAGCCGCCGTACCGCCAGTCGAGAGAATCTCCACGCCGAGCTGCGCCAGGTGGCGACAGAAATCGACGATTCCACGCTTATCCGAGACAGACACGAGAGCACGCGCAAGACGGGTCATGGTCACCTCGCGCGCCCCTTATCGGCACCGTGCATCCACGTCAACGGTGCCCGGCGAAGAACGCGACATGCAGCGACCGACGCGAAGTTTCGCCATCCGCGCATTCATCTATGCGATGCTCCGCCCGTGGTTGGCGGTGCACAACTCCCATGTGAAGCGTTCGTGATTGCCGTCGTGGCTGAAGACCCGATACTCGGCGGCGATTCTGCGTGGTCTTCACAGCTTTTGCTGGTGGCCGATGGCTACGTGGTGAAGGCCAAGACGGATACAAGCGAGCTTGAGCTGCGCTCGTTTGGACGCGAAGTCGCCGAGCTCGCCTCAGGGCGCCGCACCGAGCTCTCCTTCCGAAGCCAGTCGGGGCACCTCTATCTCTCGCTCATTCGTCGCACCCGCGGCGAGGTGGGGGTTGCAGGGCACATCGTGCGCGATGAGACGGGCCTGCTCTCCGCGTTTCAGTCCCGCACCGACATGGCCTCCATCGAGTCGTTCGGCGAAGCACTTCGGGCCTTCCCACACGGCTGAACACGCGATGTGGCTGCTTGAGCCTCTTTGCTGGTTCTCTTGGTGTGCTGAAGGCGTCGTCTTTCTCTACGCACTCGTCGTCGTCGCGATCGAGCGTCGCGCTGCGTCCCGCGCCGCGAGGCCACTGCAAGCAGGTCCGCTACCGCGTGTTGGGCCCATCGCCCTTGAGGGCACGGTGCTCACCGATGGCGATCCTGCGATCACCGTGCGCATCGACGAGGTCGGCCAGTTCATCAACCCCGAGGCGGGTTGGCGCGGTCTCCTCTTCGGTCGCCGTCGCGGACGATGGGGCATGCTCCTGCCAACGCCGACGCAGAACACCTTCATCCGCTGGCGTGAGTTCGACCGTGCGATGCAGGTCAACGCCTTCACGCTTCGTCTCGACGACGGAACCACCGTGCGCGTAGCGCCCGATGCCTCTGTCTATTTGGTCGACGACCTCGTGAAGGCGGAGAACGTCGAGCACGATCACCGCGTTCGCCGCGTCTCCCTCGACCACGAGGAGCGCGCGTTTGTCACCGGCGTGTTGCGCGTCGACCGAAGCACGGATCCGAAGGCGCCAACAGGTGTGAGTCACGTCGTACGAAGCGGTGGCCAACATCGCCTCTTCATCTCGACGCATGCGATCGACACGGTGCACACCGAGCGCGCAAAACGCTACGGCTACGTGGCCCTCGGCGCGCTGACGACAGGCCTTGTCTCACTGCTCGGCGCCGTGGTGCTCGACTCCGTCTTCATCCCGATCGTGGTCGCCGTCGTCGCGGGCTGGTTCGGTGTGAATGCCTACCGCCGCATGCGCCCCTGGTGGGAGGGCGCGACGTTGGATGAGGAGCGTTAGTTGTGCAGCGCGTGCGCGCTGCGGGTTAGGGGCCGCTCCGCTTCCCCTAACAACCCCTGATATTGAATATCACGTTGAGAGTCCGGTTCTCACGTTGAGAGTCCGGTTCTCACGTTGAGAGTCCGGTTCTCACGTTGACCATATGAAATCAATATGACCCGTACGTCACCCATGACGGCGCAAACGGGTCGGTTGAGGGAGTACCCAGAACGTCATCGTGCGAGGTCACGTTCACGCTCGCCGGCGAGAAGGAATCGAGCACCAACGCGGCGTACAGTCATCTCATTCTGCCTCAGCGGCGGCAGAGTCTGTGACCGAGGCTGAGTCTGTGACTGAGGCTGAGTCTGTGACCGAGGCTGAGTCCGCGACCGAGGCAGAGTCCGAGGCAGAGTCCGAGGAGTCCGTGGCCGAGGCAGAGTCCGAGGAGTCCGTGGCCGAGGCAGAGTCCGAGGCAGAGTCCGCGGAGTCCGTGGCCGAGGCAGAGTCCGTGGCCGAGTCAGAGTCCGAATCGGCGCGGCCACCCTGCCCGCATCGCCAAGCGATGCTAGACGCACCCTCCCATGGACTCGGCGATCTACTTCTTTCTCGAACACGGCTCGTACGGCCTCATGTTCGCGTGGATCATCGCTGCGGGGCTCGGCCTTCCGCTGCCGGAAGACATCGCCATGATCTCGGGCGCCATCCTCGCGCAGCGCGGCGTCACCGATCTCGCCACCACCGTTGCGGTGCTCAGCAGCGCCGTGCTCCTTGGCGACACCATCCTCTACTTCATCGCGCGTCGCCTGGGGCCCTCGATCTACGAGCGCAAATTCATCGCGCGCGTCATGCCGCCAGAGCGTCGTCTCAAGGTCGAAGAGATGATCCGCAACTACGGCAGCTTCGTCGTCTTCGGTGCGCGACACATCGCCGGTGTGCGCGGCGCGATCTTCGCGATGTGTGCGATTCACGGCATCAGCTACCCACGCTTCATCATCGCCGATGCACTCGCCCTCGCGATCTCCATGCCCATCTTCATGGCGATTGGCTGGCTCTTCTCCGACAGCGTCGATCAGGTGCTCTCGAACGCGGCCTCGTTTCGCACGTACGTCTACGTCGCGATAGGAGGCGTCATCCTGCTCGTCGGTGTCGTGCACCTCGTTCGCGTGGCGATGAAGCGCGCCAAAGAGCGCAAGGCCGAGGAGACCCGGTCCACGAACGCGCTCGAGAAGTAGGGTTCGGTTACGCTCGCGCATGTCCGATGCGTTTGAGCGAGAGCAGATGCCTGGTGTCGGCGAGGTGCTACTTCGTCGGAAGGTGACCTCACCGCGCAAGATCATGGCGCTGATGACAGGCCTTCCCCTCGGCATCGGCGCGCTTGCGAGTGTCGGGTTCTTGATCGCAGGGCTTCTGATTCCGGCCGTGGGCGTGCTGGGTTTCGCGCTCTTCTTGTCGGCGCTCTTCACGCTGATCAACGTCACCTTTGCGAGCGCGCGTTTGGCTGTCTCCGAGGGCGAGTTTCACCTGCTGCTCGGCATGGCAGGGCCACGCATTCCGATCGAGGAGATTGCCTCGGTGAAGCTGGTGCGAAAGCGCAGCAGGCGACGCGGGATGGGCGTGCGCAATGATCTTCAGGGCACGACGACCTACCAGCTCTGGGGTGGCAACGAGGCGGTGCATCTCGAGAAGCGCGACGGCAAAAAGCTCGTCCTTGTCATTCAAGATGCGGAGCCAATTGTGGAGGCGCTGAAGCTCGCAATGCAACGTCGCGACATGCCCCGCGTGCGTGTGGAAGGCGTGGCTGAAGAGCCTCCTATCGCTGCAACAAATGCCGCCTCACCGGACGCGATCGAAGACGAGGTGGCGCAGCAGGAGCAAGTGCGTTCGCAGCATCGCTGACCCTGGTGTCTCGCCAACCTGGCTGATACACACGGCGCCATGTCGAACGCACAAAAACACCTCGATGCCCTCTTCGCCGCAGACCGCGCGCTGCGGGTTGCTGAGCACAGCTTCCTCGAATCCGCCTCTCCCGCAGAGCTGACCCAGACGCTCTCCAAGGCGACGAAAGCCGCTCTGAAGGATGAGTCCGAAGAGAACGAGATGGTGCTCGTTCGCGTCGCTGATCTGGCCGCGCAGGTTGAAGGCCCAGGCGCCGTTTCGATCCTCCTCGACATCCTCGATCACGAGAGCACAAGCGTGCGCGCCGAGGCCGGTGAGGCCCTGCTCGATGTCGCGTATGAGCGCTTCAAGGAGGTCGCCTTGGCGATCGAGAAGGCGCTCGATCAGAAGCGCGAGGGCCTCGCGATGGAAGAGCTCCCGTATGTGCTCATCGAGGTGCACGATCCCGATCCGATGCCGCTCATTGCCCGCTTCCTCGCGCACCCCAAGGCCGAGATCGTGGCGTCGGCTGTGGAAGCCATCGTCGAGCGCGCAGACCCCTCCGCGGTGCCGCAGCTGAAGAAGCTTCGCGGTGATCGCCGCGAGGTCACGATGCCTGAGCTTGAAGACGAGAAGGTCACGCTCGGTGATCTCGTCGAGGATGCGCTCGCGTTCTTCGAAGAGGCGATGGGCGAAGAAGAGCCCGCACCGGAGCCGGCTCCTGCGCGCGGCCCCGCAGGCAACGCGGGTCGTGGCGGTCGTCGCCGATGAGCCTGCGCCGAATCCTCGAAGTGGTCTTGGATGACGACCTCGAGGACGAGGCGCTTGATGCCGTGGAGGGCGATGCCGATGGAACGTCGCCTTCCATCGAGCTGCCCTTCACGCCGGCATTGCAGTTTCCTGCACCGATGGCCGTAGGGGAGCTGCCGAGCACAACGCCCGGCCTCCTTGTCGTCAGTGACGATGAGGTGGCCACAGCGCTTCTCTCGCCGATAAAGCACGCGCCCCCGCTTCGCCGCCCACGCAAGTCGAGCGGGATGGGCGCAGCAGAGGCTGCGGTCGAAGAGTCGGTGGTGGTGCCACAGTGGAAGTCGCTCTTCGGCAAGCTGATGCTCGATCGCATCGAGCCCGGTTTTCGCGGGCGAACGCTCGATGCCGCCGCGGGCACGGGGCACCTCTCGCTTGAGATTTTGCGGCAGATGGGAGACGTCGGCCGCGTCGTCGCCATCGAGAGCGATGCAGGACTGCTGGAGGTGCTGCGCAGGCGCGCCTCCACCTTCGCGGGGACGCGCTTCTTCGCGCGCGCAGAGTCCCCGGACGCGTTGAGCTTCGGTGATGAGGTCTTCGACATCGCAGTCGCCTGCTCGGGCACGAGCGTGCCCTGGCTCGATCCGCGTGTGCTCTCGGAGCTTCGCCGGGTCGTGGTGCCAGGAGGCCGCGTGCTCTTGGGCTTGCCGCTGCACGGCACCTTTGAAGAGGTGCTCGATATGTTTCGCGACGTCGCCACCCGCTTGGGCGATGCGCATTTTGAGGCGCGCATCGAGGCACTCGCCGCACGTGATCCGCATCCCGATCAAGCCGCCTACGCGATGCAGGCCGCAGGCTTTCGTGAGGCCACGTGCAGCGCAGAAGAACGTCAGCTCTCGTTTCGCAGCGTGCCCGAGTTCTTTGCGCATCCACTCATCCGCGCGATCGCATTGCCGGATTGGCGCACCCTCTGCGGCTTCGATCGTGAGAGTGCCGAGCTCTTGGTCGAGGTCGAGCGAACGTTCGCGACGTACATGCCGAAGGGTCCGATCACGCTGCGTGTGCGCCTCGGCGTGATCGACGCTGTGCGCGCCTGACGAGAGGCTGCTGCCTTCCGCTTCGAAAAAGTCGCCAGATTTTTGACGGCGCGATTTGAAACCCGTTATCCGAGACCTCGGAGGCTTTCACATGCGCATGTCACTCGTTTCGGTTTCGGTGGTTCTCGTCTCGGCACTCACGGGTTGCACCTCGTCTCACGCAACGACCGACGTCGCATCGGGCATCTACGAGCTGACCGTCACGAGCGAGCGCGATGCCTGCACGCCAACACGCGAAACAGGCTCCATGGGCCGCGTTGCTGTGGTCTCCGCAGTCGACGTGCTGAACCTCGGATTGCAAGACGGCGCAAGGGTTTCGCTTGATCAGTCGAACGGATTTCACGCCGTCCACGAGGTGCCCTTTGCAAGCTGCGTCGGCGCCTCGCTCCGTCGTGAGTGGGCCGTGGTTGCCTCCGATGCGAGCGGCGGATTCACCGTCGCGTACAACGAAGAATGGACAGGCCTCGCACGCTGCTCGATGCCCGAAGCACCGCGTGCGGATTGCCGCGCAGACCTCGTGCTCAGCTACCGCAACATGGAGGCCTGCGCGGCGCCCTGCACCCTCTCGATGTCGGCCAGCGGGCCGAGCTGCCTCTGTGAGTGATCGACCGTCCGCATCGATCCTCGTGGGCTGTGCGACAGTAGCGGCATGGAGCCCGGACGGATCCTCGGAAAAGCGTATCGCGTAGAGCGCAGCCTTGGCGCCGGGGGCGTGGGCGCTGTCTTCGAGGTCACGCAGATTCGAACGGGGCGTCGCTACGCGCTCAAGATGCTGCTGCCAGACATGGCGCTGCGTCATGGTGCCCGTGAGCGCTTTCAGCGCGAGGCCGAGGTGCTCGCCTCGATTGGGCACGCGGGCATCGTGCAGATTCACGACTTCGATTCCGAGGAAGACGGAACGCAGTTTCTCGTGATGGATCTGCTCAATGGTGAAGACCTCGCAACACGCCTCGCACGAGGCGGCTCACTCGATCTCCCAAGCGCGCTGCACCTCTTGGAGCAGGTGGGCTCAGCGCTCAGCGCAGCGCATGCGCGCGGCATCGTTCATCGCGATCTCAAGCCCGCCAATATCTTTCTCGCGCGACGCGAGGGTGCGCCCGAGCAAGCCATGCTGCTCGACTTCGGGCTGGCCAAGAATGTGACCGATAGCGTGCACCTGACGGCGACGGGCGTGGGCGTGGGAACGCCGCTCTACATGTCGCCAGAGCAAGCGCGTGGTGCGGAGGTGGATGCGCGCACGGACATCTACGCGCTCGGTTCGATCCTCTACGAGATGCTCGTGGGAGAAGCGCCCTTCATGGGCCCCTCGCTCACGGCCGTGCTCGCAATGATTCTCACGGAGCCCGCACCCAGGCTCTCCGAGCACGCCAAGAGGCCCACGCCGCGGCTTCTCGATGAGGTGATTGCGACCGCGCTCGCGAAGTCTCCCGAGGCTCGCTTTCCGACGGTGCAGGCCTTCCTTGAGGCGACGCGACGCGCGGGAGGCATTGCATCGCACGACGCGCTCGCAGCCACCGCACTGCCCACGAGCTCGGAGCGCGCGGCCCTTCCCCTCACACGCCAAGACAACTCGGCACGCAGCGTCGACCTCGACCCGGTGAGCCTGGCCGTCTTGAGCCCGCGCCCACTCTCGACGATTCGCCCGCAACCGATGAGCGAGGGAACGGCCTCACAGCCAAGCGGCCCCGCGCAATCTGGCGACGCACACGCTGCGCAACCGCGCACCTCGCCACTGATCTGGCTCGCGCTTGGAAGCACGACCTCGCTCGCGTTGGTGCTGGGCGGTGTCTTGGTTTATTCGCTCACACGGGCCCCCGAGACCAACTCACCCAGCGCGCCAATCGCGGAGATCGAGCCAGCGCCAACACCTACAGAGGTGATCGCGCCTCCCTCGCCAATTGCACCCGAAGAGCACGCGGAAGCACCAGCGCTACCGCCTGCCAACGAGGCGCACGCCGAGGCCTCCCGAGGTCGTGCACGTGAGCGAACAGCGCTCGTTGCCGAGGCCCCTGCGCCGACAACGACGGCACCTGCAGCAGCACCCATCGCGACGCCACCCGCGACACCCAGCGCACCGACGGAGTCGATGGCCGAGCAGGCACGCGCACTGCTCGCAACGTTGCCTCCTGAGCAACAAGCTGCGTTTCGCGCGCAGGCCAGTGCGACGACGCGTTCCTACGAGACGCAGATCGCCAACAACGAGCGTCGCATTCAGCAATGGGAGGCGCTCATTCAGGATGTGCTGCTCCTGCGTCGTGATGCACGCCTTGTGGCCGCGGGGGATCCTCCGAGCGCTTGCACCAGTCCGCTGCGTCAACGTCTCGCGGCCAACGCGCTGAGCGATGAGGGGATGGTCTCCTCCACCTCACGCGGACTCGACGAGCTTCTCGACTCCGTCTGCACAAACTTCGATGACTGGGCCGCGCCGGGCCCTGAATTCGTGCAGCGCTTCGCGGCCATCGGCCCCGCCTTGGACCACGCCGATTCAATGCTCGACAACGGCACCGCGCTCTCTGCGCCCCCCGAAGATCGGAACACCGTACGCGCAGCCCTCACTGCCTTTCGCCGCATCCACGAGGCGCAGCCCGCCTCCTTCGCGCGCTATCCGTGCGGCCACGCAGCCATCGCGGAGCTCGCCCGCGCGGGAGATGTCGGCCATGCGTGGTGTGGCGCCGCAGCCGATGGCGTCGTCCGACGTGTCACCACTGCCTGCAGCGCATTGCGCATGAGTGAGCAGAATCTCACGCAACAGGCCCGCATGATGGTCGCGCGCACCGAGGCCGCAGAGTCCAACCTGCGCGCTACAATTGGAACGTATCGCGATATGAATGAAACACTGCGCGGCAGCATCGCCCACCAAGCAGCGATCGCGCCATGAGGCGCTCTGCCGCGCATGCGATGACTTGCCTCTCGCTGATCCTTGTGGCGAGCGGTTGCGGTGCCGCAACACAGGAGCCGACACGGCATTCGCAGGCTGAGCCCAGCGCTCAAGAAACGACGACGACACCTGCATCCGGCGGGGAGAGCGAAGCTGCGGTGGAAGCGAGTGCCACGCCCTCGACCGAAGGCACGGCGGAGACCGAAGCCGAGACACCCACGCCTGCCTCAGCCAGCACTCCGACACCGAATGACGGAGTTCAGATTCGGCTCGCGATCATGGAGCGCCGTGCCGCGGAGCTTGAGCGCATCGCCACCCTCATCGCCGCGAGTCGCGAGGCAGCCTTGAGCAACAACGCCGTCGGCGCCTGCGGTGAGAACGCCGCGCTCGAAGAGCTTCGCATCCTTGGTACCTCGGGCATCGAGGGCTCCGACTCGGCGATCGACGTGCACAACATCATCGACGCCTGGTGCGAGCGAGTAAGTTCGGGTCGGCACGCACGCGAGAGCTCGCGAGAGCAGCGCGACGCGATCCGACGTCTTGAGTCCGACCTCGGTCGCCAGGAGAGTTCGGCCCGCAGCCGACGCAGAACGCTCCTTGAGACCGCAGAGACGCTGCGACCGCTCGTCAGCCCGTAGAGGTCGGCGCGCATATCTCTATACGATTTCTATCGTATGAAGATGAGAACACCTGAGCCCCAACGAAAAAGCCCTGCCTGCAATGCAGAGAGGGCTCATGTCGCAATAGGGTTGAATCGCCTCAGTCTTCGGCGTTCGCCATCATCTCAGGCGCACGGCCTCCAAACGACTTCGCCACGAGCCCCTCGAGGTCTTGCACATCGCTGTGGATGTCCATGCGACCCAGGCAGCGGTCCATGTCGCGCGCGATGGGTGAGAGCGCACGACGTCGTGCACCGCCCTCGGAGCTCTGCGCCATCAAGCGCTCGCCCGAAGGACGACGTGGCCATGCGGCGAGATCGACTTCCTTCGCGAGCTCTGCACCGAGCACGGGCCCGAGCGCCGCGAGCGAGCGAAGCACGACCTCATCGAGCACTTCTTCTGCGAGCGCGAGCTTGTCGATCATGTAGGCGTGCACCTCGTCGACCGTCATCTCCTTCTCGAGATCGAGATGCAGGTTGGCAAGGATGGAGGGCACTGGCGGGAGCGTGACGTGCTGCTGCTTCTGCACGTCGTTCGCGCGCTTGGCCCACTCGGAGAGAAGCTTCTGCGCGCGGAACTGCAAGGTGCGGAAGCTCTCGGCAATCGCATCAAAGCGTGCGTGCTCCGCATCGGGCAGCTCGTAGAGACGGCGGAAGAAGTATTGGCAGACGAACGACCAGTAGTTGAAGTCGTCCCAGTAGATCTTCGCGGCCATCGCGCGTGGGCTGCCAAGAAGCGGCGCGCTCTTGCGGTAGGTCTCCGTCGCGGCATCGAAGAAGCGCAGGTAGAAGCGATCGTAGCGATCGGCGAGCTGCTTCACCTGGGCGTCTGCTTCGTCTCCACCGCGCATCATCGCCTTGATGATCTGCGTGGTGAATGAGTTGCCGATCGCGATGAAGTCGGAGCCCGGTGAGTAGAACGGGTCGGCGAAGACGCCTGCCTCACCGATGAGCGACCAGCGATCGCCCGAGAAGCACTGCGCGGAGCCATGGCTGAAGTGACGCAGGCAGAGGAAGTCCTCGGCCTTCATGTCCTTCACCTGCTCGTAGCAGCGCGGCTCGTGCTTCTTGAGCCACTCCATCGACTTCTCGAGCGTGCGGATCGAATCAAACGCGTGGAACTCATCGTGCACCACGATGCCGAGCGAGGTGTGGTGCTCACCGCCCGTGCCGCCCGCGAGGGGGATGTACCAGAACCAGTAGCCCTTCCCCATGAAGTGCACCGTCGAGTACCAGCGGATGTCCTCGGGGTCGCGCGCGTGCCAGGCGGTCTCTGTCTCGGGCACAAGGTCGCTCACATCGACTTTGCCCTTCACGCGCCACCAGGCGGCATTCGCGGTGTGACCGCTCGGACGTGTGAGCCCGAGCTTGTTGCGAATGACCGCACGCCTTCCCGTCGCATCGGCGACATAGCGCGCCTCATAGACGCGCACGTCTTCGCCGTTGAGCGACTCGACATGCACGCGGTGGCTCGCGCCATTCTCGCCGAGCTCAATGTCTTTGACGGTGAAGCCCTCGATGAGCGTCACGCCGTCGGCCTCATCCATCGCGCGCAGATCATTCTCCAAGCGACCACGATCGAGCTGAAAGCTCGGCACTTTCGGAAGCTGCGGAGGGCCAATCTCCCAGCGCTCGTGCAGCGCATGCGTGTCGCCGCCACCGGGGAAGAAGCGCAGGCCGTTCTTCACGAAATGCTCTTTGCGGAGGTAGTCGCCGAGCCCAAGGACGACCCCGAAATAGTGTGAGGAGAGCTCCACGGAGGACTCTCCGACTTTGTGCGTCGCGACAGGCAAGGGGCGCTTCTGCCTTTCGACCACAAGCACACGCGCCTCGGGCACTTCGCGCCGCAACTGACGAGCCAAGGTCAGGCCTGCAAGGCCACCACCGGCGATCACTACATCGAACGTCTCGATCTGCGTCATGGGCCGATGGTTGCCATGAGTTGGAAGCCTACTCAACGTCAGCGTTCGCGGAGTCTCACGCTCCTGTGCATGATGGCTCCATGAAGCGAGCGTTCCGAAACGAAGCCGAAGGCCGAACATGGTGGGTTGAGCTTGTGGACGCGACGCTTCGCATCGGCTCTTCGGACGACAGCGAGCCGGGCGAGGAGAACGTCCGGACGCGTCGAAAGGCCAGCGCACACGAAGCGCGGGAAGAGTTCGAGCGCCTCGTACACGAGCAGATGGCGGAGGGCTTCGCTGAGGTTGGTGCAGCACCGAGAGAGACCTACGATGCGTTCTTCCTGCGGCTTCACCTAGCCTGGAAATCCGCCGCGCCACACATTGCCTCCGAGACCTGGCTTCACGAGGTTCAGGCGCTGCCCGAAGGGTTCCGCGATCGTCTGCATCGTGAGTGGTCGAACGCGCGCCATCGCTCGGATGTGCCCTGGCCCCAAGCCTACGAGGATGCCTCTTGGTTGCGGATGCAGATTGAGGTGACACGCGCGCCCTATCTGCTCGGGCTTCGCGACCCGGCGGCCGCGCCTTTCAGCCTCCACACGCTCGGCGGCGCCCCCAGCGACACGCCGCTTCTCGAAGAGGCGCTCCTCTCGCTGATCGAGTCACCCGTGCCGCTCGATGGCTTCATGCCTGGCTACACAACGACGATGTGCAGTTTTCCTTTCGCTGCGCAGTCGGTCATGCGCCTTGTCGAACTCGCGCATGCATCGTGCTTCCAACGCCGCGTTGCTTCTCGGTTGCTCGCTCCACATCAGCGTGCTTCGCGCAGAAATCGCCGAGGCCTTGCTCGCTTGGCTTTCACGAGAAGACGTGCCTTCCCTCCACGTGAATAGCCTCATCGAGCACGCGGTTCCCATGCTCGGTTACGGACTTCATCGGGATCGGAAGAGGCCGCGGACACGCGCTGAACTCATGCGCTTGCTCGATCGCGTGCTCGGGAAGACAACGTGAACACTTGCGCGTCTCACGGACCTAGCGCACCAACGGCGCATGCGTCGCTTCGCCCTTCCACTCACCCTGGCCTGCTCTCTCATCGCGTCTGCGTGTGATCAACCCGCCACGAGCGATGCGGGCGTCGATGCATCGAGGCCCGATGCGTCGGTCGACGACGCCCCTACAGATGCCTTCATGCGCATGGACGCATTTAGTGCCGACCCGCTCGGCGCCTTTTGCACGCCGCTCGCGATGAACCTCTGCACATCGGCAATGACCTGCGGCTGCGGAGACATCCTCCCCGGCGGCCTCGACATCGCTGCATGCACGGCGCGCTTCGAGGCGCAGTGCAGGTCTGCCTGGGAGCCTTTCGTCACGGCTGGTGCAGTCTTCGACCCGGTTGCCGGTGCAGCATGCGCCGCCACGATCGAGGCGAACTCACTCCCCTGCGGTGCACCCAGTGGCGTCGCCGCATTCGCACTCTGCGCACCCTTTGCGGTCGACCCCGCAGCCCTCGGTGAAGACTGCGCTGCGCCCTATTGCGCAGGCGGAAATGGCTACTGCCAGGGCAACAGCTGCGTGCCGCGCGGCATGGTCGGCGCCACGTGCAGCGACATGTTCAGCTGCGCGACGGGCCTCGTCTGCAACGACGGTATGTGCACCGCACTGCGGGAATCAGGCGCAACCGGATGCACGGCCGACCTCGATTGTCGCCCACCGCTCTCCTGCATTGATGGCACCTGCGAGGCCCTTCACGCGATGGGGGCTGCGTGCACAACAACGCGTGACTGCGCGCGTGGGCTCGTCTGCAACGCGAGCGTGTGCAGCGCGCGCACCGGCACGACCTGCAGCAACCTCAATGAGTGCGGAAGCCTCACGCAATGTGCGCGTCCATCCTCCTGTCGCGCGCCGCTCGCCCGCGGTGCCGCATGCATCAGCAACTCCGATTGCGCGGCATCGCTCTACTGCAACGACGCCTCGCGAACCTGCGTCGACCGTCCTGCAGTGGGTGCGCTCTGCGGCAACGGCGTCATCTGCGCCGAGGGCGCGGGTTGTGACAACGACAGTGCAGACGGCAGGTGCCGAGCCTTCGGCGGACGAGGCTCATCATGCCTCTTCGGCGAGACCGGGCCCTTCCTCTGCGCCACTGGTTCCGCCTGCATCGACGGTGGTTGCGGGCCCTTGCCCGTCGAAGGCGAGCCTTGTGCAGGCGTAGACACCTGCGCGCCCGGATTGGGCTGTGCATTCGGCCCCAAGGGAAGCTTCTGCGTCATCCCGGGCGTGGCCGATGAGCTCTGCGAGAACCGCCAGGCATGCCGCACCGACCACTACTGCGCGGCCGCGGGAACCTGCCAGCCCGACGTCGCAATCGGCGCCCCCTGCAGCCCCGACCTGGGCGACTGCGAGGGCGCCTGCGTGCCCGACGCAAGCGGTGGATTCACCTGCCGCGCAAACGTCGCCGAGGGCGGCACCTGCCTCGACGTGAGCGACTGCGTGTCGGGGTTGACCTGCCTCGTCCGCGCCGAGGATACGCGCTGCATCGCAGACATCTGCGCAAGGTTGTGAAGCGCAAACCAGTGCTGGTCCGAAGCTCGCGAGTCCGGGTCTCACGATGCGAGTCCGGTTCTCATGAGGATATGATGGAGATACGAAATCAATATGACTGAACGCCGCGTTGGCGCTCGGTCGGCGTGATCTCCCGCGAGGGCTACGTCATCAAGCTCGCGACGTTGTAGGCGGTGCCGCACGTCGGCCATGGCGGCGCAAATGGGTCGGTTGAGGGAGTACCCAGAACGCCTTCGCGCTTGGCTACGTTCACGCTCGCGGGCGAGCCTGCATCGAGCACCATCGCGGCGTACAGCCATCTCCTGCAGCTACTCCCTACTTCGAGGATACGCGCTGCATCGCAGACATCTGCGCAAGCCTCTGAGGCGCGCGGTCAGCGTCGGAGCACATCCTTCAGCGTGATGCGTGGATGCGGTTTCGCGTTCACGCGACGAAGATGAATCACACAGCGAGCATCCAAGCGCACGCTGCGAAGCTCATCGAGATCGAGTGCGTGGATCGGTGGCGCAACATCGGGATCGCCCTCCACGACGGCGCCTCGGATCGACCAGACACCAAAGCGCACGCGCATCACATCGCGTGCATCGAGCAGTGAGCATGCGATCGCGTGCAGCTTCGAACGTTCGCTCGTCGGCCACCCACAGGCGCAGCCCTTGGGCAGCTTGAACGTGCAGACATAGGAGGCGCCCTCGGCGAAGCGCGCGACAAAGGATTTCAGTGGAGGCACGAAGGGGTCGGCCTCCAGCGCGTGATGCTGCGAGACGCGAAGTACGTCTTCATGACGCATGCCGCGTTCGCGAAACTCAGGACGCAGCACGACCGCGAGATAGGGGAAATCACACATCGCTTCCTCGCGTGAAGAAAGAGTGCCGACGAGGTTTTCGTGAGACGAACTTTTGATGCCGCAGCCCGAGGGCCAAGGCGCTTCAAAATCGATGTAGTCCCGCGTGCATTCGGCACAGAAAAGGGAGCGCTCCGAGGAGCGCTTGGGTTCAAGTCAACACCGTTGACTTAAAGAAGAAACCCCGACCAAAACGTGAGGGACGGTTGATCGTTAAAAGGATGTAGTCCCGCACACATTCGGGGTGATGAGTGCTTGGTTGGTGAATGAAGTGTTGGCCGTTTCACCTAGCGGTGAAGTGTTGGCTGTTTCACCTAGCGGTGAAGTGTTGGCTGTTTCACCTAGCGGTGAAGTGTTGGCTGTTTCACCTAGCGGTGAAGTGTTGGCTGTTTCACCTAGCGGTGAAGTGCGCCGACGAGGGTTGCGCGAGACAGGCATAAATCGGATGTAGTCCCGCGCGCATTCGGCACAGAAAAGGGAGCGCTCCGAGGAGTGCTTGGGCTCAAGTCAACACTGTTGACTTTAAGAAGAAACCCCGACCAAAACGTGAGGGACGGTTGATCGTTAAAAGGATGTAGTCCCGCACACATTCGGGGTGATGAGTGCTTGGTTGGAGACAGAAGTGTTGGCTGTTTCACCTAGCGGTGAAGAGCGCCGACGAGGGTTGCGCGAGACAGGCATAAATCGGATGTAGTCCCGCACGCGTTCGGCGCCGAAATCAGGTGTGCGACCTAAGCCGCGAGCTGCACGTTTTGAATCTCGCGCAGCCAATGCTCTGCGTCTCCGCGGCCCTCGTAGAACGAAGCCACCATGTCGAAGACGGCATCCGAGAAACCGCCGACGTTCATGATGTCCGCACGCTCCACGGCTTGCGTCGTCGCGTTGGGCGTGATGTCGATGCAGACCAGCTTCGCGTGTGGATTGCGCGCGCGGAACTGCTCCCATGCGTGCATCACACCCGTCGCCGTGCCGCGTCGCGTGTCGATCCACGACTCGTTGTCCGAGACGTAGATCACCAAGTCTCCCTTGGCGTTTTGGCGATTGAGCTCCTGAAGAGGCGCCGCGCAATTCGTGCCGCCACCACCGACCGATGCGAGCGCCTTCGCGTTCGTCATGACGGAGTCGCGGCGATTGAGCACGAGCTTGCTCACGACCTTTTCTTCGAAGGCCATCACCTTCACGTCGGGGTTCGCACGCAAGAGGGCTGCGGCGTAGAGCGCTGCGACATCCACGCATCGCGTGCGCGTCGTCGCACCTGCGCGGTGGCCCGTGATGGGCGAGCTCATCGAGCCCGAGACATCGACGAGCACATGCACAGAACCTTCAAGGCGCGGCACGTTCGAGAGCGCGATCTCCATCGCGTCCTGAAGTGCATCGCTGAGCGCCGCAGGCACTTGGCCATGCGTCGCGTGAAAGCTCGTCATGAGCTGGTAGGGGAAGACCTTGCTGCGACGAATCGAGGCCTCATCGCGCAGCTTCTCACAAACGAGCTCGATCATCTCCGGCGCATCGAAGACGTTGTGACGCAAGAACGTGTTGAGGTTCATGCGCGTCTGCGTCCAGGTCGCGCGCTTGGCGATTTGCTTCCAGTCGCCATCCGAGAGCGGCAATGCCGTGAGCATCACAAAGGGCACAGACGGCACTTCAAGCGTGCGCCCTGCCTTGAAGTCCTCGTACTGACGCACCACCGCGGGCAAGAGCTCGACCTCATGCTTGGCACCCACGAGGTAGCCGTAGAGCGCCTTGCGCGAGGGCGTCTTGGGGCGCGGATGCGCGAGCTTCAGCACATCGAGCAAGGAGGGTGTGCCACCTGCGGATGCAAAGAAGACTTCCTCATCCGTGCGTGCATCGAGCCACGCCTCGACGAGCTTCTTTGGACGCGTACCGAGCGAGCGTCGACCCGTCACGCCCGAGCGCATCATCTGCACAAAGACACGAAGCATCTTCGCGTCATCGACGACCTCGGAGAAGACGTGCGCAAAGAGCTCGGGATGCCGGCTCGTCATCGCACAGAGGAGCGCGGGCATATCCTTCATGAGGCCTCGCTGACGCGCGTAAATCGCCGTCTGCGCAACGAGCTTTGCATCCACCTTCTTCGCGAGCTCAAGCACCTTCTCGAGCTGCGCCTCGGCCGATGCGTAGTAGGTCGCATTGAACGCACCCGTCACCGCGTACTGCGCGAGGGCATGCGCATCACTCATCGCGTAGGCCTTGCCGCCCGCGAGGTTCACCGTGTTCGCGGCGGGCGCGGACGTCGGTGCGAAGTGGTTCTTGATGCGCTGAAAGAGGTTCTTGTTGGCCATGACCATTCTCCAAAGAGCCACGAGAAGAGTTCTCGTCGTGCTCGTGGAGGGGCTTATCGCAGCGGATGTGCCAGCACTGGAGGAACGAAAAAGGCCTCATTTTCGCCACTCCGCAGATCCAGGGCTATCCTATTGGATAACTTCTTATCGTCTGCGCTCATGTGGCGTCGGCGAACACCGAGAGTTCAACGACTCGCATATGGCACGCTCATCGCTTCATCCGCCTCATGACCACCCTTCATCGCTTTCACTGCCCCACCTGCAGCACGCAGCTCACCGACTGGCTCGAAGAGCTGACAAGCGATGAGCTCGTCGCACGCCAAGCGAGTCACACGGCATACGTGCCGCGGGGCTACGTGATCTCGTCCGCACGCGATGTCGGCCATGCCCATGCGTTCCCGGTCGCGCGCTGGATGACGGCGCCGCTGCGTCGCGATCGCGTTGCGGTCCACACCGACCTCGATCGCACCGTGGGATGCTGTGGCCTGAGCTACCGCGGCAACCTTGAGAACCTTGTGTGTGCGCAGTGCAGCGCGGAGGTCGCAACGGGTTACGAGGATTGCTGCGGCCCGCATTGGGCGGCGTTTGTGCCGAGCATTGGGCACGAGGTGGAGGTGCATGAGGACAATGCGGCGCCGCGCATCGCGCATGCAGTGCAGTGTCTGGAGGCGGTGCTCGCCACGTCCTCCGGCCTCACGCATCCGAGCACGATCGGGTTCTCGCACGACCTGTGCTGCGACGAGCCGATGCATTGGGAGAAGCACGCAGCGCATGCATCAGGGGTCTCCCTTGCGCTCGATGGCGAGCAGCTCATCGTGCGTGCGGCATCGTTTGCCGAGGGCGCGTCCTTCGCAGTCGCGACTCCGCGCGTGATGCTCCTTCGCATTCTGGGTGCCCCCATGCGCCCGTGGGGAGAGCCCGACCTTCCGCTCGTCTGGCGTGTGGATGATGCGCGTGGCGAGACCTTGGGTGAGGTCGATGTCTGCCTCGATGCGCGCACGTCACGTGTGCTTCTTCTGGTCACCGCGCGGAACGAGACGCGTGCACTCCTGATGGATCTGCGCGACTGGATCAGCGCTTGGGATGGCTTGCGTGATCAGGTGTTTCGTCAGCGTTGAGCGTTCTTGTCGAGGTCGAATTTCTGCGTGAACACCGTTGCAAAACAGAACGCAGCGACCTGCCAGAACCACACGCTCGTGAAGAGAAAACCCACGCCGAATCCGAGCAAACCGACGAACGAGAAGAGCATCGTCGGCAGCACGATCGACCAAGCCTTCCAGTAGGCGAGGCCGCCCTCACGCACGCGACCGAGCGCGCGGAACGGATTGAACACCTCGCGTACATCGAGCTCGCGGCAGTAGTGCGACATGTACCCGGGGATCGCGATCACCGCGCCGGCCCAGAGCAGAAAGCCAAGGGCGCCGATGAGCCAGCTCGAGAGCCAGGCGCCGAGCAGCATCAAGAGCACACCTGGCGCGCCGTAGTAGGCCATCCCCGCAAAGGTCACCGCGCCGTGGAAGAGCAAGTCCATCGGCTCATTCCATGCGGGCCAAGGAGAGAGGCCGTGGTGCATGCGGTGCACGATGCGGATGCGGTGACCCATATTCATCAGCCAGCCCACGACGGGCACTGCGAGCCAGAGCCCACCGATCACGATGTCGCGCTTGGACTCTTCGGATTGCAGCGGGAAGCGCCACGCGTTCGAGAGTGAGAGCGGGCTGCGCAGCGGGCGGATGGAGACGGGTTCATTCATCGCGTGGCTCTCAGGGTCTCTTTGTTTGGCATTCAACACGAGTCGCGAGGTGGGGACCCAACTTTTGTCGAGAATGCGCGTCTCAGGAGAAGGCCCTCTACGATCCGCACTTCGCGCTCATGCACGTCACCTCCGCATCCCTCGGTTCACCCAGCATGCTCGATCGCGCGTCCCGCATCCTCAGCGACGTTCGTTCTGGTGAAGGAGCCACGGCCCTTCTCTTCGCGTCCTCGCTCTTTGTCGGGCTCTTCGCGTACTACGTGCTGAAGACGGTGCGCGAGCCGCTCATCCTCGTCACGGGTGGTGCCGAGGCACGCGCCTATGCGACGGCGATTCAAGCACTTCTCTTGATGGTGCTCGTGCCGCTCTATGCACGCCTCGCAGAGCGCTTTGATCGCAAGAAGCTCGTCCTCACAACACAAGTGGGCTTCATCGCGTCGATCGAACTCTTCGCGGTGCTCTCGGCGCTGCGCGTGCCCTATCTCGGCATCGCCTTTTACGTCTGGCTTGGCGTCTATGCGCTCACCTCGGTGGCGCAGATCTGGTCGCTCGCGAATGACGTCTATGCGCATCACGAGGGCATGCGCCTCTTCCCTGTCGTGGCACTCGGAGCGCCGCTTGGCTCCGCTGCGGGCGCACTCTTCGCGACACATGCCTTCGCCGGGCACGACTCGATCGCGCTGCTCATTCACGCCTCGGTCGCACTCCTGCTCCTTCAGCTCGGCATCCTCTTTGTGCTCTTGCGAAGGCCTGAGGTGCGCACGCCGATGCCACCGCTTGAGCGCACTGGAGGCTTCACACTCGTCTGGCGCTCATCGCACTTGCGCTGGGTGGCGGGGCTCGTCGTCCTGCTCAACCTGGTCAACACGACGGGCGAGTACCTCCTCTCACGCGCCTTCCTCGATGAGGCCGCACGCGCCGCCTCGCTCGCCTCCGCGACGGATGTGCCCGCCTTCACCCGCGACTTCGTGCGCACCTCGTACGGCCAGTTCTACTTCGTCGTGAACGCTGGCTCGGTGCTCCTTCAAGCGTTCATCGCATCACGCGTGGCTTCACGCTTCGGCCTGCGCGGTGTGCTCTTGGCCCTCCCCATCGTCGCGCTTGGTGCCTACGGTGCGCTCGCCACCGGCGTCTCTTTCCTCGTCTTTCGCGCAATGAAGGTAGCCGAGAATGCAACGGACTATTCCCTTCAAAACACAGGGAAAGCGCTGATCTGGCTCGGTGCATCACGGGACGAAAAGTACAAAGCCAAGCAAGTCATCGACGCGTACTTCATGCGCTTTGGCGATGTGCTCTCGGCGCTGCTCGTCTTTGCGGCGACGCACCTCATCGAGCTCTCTCCGCGTGCACTCGCGCTCGTGAATGTTGTCTTCACCTTGCTCGCCTTGGCGGTCAGCCTGCGCGTTAGCCGTGAGGCCGCGGGGCAAGCTCAGTCGGCGACCAACGGATAGAGCTCTTTGTTCTCGCGCTGCATGCGCCGAAAGAGCGTCTCGAAGAGGACGAGCGTGTCGGCGATGAACGCGGTGGGGTTCACGCCGAGCGATTCAACGGTCGCGTAGCGCGCTTCAAACGCATTGAAGGTCGCGTAGATCGGGCCGAGGTCGCGCTTCAATCGCTCTGCGGTCTCTCGCACCAAAGGCCGCTCATCCTCGAGCAATGCCGGATAGAGCGCCTCGCTCTCCATGCGCTCGTGAACGCGAAGCTTCCCTGCGAACTGCGCCAGCATCACGCGCACGGCGCGCGGATCACGCTCAATCGTCTCCACATCCAGCATCGCGCGGATGTCAGCGGCCAAGCTCATGAGCTCTGCGTGTTGCCGTTGAAAACGCGCGACCGTCATGAGTCGCGTACGAACGAGCGGGGTAAGCGGATCACCCTTCCCTTCGATGCGCATCGTCAACGATGCTCCGCGGATGGACCCTGCCTCCTTTCTGAAAACGCTCGTTCGACGCAAGCCCATCGCCGCGATGGACGACGAACGAGAAGGCGCGATGAAGCGAACGCTTGGCGCGTGGGATCTGATCTTCCTCGCGATCGGCGCCGTCATCGGCGCAGGCATCTTCGGCGCGATCGGAACGGCCGCTGCGGGTGAGATGCACGATGGCGTTGTGGTGCGCCTCGGTGCGGGCCCAGGCCTTGTGCTCTCGTTCGTCTTGCTCGGCGTCGTCTGCGGTCTGGCCGCGCTCTGCTACGCGGAGCTTGCCGCGATGATCCCGCAATCCGGCAGCGCCTATGCGTACACGTACGCGACGCTCGGCGAGCTCGTCGCCTGGATCATCGGCTGGGACCTCATCCTCGAGTACGCCGTCGGCAACGTCGCGGTGGCGATCTCCTGGGGCAACTACGCGCTCTCGCTCGCCAACGCCGCGGGCATCAATCCCCCTGCGTGGCTGACGCACGGCTACTACGACGTCGTGCAGCAGGCGGGCGCCGACAACGAGGCGATGCAGGCCCTGCTCGTCTCCGCGCCGCACATTGCCGGCGTGCCGATCATCGTGAATTTGCCCGCGTTTCTCATCGTGGTGGCCATCACGAGCATCTTGCTCGTCGGCGCCAAAGAGAGCGCCTTCGTGAACTCGATCATGGTCATCCTGAAGCTGATCGTGCTCGGCCTCTTTGTCTTCGTCGGTGCACCGCACGTCGACAGCACGCTCTACACGCCCTTCTTCCCCAATGGCTTCACCGGCGTCTGGCAGGGCGCGGCCATCGTCTTCTTTGCCTACATCGGCTTCGATGCGATCTCGACGGCGGCCGAAGAGACAAAGAACCCACAGCGCAATGTGCCGATCGGCATTCTCGGCGGCCTCGCGATCTGTACCTTCGTCTATGTGGCAGTCGGCTTGGTCCTCGTCGGCCTCGCGCCCTGGACGGAGCTCAACCAGCACGGCGACCCGCTCGCCTTCGCGCTGGAGAACGTCGGCCTTCCCGTCGCGGGTTGGATCGTCTCGCTCGGTGCTGTCGTCTCGATGACCTCCGTTTTGCTCGTATTTCAATATGGGCAACCGCGCATCCTCTACGCGATGGCACGCGATGGCCTTCTCCCCGAGCGGGCCGCCAAGCTGCACCCGAAGTTCAAGACGCCGTGGGGTCTCACGATTCTCACAGGTGGCCTGGTGGCCTTCAGCGCCCTCGTCGCCGACGACGATGCCACCTACGACCTTACGAACATCGGAACGCTCTTCGCGTTCTGCCTCGTCTGCGTTGGCGTGGGCGTCCTTCGCATCACCGACCCCGAGCGCCATCGCCCCTTCCGCGTCCCCTTCGTCTGGCTCGTTGCACCAGCCGGCGCAGCAGCATGCATCTTCACGATGGCAGGTCTTCCCGCGATGGCCTGGGAGCGCTTCGCGATCTGGCTCGCGATAGGCCTCGTCGTTTACTTCCTATTTGGATATTGGAAGTCGAAGATCCGCGCCAAGCCTGCGGCCTAGCCGCGCACGAGCTCGTTCACATCACGCTCCAGCTCCTCCAGCAGCCCGTGTGACCACCCCTCGCCGAGCGCTTTCACGACTTCTTCGTAGTACCAAAACGTCTGTTCTTTGGTTGCGTGGAAGCGCTCAAAGAGTGCATCGCCGAGCACACGCCGATCACGAAGCAGCGAGCGCGCGTTGTGGATTTTGTCCGCACAGCAGATGAGACGAACCTCTCCGCTCGTCGTGCGCAGATGCGCGATGTAGCGCTGCTTGCGCTCAAGCCAGGGCTCCTTGTGCTCGGCCTGTGTGGTGTCGGAGAGGGCGCGTACGAGCAGCGCAACGTTGTCTCCGAAGCGCTCTTGCAGATGCACCTCGGACGCACCGTGAATGTCTTCGAGGTAGTCGTGAAGCACCGCCGCAATGCACTGGTCGGGCGTGCCTCCGTGCTCCATCACCATCGTCGAGACCGCAAGCAGATGGCTCAGATAGGGGATGCCCGTCCCCTTGCGCGGAACGTGCGCGAAGGCATCCGCCGCGAGCTTCAGCGCGTCACCCAGACGCGCGTCGTAGAATGGTTCTTTTTGCATGATTGAAGGATAGACCCTTCAAAGGAGTCGAACATGGGAGCGAGCGCCTGGAGCTACTTTGTGCCCTACCAACCCGACCCCTTCTCGGCCCTTGAAGCCCTACGCCGAAAGGTCTTTCTCGAAGGTGACTATCTGAAGTCGTCGCCAGTCTTGCTCGACTTCGAGGCGTTCAACGACGGGCTCTTGAACAGCGGAAGCAGGAGCACGCACAGCATCATCGACATCCACCATCGAGATCGGCTGCATGAGCTCTCAAGCGAGGCGGTGAAGCAGCAGTTCGGTACGAACAAGCCCACGCGAGATGACGTCACAAGCGTCGATGTGATCGCCTCGGCCGTTGGGCGAAATCACTGCACATACTTCACCGTCTACAGCGAGGGCGAACCCAGCGAGATCTTCTTCTTCGGCTTCTCAGGAGATTGAGCATTCGCCTTTCGTCGTAGAATCGCGGCGCTGCGTGGCGCGGATATGTCATCCGCACGCAGCCGGAGATCGAACATGGCGAAGAAGCTCCCGAGTCGCGCACGTGCAGTCGTCACCGGTGCTGGCAGCGGTTTTGGTCGCGCCGTCTCACTTGAATTGGCGAACCGTGGCGCGCGCTTGCTCTGCACCGATCTCGACTTCGCGCTCTGCGAAGAGACGGTGAAGATGCTGCGCACGCGCGGTGCGGAGGCGCATGCGCTCAAGGTCGATGTGGGCAGGAGCGAAGACGTCGAGGCCATGACGAAGAAGGCGGAGGAGCTCTTCGGAGGCATCGACGTGCTCGTGAACAATGCGGGCATCGCCGTCGTTGGCGAGTTCGAGAAGATCCCGCTCGACAAGTGGAAGCTCCAAGTCGATGTGAACCTCTACGGTGTGATCTACGGCTGCCACTACGGCGTGCCTCTGCTGAAGAAGAGTGGTGGCTTCATCCTCAACGTGGCCTCGAGCGCGGGCATCGTCTCGGCACCGATGATGTCGCCGTACAACGTCACGAAGGCGGGTGTGATCGCGCTCTCCGAGACGCTTCACGCCGAGCTCGCGCCCGCGAAGATCAGCGTCACGGCGCTCTGCCCCACGTTCTTCCGCACCAACATTCACACACGCGCGCATTCGTTCGGAGGCGGCACGGGCGAGAAGACAGACAAGCTCGTCACAAAGGCCAAGTGGAGCGCGGAGGAGATCGCGAAGTGTGCGATCGACGGCATGCTCAACAGCGACCTCTACGTGATTCCGCAGCTCGACGGAAAGATCATCTGGCGCACCAAGCGCGCCCTCGGCGGGAGCTTCTATCGAGGCCTCGGTTACCTCGCGCGCTCGGGCCTGCTCGAGCGCGCGAAGTAGGCGACGCACGCATCACCTTCGCTGTACCTTGATCGCATGACGCTGCGATCGAAGGTGCTGGGCTTCGCTCTGTTGATCTCCTCGTGTGGCCTCGCCGGCTGCCCGAATCCCACGGGCGAATCCGATTCAGGCGCGAGCGATGCAGCGGTCCCCGATGCGCCTTTGCGTCCGTGCAGCACAAGCGAGGCCTGCGACGACGGCATCTTCTGCAACGGAGAGGAGAGCTGCGTCGCTGGCGCATGCACCGAAGGGACTCCGCTTCGCTGCAACGACGGCATCGCGTGCACGAGCGAATTTTGCTCGGAGGAAACGCGCGCCTGTGTCATCCGCGCGATCGATGAAGACCGCGATGGGCACGCGGCAGCCACATGCGTCGATGCCCGCGGGATGGCACTCGGCGATGACTGCGATGACGCGCAAGCAAGCGTCTACCCTGGCGCCCTCGAGCTCTGCGACAGCGCCAACGTGGACGAAGATTGCGACGCAACGACACGCGGCGGTGTCGATGTCGACGGCGACGGTTTCGAGGACGCGCGCTGCTGCAACGGAAGCGGCGCCACAGCATGCGGTACGGACTGCAACGACGCGGTGCGCGGTGCCAATCCGATGGCCGTGGAAGTCTGCAACCTCATCGACGATGACTGCGACACACGCATCGACGAGGGCGTGAGCGTGATGGGCTTTGCCGACATGGATGGCGATGGTCGCGGCAACCCAGCAGCGCCACGCACCGCCTGCAACGACGCCGCACAATTCTCGGTGCACGGTGATGACTGCGACGACAACAACGCACTTCGCAGCCCCACCTTGCCCGAGGTCTGCGATGGCCAAGACAACGACTGCGTCGGCGCCGGAGACACAGGGGCAAGCGCTGCGCTTTGGTACCTCGATCGCGACGGTGACGGCTTTGGCTCACCCAGCGAGACGCAGTTTTTGTGTGCCCGCCCCACGGCCGATGTCGGCGCCTACGTGCTCCTTGGAACAGACTGCGACGACGCCGTTGCGGCGACCAACCCTGCGCAAGCCGAGCGCTGCGATGGGCGCGACAACAACTGCAACGGGCTTGCTGATTTCGTCATCGCGCCAGGCAACCTGGAGGACGACGATCGCGACGGGATCGCGGACCTTGGATGCAGCCCAGTCGCGGGAACCGACTGCGATGATCGCGACCCTGTCAGCGGCCCAGGAAGCGCTGAGGTCTGCGATGGCCGCGACAACGACTGCGACGGAATGATCGACGACGGCGCGAGCTCGTACACGTTCTATCGCGATGAAGATGGCGATGGGTTTGGAAGCGCAGCGAGCGGTGTGATCATCGCGTGCGCATCGATCAGCGGCTACGTCCGCCAAGGCAACGACTGCAGTGATCTGAACGCGATGCGCTACCCAGGCGCGCCCGAGCTCTGCAACGGGCTCGATGACGATTGCAACGGATCTGCCGATGATTTCCCATCGGGCGTCGAGGTCTGTGCACCCTCCGGAAACGTCGCCAACGCATGCGTACGTGGACGCTGTCGCGCCTCTGGATGCACGTTGGGTCACGGCGAATGCGATGGAAACCCAGCGACCGTCTGCGAGGCCGATACGACGCAGCCGACAACATGCGGCATGGGCTGCGCCGTCTGCGATCTCGGCCAGACCTGCGACGGTGCAGGCTGCTCTCCACGCCTCACACGCGCGTTCATGCTCAACGCCTCGCAGGCTGACATCCGCGACATCGTTCCGATGATCGGCGCAGGGCCCGGTAGTACCGATGCGTTCGTCGCACTCAACCTGAATGGACGCGCAAGCTTCGGCAGATCAGGTGGCTCCCCGTACCAAGTGGGACTCCCCTTGGGAGGTGTTCACGGCGCCGTTCTTCGCGTCGGGCGTGATGGCAATGTCGTGGAGGCCTTCCAGATGACCGCCCCCGGCACGATCGTCTCCCTCGCACGCTCCTCCACACACCTCTACGTGCTCGGAAGCTTCACCGAGCAGTCCGCCCCTTTTGGAGGCGTTGGATTTGTCCCCGCACCGCCAGCCGGAGCAGCCACCACTTACATCGCGACGATCCAACTCTCGCCGTGGAGCGTCACATCGGTGGCAACGTTCACCGGCAATGTCGTGCCCTCGGACATCACCCTCGCAGCCGACGGCACCTTGGGCATTGTCGGCACGTACTTCGGCTCCCTCACGATCGGAAGCACACCGCTCGAAGTCGCGACATCGCAGCGCGCGTTCATCGCGACGTTGCCCTCCGCAGGCACCGGCCGGCGGAGCGACTTTTCCTCCGCACGCATCATCGGTGGCAGTGGAACATTCCACGCTGACGCGATCACCTCGCTTGGCACCGAGTTCTTCGTGGCGGGCAACACCGATGGTGCGGTGGATCTCGGCGATCTCGGTGTCCTCCCGGCGACCGGCTTCTGTGGATTTGTCGTGCGCTTCACCGTCGCGGAAGGCGTTCAAACGGGGTTCTTCTACCAGTCTGGTGGCGGGTTCATGGCCGAGCGCAACTTCCGCGACATCACCGCGACGGCAGACGGAGACATCGTCGTGGTGGGCGACATCATCACGCCGGAGCCCTTCCAAGTTGACCCGGTGCGCATCTCTTTCCCTCGCAGCCTGACGCCCGCGTCTCCGACATTTGCGCCTGATCTGATGGCCTTCCCGAGCATCCATCGCATCGCCTCGCGGGGAGCGGAGATCCTCCAAGCGGGTACCGTCGATGCCGCGTACGGCACGGTGATCCCCGCTGCGCCTGACTATGCCGGTGCCATCTTCTTCGGAAGCTCCACGGGCATGTCACCACTCGCGAGCGGACGCGTGTTCTCCGTCAACGGACCCAGCGTTCCACAGGCCCTCGCGATCGATCCCGAGGATGGCACCGTCTGGCTGGGCGGCATGCTCAACCAAGGCGGCGACCCTCCGATCAGAGTCGACCTCACGCTCGACGGACTCACGGTCAATGCCGACCCCTACGCGGGCTTTGTCTTCGTGTTCACACGCTGAGCGCTGGGAATATCACCCGGGTTTTATTCGCATTTTCACCCGGGTCTTATTCACGCGGGCGGTGTGCGCCAACAACAAAAAAGGCCCGCCGAAGCGGGCCCTTTCGTGCACGTCCAAGCTCAGCGCTTGGGTGGAGGTGGAGGCGGAGGCAGCGTGCCGGGCGTTGCGTCGCCACCACCGAAGCGGTCTTGAATCAGCTTCGGCACGTCGATCCCTGTCGCCGCTTTGATCTGCTCGCTCGTGGAGACCAGCTTGTTCGCCAGCGAGGGTTCGCTACCTGTGTTGCCGCCGCTGCCGATCACCGTGAGCCTGTCGACACGCAGATCGTTCATCGACCCAAGGATCTGCTTCATCGTCGGGACAAGCTTCTGCATGAGCATCACCTCGCGTCCCGTCGTGCCCGTCGCACGGTAGGTGAGCGCGAGGTTCTTGAGCACCTGCGCCGTCGCAAGGCCCTGCTGTGTGATGCGCGCGGCACCTGCCTTGGCGAGCTGCTCCTGCTGGATGCGCTGTGCCTCCGCGGGCTGGATCACATCGGCTTCGAGCTGAAGACGCACCTGCTCGATGCGCGCGTCCTGCATCTGAATTTCGCCGGACGTCTGAGCGATCATCGCCTGCACTTCGCCCTGCTGCTCGGCGATCATGGCGCCACGCTTGGTCTGCGCATCGCTCACACGGCGCTGGTTGTCCGCGATTGCAACTTGAAGTTGCGCGTCGATCTTGCCGAGCTCGGCCTCCATCGTATTGCGCCACTTCTGTTCCGCCGTCTGCGCCTTGGCCTGCGACTCCGCGATCTGCGCGTTGCGGCGCACCTCGGCCGAACGCGTGCGTCCGATCGAGTCGAGGTAGCCCACGTCGTCCGTGACGTTCTGAATCTTGAGCGTGTCGAGCACGAGGCCGAGGTTCGAGAGGTCGTGCTCGGCTTCTTCCGTAAGGCGGCCCGCGAACGCTTCTTTGTCCGTGTTGACCTGCTCGGGCGTCAGGCTCGAGAGCACACCGCGCAGGTTGCCTTCGAGCGTCTCGCGCGCGACTTCCATGATCTCTGCGCGGGACTTGCCCAGGAAGCGCTCGATCGTGTTGTGAATCAACGGCTCCTCACCGGGCACCTTGATGTTGGCGATGCCAAGCACCGTCAGCGGGATGCCGCCGCGCGAGTACGCGCCCTTGATCTGCAGCTCGATGATCATGTTGGAGAGGTCGAGCGAGTCGACCGTCTCAAGCAAAGGCACGCGAAGGGTGCGACCGCCCTTGATGATGCGATAGCCAATCTTGCGACCCTCGGGCGTCGTGCGCGGTGATGCGCCGGAGAAGATGAGCACTTGGTTCGGCGGGCTCACGTAGAGCACGTTGCGAACGAGTGCGAGGGCCGCGAGGACTGCAACGCCCGCGAGCGCGAGGAGCACAAAAATCGGAAGGATGATGGCCATGGTGTTCTCCTCAAGCCTTGGTGGTGTTGCTCTGCGTCGTCGTGCTCTGCCCCGAGAGCAACGCCGTCACATCGATGCCTGTCGAGTCGCGCAGTGACTTCATCACGGCACCAACCATCTTCGGATACGAGGCCGCGTAGCCCGCAAGCGCCTCGCCATCGCCCTGATCGATCACGTGCACTTGGTTGAGCTGCACGTCCTCCATGCTGTTCACCACCGCGCCGACGATCTGATCGAGGTGCTGAATCACGTAGAGCTCACGCGCCTGCGTGCCCATCGTGGCCCACGCATCACTCATCGCCTTGAGCACCTCCACCTGCGCGGCACCGTTCTCGATCGTCTGCGCCGCCAAGCCTCGCTCGATGATCGTCTGCGCCTGCCGCTGGAACTCCGCAGGGATGACCACTTCGACCTGCAAGCGACGCTGCTCAAGCTGCGAGCGCAGGCCCTGCAGATCGCGCTCAGCCATGGCGCGCGCCGTCTTCGTTGCAGCCTCGGCCTCACGCTCGATCGACTGCGCCTGGCCCTCAAGCTGAGCACGCACCTGACGAAGCTCGTTCTGCTTGGTCTGTGTTGCGGTCTGCGCACTCGCACGCGCCACCTCCGCGCGACGCGTCATCTCCGACTGCGCCTGCTGAATCTCCTGTGTCGCCTGGTTCTCTGCGTTCTCCGCATCGCGAAGCGCGGCCGCAATCTTGGGACGACCGATCGAGTCGAGGTAGCCGGTCGAGTCGCTGACGCTCTGAATCTTCAGCGTGTCGAGCTGAAGCCCGAGAATCTGAAGGTCGTCCTCCACCGATTGAATGAGCTTCTCGGCGAACTTGAGACGGTCTTCATTCACCTCTTCGGGCGTGAGCTGCGCGAGCACTTCGCGAAGCGCGCCTTCGAGCGTCTGCTGCGCCACAAGCTCGATGTCTGCGCGGCTCTTGTTCAAGAAGCGCTCCACCGCGTTGCGTAGGAATTTGTCCTGCGAGTGAATCTTCACGTTCGCGATGGCGTGAATCTCAAGCGGGATGTTGCCGCGCGAGTAGGCGTTGTTCACGACGATGTCGACGGGGATGACCGTCATGTCGAGGCGGCTCACGATCTCAAGGAAGGGGATGCGCACCACCCGGTGACCGCTCTTGACGATGCGAAAACCAACCTCCTGTCCGTCATCCGTTTTGTAGCGCTGGCCTGAGAACACGAGCGCCTCGTTGGGACGCGCGATGTAGAGAAAGCCGCGAAGAAACTGGATGAACAAAAAGAGCAGGCCCGCGATGATGATTGCGGAGATCACGACGTACCAAAGGAGCATCGGATCGAGGCCAAAGGGGTAGCTCTCAGGCACTGGAGCTGCGTAGGGGTCGTAGCCTTGCATCGTTCATTTCCTTCTCGTTGCGCATGCAACGCGATCAAAGTGTGTGGTTCACCCAGCGGACGAGATGCGGTCTTGGCGACCTTCACGCGGCTTGGTTCAACCTCGACGACGATCACCTCGTCGCGCGTTTCGATGCCCTCGTCGTCAACGCCCACGCAGGGCAGGTCGAGGGATGCGCCCTTCACATCAAGGCGAATCTTGCCGGTGCCGCCCTTCTCGAAGCCAACCAGAAGGCGCCCTGTTTTGCCGACGAGGTCTCCCGTCTTCGCTGCGCTGTCGGAGGACTCGGCGCTCATCACGCGCACAAGCCAGGTGGCAAATGCACCCGCGAAGAGCCCGAGGCCTGTCGATGCGAGGGCAACGATGACTTCGCTGTCGACGAGACCAAAGCCATGCAGAAGAAGCCCTGCCAGTCCGAAGAAGGGCAGGAAGAATGTCCAAAAGCGCACGGAGAGGATCGCGAGCATCAAGCTCTCGATGCCCTGTGGGTCGCCGTGTCCGGCGGGCATGTGCGGGTCGCTTGAGTCGTGATCCGTGTGCCCGCCGAGCAAGAGGCTCGCGCCGAGAAGGATGCCGCCAAGGATGAGCGCGAAGACGTAGAGGTAGATCATGGGGCTCCGTTTTCAGCGCACGCGCAAAAGCCCATACAGCAGCATGGGCCTTGTGGCGCTCAACTCGCAGAGCGCGATCATTATTCAGTCTGTGGTGAAACAGCGAACAAAGAGCCGCTGCTTGCCCCCCAACCTTAAGCTCAGCGACTTGGCTTCTTGTGGCCGCGTGTGCGGCGCTGAAGCTGCTCGCCGAGGAAGGCGCCGAAGAGGGAGATCATCACGCCCATGGCGGCGCCAACGACGTATGCGATCACCGAAGGCTCAAAGCCATCCGGGGTGCTCCACTTGAGGTAGGCGATCGTCGGAACGCAGGCGACAAGCGCTCCCACCGCGGGCTCCACAAAGGTTTTCCCGGGCGAGACGAAGCCAACCAAGATGCCGCCGAAGAACCACACAACAACGCTGATCGCGAGGCCCGCGGAGCCTTGTGGGTCGTAGCTCGGGATGACCATGGGCAAGGCCCCGATGATGATGGCCTGCAGCGTGAGGTAGACGACGGAGGCGATCGCAACCCAGAGGATGCTGAAGCCGTCCTGTTGGTTCGCGCGCGCCGCCTCTTCCTCGGCCGTGTAGTCCGCATGCAGCGCCTCGATGCGCGCACCGCAGGACACACAGCGAGCAGCATTTGGCTCGTTCTTGAAACCGCAGACGTGGCAAATGATCGGATCTTTGGCAGCCATCGCGATGGAGTGTCGCCTCCCAGGGGCGAGCGTTGCAAGAAAGTAAACGTCAGCCCTCGGGGTGCACGGTCACGACGGTGTCGGGCTCGGGGTCTTTCTGCCCAAACACGCCCTCCCACTTCGCAATGACAACTGCCGCCAGGCCATTGCCCGTCACGTTGATCGTGGTGCGCGCCATATCCATGATCTCGTCCACGGCGAGCAGCATCGCGACGCCCGCCTCGCCCGGCAGACCAAACGATCCGCAGGTGCCCGCGATGATGACAAGCGTGGCCCGCGGTACACCCGCGACGCCCTTCGAGGTCAGCATGAACGCGAGCAGCATGACGATCTGATCGGAGAGCGACTGCTCAATGTGGGCCGCCTGCGCGATCGTGACGCTCGCCAGGACGAGATAGAGCGTCGAGCCATCCAGGTTGAACGAGTAACCCGCGGGGATGACGAACGAGGCGACGCGGCGCGGCACACCAAACGCGACGATGTCCTCGAGCAGGCGCGGCAGCGCAGCCTCACTCGAGGCCGTGGTGAAGGCCGTGATCGCCGGCTCACGGATCGCGCGCAGGTACGCCAGCGGCTTCACTTTCACAAAGAGCATGATCGGCACGAAGACGAGAACAAAGAGCAGGATGAGCGCGAGGTAGAGCGAGCCGACCAGCTTGGCGTAGCGACCGATCAGATAGAACACCGCCGGCCAGCCGCGCAGCACGTCCGCCTCAGCGCACACGTCCATCGCCGCGCCCGACATGCAATGCCCCGCAGCCATGTGGCTCACGTTGTAGGCCATCGCGCCAAAGACGCCGAGGGGCGTCAATTTCATAATCATATCTGTATATTTGAACATCACCTGCGAGACGGCCTCGAAGAAGCTCAGCACGATCTTTCCGCGCTCTCCGATGCGCGTGAGTGAGATGCCAAAGAGCACCGCGAAGACGACGACCGGAAGCAAGTCACCCTGCGAGGCGTGGAGCGCGAAATTCGACGGGAAGAGATGGAGCGCGAGATCCCAGCCCGTCTGCTGCGCGGCGGGCGCGACGCCTGAGTGCGTGACGCTCAAGTCGATTGGAAGGCCGTCGCCCGGGCGCATCCAGTTCGCGACGCCGAGGCCGATGAAGAGCGCGAGGGTCGTCACGACCTCGAAATAGAGAAGCGATTTGCCGCCCACGCGACCGACCGCTTTCATGTCTCCGGTCTGCGCGACACCGACCACGATCGTCGACACGAGCAAGGGCACGATGAGGCCCTTGATGAGCGCGATGAAGGCCCGCGAGAGAAAGCGAAAGAACTCGTAGGCCTGCGGATACGTGTCTTGCGGAAACGCGCCTCCAAGCAGCACGCCAAGCGCGAGCCCCATGACGATGAGAAAGGTGCTCGAGAGATAGAAAGGACGCTTGGGCTTCGATGCCGTCTCAGTCGCAGGCTGGCTCATCCAAAGGACGATACCTGTTCAGCCGAGTGCGTGTACGAGCGCATCGAGCGTCTCGCCTGCAGGCGCGTCGAGCGTGAGCGTTGCGTGTGGATCGCCACGCGTGGGGCCGAGGTTGAGGATGACGATCGGCAGCTTCAGCGACTCAGCACGGCGCACAAAGCGGTAGCCCGAGAAGACGGTCAGCGAGCTCCCGACCACAAGCAACGCCTCGCTCTTCG
>JBILQT010000313.1:0-7907 GCA_044373065.1 Sandaracinaceae bacterium
ACGGTCACGGTCGCCACCACCGCCGCCGCCGAAGCTGCGCTCACGCGGGGGCTGCTCGACGTAGCCCTCTGGCTTGGGCAGCGTGGCCTTGCGCGAGAGACGAATGCGCCCGTCGCCGTCGATGTTCGTCACCTGCACCTCGACCTCGTCGCCGATCTTCATCACGTCCTCGACGTTCGCGATGCGCTCCCATGCGAAATCCGAGATGTGACAGAGGCCGTCCGTGTTCGGCATGATCTCGAGGAACGCGCCGTACGCCTCGACGCGCTTGACGAGGCCCTTGTAGTTCTTGCCAACCTCGGGCTCGGTCGTGAGGCCCTTGATGATGTCGATGGCCTTCTGTGCCTTCGCCGGGTCGTTCGACGCGATGTTGACCGTGCCATCGTCCTCGATGTCGATCTGCGCGCCCGTCTGCTCGACGATGCCCTTGATCGTCTTGCCGCCGGGGCCGATGACGAGGCGAATCTGGTCGGGCTTGACCTTGAGGGTCGTGATGCGCGGCGCGTACTTCGACATCTCCGTGCGGTGCGTCGGAATCGCCTCAAGCATCTTGCCGAGGATGTGGATGCGGGCGTCCTTCGCCTGGCTGAGCGCCTGCGTCATGATCTCGCGCGAGAGGCCCGCGATCTTGATGTCCATCTGGATGCCGGTGATGCCCTTCTTGGTGCCACAGACCTTGAAGTCCATGTCGCCGAGATGGTCCTCGTCGCCGAGGATGTCGGTGAGCACCGCGTAGCGCTCGTCTTCCTTGATGAGACCCATCGCGATACCAGCGACCGGCGCCGTCACGGGCACGCCCGCGTCCATCATCGCAAGGGAGCCGCCGCAGACCGTCGCCATCGAGCTCGAGCCGTTCGACTCGGTGATCTCGGAGACGATGCGGATCGTGTAGGGGAAGGCTTCCTTCTTCGGCATCATCTTGGCGAGCGAGCGCTCAGCAAGGTTGCCGTGACCGATCTCGCGACGGCCTGGGCCGCGCATCGGCTTCACTTCGCCAACCGAGTAGGCCGGGAAGTTGTAGTGCAGGAGGAAGCGCTTCCACGCCTCGCCGCCGAGCGTGTCGAGACGCTGCTCATCGGACGAGGTGCCGAGCGTCGAGGTGACGATCGCCTGCGTCTCGCCGCGCGTGAAGAGCGTGCTGCCGTGAACGCGGGGGAGGAGGCCAAGCTCGATCGAGATCGGGCGCACCGTGACGAAATCACGGCCGTCGACGCGGCGCTTGTCCGTCAACACGACGTCGCGCATCGTGTTGTACTTGAGGTCCTCGTACGCGTCCTTGGTCTCCTTCTCGAGCGAGGCCTTCTGCTTGTCGCCTTCGACGCCTTCGAGGACCTTGCTCAGAAGCTCCTTGCGGACTTTCTTGAATGCATCGCTGCGCGCGTGCTTGTCGGCAACGCTGCAAGCCGCGCGGGCGCCTGGGCCTGCGATCTCCTTCACGCGCTCATCGAGACCGGCGAGGCGGGCTGGAGGCGTGAACGTCCACTTCGTGGCGCCAACGGCCGCGCGCATATCCTCGATGAGGTTGATGGCGGGACGAAGCGCTTCCTTGCCGAACCAGAGGGCCTCAACGAGGTCGGTCTCGTTGATCTCGTCGGCTTCGCCTTCAACCATGACGATCGCGTCTTTGCTCGCGGCAATGACGAGGTCGCAGTCGCCCTTGGCCACTTCCGAGACCGTCGGGTTGGCGATCCACTTGCCGTCGATGCGCGTCACGCGGACGCCGCCGATGGGGCCTGCCCATGGAATCGGCGAGATGTGGATCGCGGCCGAGGCGCCAAGGAGGCTGAGCATGTCCGCCGAGTTCTCTTGGTCGTACGAGAGCACGGTGGCGATGATCTGGATGTCGTTGCGGTAGCCCTCGGGGAAGAGCGGACGACAGGGGCGGTCGATGAGGCGCGAGACAAGAATCTCGCTGTCCTTGAGCTTGCCCTCACGCTTGAAGAAGCCACCGGGGATTTTGCCGGCTGCGAAGGACTTCTCCATGTACTCCACGGAGAGCGGAAGGAAGTCGATGCCGGGGCGCGGGTCGGCGGTGCCGCAGACGGTCACGAGAACGACGGTCTCGCCGCAGGTCACGAGCACGCTGCCGTGCGCCTGCTTGGCAATGCGGCCGGTCTCAAGGGTGATCGTCTTGTCGCCAATGCGAACAGTTTCACGAACGAACTTATTGGACATAGAAGCTCCTCAGGGTCTCGCCATCGCGAGATCGGATCTCGGCACGCGCGAGCTCAATGCACGCGGGCCGTGGGGTTGGACGAATCGAAAGGGACTGCCTGTTCTCCCGAAGGGAGAGTGACGATGTCGGCACCTTCCGGGGGTCGGTCCTCGGTTCGAAACCTCGTTGCGGTCAGCCTTTGCTGGGCATCGAGGGCTCGAAACGAAGTCCGAACGACTCCGAGCGGCACTTCCATCGCGGTCCAAAACTTCAGAACAACAGGACTCTGGACAGAACAAAGCCTCGCCAAACGTGCGCGAGGACAAAGCAAAAAGGGCGCAGCTTTCGCCACGCCCTTTCTGCGTTCAGTTCATTTACGGATGCCGAGCGCCGCGATGATCTTGCGGTAGCGGTCGACACTCTTCTTGCGAAGGTAGTCGAGCAGGCCACGACGCTGGCTGACCATCTGAAGCAGGCCGCGACGCGAGTGGTGATCCTTCGCGTGCGTCTTGAAGTGCTCCGTGAGGTAGGTGATGCGCTCCGTGAGGATGGCAATCTGAACCTCAGGTGAACCCGTGTCGGTCGGGCTGCGTCGGAAAGTCTCGACGATCTCTGTCTTGCGAGCGGCTTGAAGCGCCATGTGGGGAACTCGATGCGGGGCTGGCGCTTTCAACAGTCAGCGGCTGGAAGTAGCTACCGACCATCTGAAACGCTGGATTCCCGCGTAGGGGGTGCGAAAGAGGCGCGACTATGAAAGCGGGATTCAGGAGCGTCAAGCTCTGTCTCGCTCACGTGCGCCTCAGGCTCAGCTGCCCGAGAAGATGAGCGGGAAGCTCGTGCGCGTCTGCCCGCTGATGGGCGGGAAATGCCAGCGGCGAACGTTGCGCTCGATGCACTCGGAGAGGCCGCCGACGGTCTGCCCACGCGTCGTCACGTTCGTGACGGTGCCCGAGCCCCCGATCGTGAGATCAACATCGAGACGCACCTCTGCAGCCTGCCCAATGCGACGCAGCTCCGTCTCCCAGCAGCGGTTCAATGCCGGACGCTCACGGGCGATCACCGCGCGAAGTTGATCCGCGTTGAGCTCATCCTGGCCGCCCGTGGGGCGATCTTCCGTGCTCGTCGGTCGGCGTTGCGTGGCGATCGTGGCAGGCCCACTCGAGGAGGGGTCATCCACGAACGCGGCGAAGCGACCCGAAGGTGCCGCAGGCGTCGTCGGCGTCGTTGGCGTCGCAGCGGCGGTCGTCGCAGCGCTGCCCTCTCGTCGCGCGGGCGGGTGATTCGCGCCTCCGGCAGCCGGGGCTGGGGCTGGCGTTGCGGGCGCTTCCACCACAGCGGGCGCCTCTTCCACCACAGGGACCTCAGGCGCGGCGGGTGCTTCGACGACCTCCGCGATGGGCGGTGCGCTTGGCGGCGTCGGCGCTGGTGGCGTCACGACCGGGACGGTTGTGGCAACGGCAGGTGCCGTCGGCGCGCCGAGCATGCGCTGGCTCACCTGAAGGGCGAGAACACCGCCGAAGGCCATCGCGCCAGCGATCGCGATCCAAGCTGGGATTGGAAGGCCGCGGCGCTCCTTCTCTTTGCTCGGTGCAGGCGCAGCTTGAACTGGGACGGCCGCGGGGAACGCGCTCGTGGCCACGACGGGAAGCGGCGCTTCCACTTTCGCAGCAGCCGGAGGAGGCGCGAGGAGCGGCGCGGGCGTTGACTCCTTCGCTGCTGGCTCTTTGGGCGCTGGCGGCGATGTGGAGATCTTCTTCGAGGGCTCACGCAGCTCGATCGGCTTCTCTGGTGGCGGCGGCGGAAAGCTCTTCTTGACCGAGCGCTCCACGGGCTTTGGCTCGACCTTGAGCAGGTCTGCCTTCGGCTCTGGCTTGGCCTCGACCTTCGCCTGCGCTGGCTCAGACTTCTTGGCCTTGGCCGCTTCCTTCGCCGCTTCCTTCGCCGCTTCCTTCGCCGCTTCCTTCGCCGCTTCCTTCGCCGCGAGCTCAGCCTCGAAGTTCGCGATGTCGAAGCCCGCGACACGCGTCGGCTCCTCGGTCTCTTGCTCTTCGGACTCCTCCTCGAACTCCGGCTCAAGGCTCGCGGCCGCACCAAGGCGACCACCAATCGGAACGACATTCGAGCGCGAGGTGCGTGCGGAAGCAGTGGCCGGACGCGCAGCGGGCGCGACGGGTCGTGCCCCGAGTCCAGCTGGGGAACGCGCGGGCCCAGCCTTGGGCATCTCCGTCGCTGGGCGACGCAAGAGCGCAGCAAGCTCCGTCACATCGCGGAGCGGACGCCAATCGTCGAAGCCCTCACGCCAGCAAAGCGACTCACCCGTGATCGCCCCCGACGCAATCTTCTTCGTGATCTCCTCACGACGCATTGGGCCAACGGGCACGTCGTTGATCGCAACGTGCCATTGATCGAGCGGCGTTCGCTTCGGCGCCTCAGGCGCCATGCTGACATTGCGGCGAAAGTCTGCGCCAAGCGCACTCCCGCTCGGCGGGCCAATTGGACGAGCACGTGGAGATGAGGAGGTCGGCGCGGGACCCACATTCGATCCAGCCGTTGTGCGACCGGTCGTGCTTGCAGTGGCCGTCACAGGCCGCTTCGCAGGCGCTGCAGCCGGAGCCGCCACACGCGCCGAGGGAGGTACAGATTGCACGGCCGGGGCGACATCGACCTCTTCGGCCTCCATGTCCGCGCGAATCGTGACGTTGTTTCCACAACGACGACAATCCATGCGGAGCGTGCGCCCAGCGACCTTCTCGTCAGCGATCTGATACTTCGCTTTGCAGTTCGGACAGAGGAACTTCATTGCGTTGGCTCGCTCGTTGAGGGTTCAGGTGAGGGGCGGAGCGCGATGGCGCCAAGGGTTGATTGAACGCTGGTCTCCATGCTTAGAGCAAGCCCATCAGATGTTCTTTGATCCCACGGCGCGTTTCTTCGTCGGGCGCACTCCTTAGAGCGCGCTCCCAGCTCTCCACGGCTTTGTGTTTGAAGCCCGCACGCTGGTAGAGCACCGCGAGGTTCTTGAGCGCCGCGAAATTGCGCGAGGAGAGCGTCAGGGCCGTCTCAAGCGAGTGGATCGCGTCGAAGACATTCTCTTTGCGTCCGTAGAGCAAACCGAGGTGGTAGTGCAGCCGGAAGGCACTTGGCTCGATCGCGACGGCGGCCTTCAAGTCGGAGATCGCCTGGTCGACGTCTCCGCGCGCGAACGCGTCGATCCCACGCTTGAGCGAGGCCTCCGCCTCTGCGCTGACAATCTGCTCATCCTGGCTGGCCTCGGGCGGCTTTCCCTCGACCGCGCGCTCCACCGCGGCGACGACGTCTGAAATCTTGAAGGGCTTCTCCAAGAACGCAGTGACGCCGTACGACTCGCGCAGATCCTCGGCGAAGCGCCAGCCCCGATAGACCGCGCTGACCATGATGATTGGGATATGACCGAATCGCTGGCTCGACTTGATGCGGCGACAGATGTCGAAGCCGTGAATCTCGGGGAGCATCGCGTCGAGAAGGATGCAATCGAGCGTGTTGTCGCGGACGGCTTGAAGCGCCTCCGTTCCGCGCGAGGCCTCGACCACGCGGTAGCCGCGCTCTTGAAGCACGCGACGCAACATGCGGCGGATGTCGTCTTCATCGTCGACGACAAGGACGGTTTTGCTCGTGGATGAGACCGGAACGCGCTCGGCCGTCGGCAAGCGCGCCACACGTGAATCGAATGCGGCATCGAGCGCACTGATGTCGCGGACCTTGGTGCCACCCCGTGGAGAGATCCCCTGCTGGCTTGCCTCACGCGCATGAACATCACGTGAGAGCGCCTGCGCGGCACTTGGCGTGGGCGCGACGGGTGCGGAGGGCGCACTCGGACCGAGCGCACCGAGCACATCCGAAAAATCCATCTCCGCGGCTGGGTCGAGGCGTGTGCCTGCGCGTGGTGTGAACGCGTTGGCGGAAGGCGTTGGCTGCGTCGGCGGACGCTTGGGCAGCGCACTCGCTGGAGGGGTCGCCGCGACAGGAGGCGCCGCATCGCGCGGCTTGATGCCCAACTGGATCAAGTAGTCACGCGGAGCATTGGGGCCCACGTAATACGACTCGCCGCGATCGAGCTCTTTGTAGGCGAGGTCGACCACCTTCTGGAGTTGCTCATGGAGGGCGACGTAAGGCGCAACAGAGCGACCCGTGACGAACTCGATCTCATCGATGACACGCTGATCGTTCGGATCGGCCATCGCGAGCATGATCGTGTTCTCTTGAAGCGAGAACGGGAGGATCAGGTACTGCCGCGCGACGTCATGCGGGACGAGCTTCAGATTCGCGAGTGGCACGACCACCTGATTCAGGTCGATCGCAGGCACGCCAAGCTGCTCGCTGAGCGCACGAAGCAGATCCACTTCGTCGAATTGCCCGCTCTCCGCTGCTGTGGAGGCCAATCGGCTCCCCGGTGCGCGTTTCTGTCTCTCGAGCAACTGATCGAGCTCCCCGGGAGACACTAGCTTCTGCTGGAGCAAGATCTTGCCGAGCGGCTTTTTGTCGCTCGAATCGGACATGTCGTTTCGGCCTCAGCCTATCCCGAACCCGTGAAGCGAGTAAACGACGGAAGTCCTCGAACGAAAGAAAGACCTCGCGTGCGGTCTGGAGCCCCGTTTAGATCGCGCTCGAGTTGATCTGAGACCGCTCAGATTTTGGTTTCAGCCTGAGCGCGCCCGGAAGGAGTGACTGAGGCGTGGCAGCGCCACGTCGCAAGGAACGACTGAGGACGTAAGCCAGGATCAAACCAAAAGATGAGCGGTCTAGAGCCCCGAGATGATGCGGAACTCTCCGCCCTCACGGATGAGCTCGATGCGGTTGTCGCTCAGACGGCGCTCCCAGCGCTCACCGTCGGCCGTGCGCAGCTTGAAGCCGGCGGTGTAGGTCACGTCCACGTAGACGCGCTCGGCATAAATGGAAACGCGGCGGTAGCGCATCTCGTAGCGCACATCGAGGACGTCCGCGGGCCAGCGCGTGAGCTCCTCTTGAAGCCGCTCGTAGTCGACATCATCGGCAGTCTGCGGCGTGCCGTTGTCATCCAAGTAGGCCGGGGAGACGAGGGCCAAGATGGCGGCCGGGTTGTGCTCCTCGACGGCATGTCGGTAGGTCTCAACGAAATCGACGGCCGCGCGATTCGCCTCGGAGTTGGGCACATCCGTGTTCGGGATCAGGTCTGAACCACAACCCGTAAGCGGATGAGCAAGACCGAATGCGAGGGCGAGGACGAGAAGGCGTTTCATGGATGACTCAAGGAGAGGGAGGGAGACGCACGAAGGCGGGACGCGCGGGCTGGGAGGCGATATTCCGAGCAGCCTAAGTTGGATGAGGAAAGCCGCGCGACTTCAGAGCAGCTTGGACCAGGCGCGCACCCACTCGACCGCGTCGAGGTCCGGCGTCGGGTTGTCGGTGGCGTCGAGCTCGAGGCGGGCACCGACCTTGGTCGCACCGAGCGCTTCGAAGATGGCGTCCCACTTCTTCGGGCCACCGAGGAAGCTGTCCTTGTAGTTGCGATCGCCAAGCCCAATCACGCCGTAGCGGAGGTGGGCAAGTGAGGGGCGAACGCTGACGAGCGCATCGTGAAGCGGCTCGACGTTCTGCGGGATGTCGCCAATTCCCGTCGTGGAAGAGCAGAGGAGCACGGTGCGATGGCGCTCCAGCTGGGCGTCCTCAAGCGTGCCGCTGCGGAAGGTTGTGACGGCGAAACCAAGCTCTTTGAGCGCATCGGTCACGCAGTCCGCGA
>JBILQT010000314.1:0-7876 GCA_044373065.1 Sandaracinaceae bacterium
GTCGTTGTTCGTGAAGGTCGCCTCGCTGTCCGCGATCATCACGGGGTTCGTCGCGCCATCGAGGATGGAGTTGGTGATGGTGAACTCCATCGACGAGTGGTTGATGTGAATCGGGCAGTGGCAGCCAGTGAAGCGCACGTGGTCGAGCACCGCGCCGCCGTTGTTCCAGTCGGTGCAGTCGGGTGAGACGGTGTCGTGGCCGAGGTCGATCACCGAGTCAGTCATGCGGAGCACACCGCCGGTGATGGCGACGGTCGTGCCGCCCGTGATCGTCGTGCGATCGAAGGTGCCGCCGTTCGCGAGCGAGAGGGTCGCTGCGGAGTCGGTGATGCGTGAGTCGTTGAGCGTGATGATCGACCCGGCGCGGCCCGCAATGGCTTGGTTTGCATGCGCGATGTGAACAAACGCGCCCTCCACATTGCCGACGATGCTGAGGCCATCCCATGTGCCGCTCGCATCGAGCGTGATCGGAAGCGCAGCGAGGCCTGGCATCGCGAGCGTGCCGTTCACCGTCATGCGTACACCCGCTGCGAAGCGCACGGTCGCGCCTGCACAGACCGTCAACGTGGCGCCCGCAGGGACTGTCACATTCGCCATGACGTCCACGCTTCCACACCACGCGCCCGAGACGTCACCGCCACTGACCGTCATCATGCCTGCATCCGCGCGCGGGCCCGTGTCCAAGGTTGCCGCATCCGCGTTTGTGAGAAGCGCATCGCCACTGCTGAAGGGCGCATCGACCTCCGCCGCAGAGCCTCCGCAACCAACGAGAACAACGAGCGAGGCGAGGAGGGTCGTCTTGTGCATCTGCGGAGGATGGCAGAGCCGTGTTGGGAAGTGCTTACGAACGCGCCGCAATCGATGCGAGCACCTCACGCACCTCCGCCTCACCGAGCGTCGCTGTCACCGTCGCACTCGATCGAAGCGCATCGTGGTAGTTCGCGAAGAAGCCTGAATCCCAGGTGCGCGCACCGAGGAGCGGCGGGCCGAGCACGACAACGGGCGTGCCCTCGTGACGCGGAATCAGATGCGGTGTGGACTCGCCCCAGAGCGTCGAGCCGAGGTCGTTGTGCAGGGTGCCGTCGGCGGTGATCGCGCTCCAATTGTGGAAGTGAAACTGCTGATGATCGTGCAGCCTCTCAAGCTCGGCCACCTTGCCTTGGGCCACCGCGAGCACCTCGGGTGAGGTGGGCTCGCCCGCGAGAAGGCCCTCTCCAATCAAGGCGCCTTGAAGCAGCGTGAAGAGATGAAAGTTCGTCTGCACGCCCTCGATGCGCACGCGAAAGCCACGCGATGTCTGCGGTGCGAGCACGAGCAGGGTCATGTCATCGACGAGGTCAAGGGTGCGGAGCACGAAGGTGATGTTGGGCTCCACTTCCTCGGCGGAGGCGAGTGCCTCACGCAGCTTGTCGATGCGCCGCGCTTCGATGCGCATGGATACATCACGCGCGAGGTGCGCCATCGAGGCGAGGGCGAAGTAGCTGAAGGCGCGGCCGTCCACTTGGCCCTCGGTGGAGGTCAGCGCGCGCATGAAGCGATGGAGGATGGGGAGCGCGACGAGCTTGGGCGATGCGCCGTATTCCACGAGCGTTCCGCAGGCGAGCGCGATGGCCGAGGCTTGAAATGCATCCTCCACCTCAAGCGACGGAAGCAGCCCCGAGACGAGCTCACCGCGTGCGTCGCGCGGGAGGCTGCGTGCGCGTTCAAAGAGTGCGCGGAAGGCTGGCGCGCCAAAGGGATGCGTCTTCTGCGCGGGGCTCTTCGCAAAGGCGATCACGGGCTCAAGGATGTCTTCATGCATGCGTGTGCAGCGTAGACCGGCGCTGTGTTACGTCGCGCGGATGTCTTTGGATGCACCCTCGCCCACCCTTCGCGGCACCGACCTCCCAGACCACGATGTCTTCCCCGCCATCGACGAGAGCGCGCTCATCGTGCCGACGCCCGAGGGCCTCGTGGTACCCGGTGGTGCAACGCATCGGCCGCGCATCTTGATCCTCTACGGCTCCTTGCGAGAGCGCTCGTATAGCCGCCTCTTGGCCTACGAGGCCGCGCGCCTTCTAGAGCGCTTTGGCTGCGAGACACGCATCTATGACCCGACCGGCTTGCCGCTTCCCGATGGCGCGCCCGCAACGCATCCCAAGGTCGTGGAGCTGCGCGCACTCTCGACGTGGTCGGAGGGGCAAGTCTGGGTGAGCCCCGAGCGACATGGGGCAATCACGGGCGTGATGAAGTGCCAGATCGATTGGATCCCGCTGACGAGCGGTGCGATGCGTCCAACACAAGGGCGCACGCTGGCCGTGATGCAGGTGAGCGGAGGCTCGCAGTCGTTCAACGCGGTGAATGCGATGCGCCTCCTGGGCCGCTGGATGCGCATGCTGACCATCCCGAATCAATCCTCGGTGCCCAAGGCCTACGACGAGTTCGATGAGGCAGGCCGTATGAAACCCTCGCCCTACTACGACCGCGTCGTCGATGTGATCGAGGAGCTCGTGCGCTTCACCTGGCTCTCGCGCGATCATGTCGATGCGATGACAGACCGCTACAGCGAGCGGCGCGAGGCCGCGCAGAAGGCGATGGCTGCCATCGCTGCGAAGGCGACCAGGTAGCGCATCACTCAAGGCAGAGCTGCCCCTCCACGCACGACCAGCGAAGCACGTCGTCATCCCCGCGAAGACATGTGCAGACCACGTCGCGACTGCCCTCTTCACCACACGCGTACGGGCACACGCGCGCTTCACGCGTGCACACCGCGCCAGACTCCGGACGGTGCCTCGAACAGCGTGCTGAGCGCCTTGGCGAAGTCTGCGCTGGCAGGCCCGAGGAAAGACCGAGAACGAATGCAAGCGTGGAGAGTGCAAGGCCGACGTGTGTTTTGGTGAGCATGCTGTTCCTCGAGCCTCATTGTGCACACACGACAAAAAGAAAAGGCGCGACGAATCGCGCCTCTCCTCCGAAGTGAGCCAGTCGCTCAGCTCACATGCAGCGTGCGCCCATCGGGGTGCGTCGGCAGGTGAAGGGCGCGCCGCAGGTCGTGCCGCAGCAGGGCTGACCGGAGCCGCCACAGGCGCCGCACACATCGGCCACGCAGACCGAGTATGAGGCCGTGCAGCCTGTGCCCGCGCCGCAGCACTCGCCGCCGATGAAGCCGCAGGTTCCGCCGCCGCAACCGCCGCCGATGCAGGTGCCGCCAGCCATCGGGCACTCAAGGCCCTCACCGACGCAGGTGTCGCCCGCGCAGCATCCGCCGCCATCGCAAGCCTGGCCGTCGCAGCAGGGCTCGCCAGGTCCACCGCACGTCTCGCAGGTGCCGCGGATGCCGCCTGTGCATGCGAGACCGCCGGTCGTGCAGAAGGGCGCGCCGGTCGCGCTTGGGCAGCAAGCCTGACCTTCGGCGCCGCAGGTGAAGCCCATCGAGGTGCAGCTTCCCGCGCGGCAGGTCGTCACGCGTCCACAGAGCGCGCCCTCGCCTGCACAGCGACCCTCGACGCAGCAGCCACCCGACTCGCAGCTTGTGCCGCAGCAGGGCTCGCCCGCCGCGCCGCACGCCGTCGGCATTCCTGCGCGACAGACATCGCCCGTGGAGATCGCCACGCCCGAGGGAACGCAGGCACCGAGGTCGCAACAACCGCCGCCCGTACACGCCTCACCCGAGGCGCAGCAAGGCTCGCCCGGTCCACCGCAGCGGCCTGCGCTCGCATCCGGGCGCATGGGGCCCGCATCGCTTCCAACGAACGCGTCGGGCGTGGGAACAAACGCATCCGGCGCGCCGATGAACGCATCTTCGCCAGGGGGAACAAAGGCATCGGGAAGCGCCAAGTTCGCGTCCTCGCCAGGCGGCACGAAGACATCCGGCTCCTGAATGGCAACGTCCGCGAACTCGACGAGGCCCACATCGGTGCCTGGAGGCACGAACGCATCGCGTCGCTCGCGTGGGGCGTCGACCATCGCGATGTTCGCATCGATGTCGGGGACGCCGGTGTCTTGGTCGCTGCGCTCATTGCTTTCGGGGCAGGCCGTGAGTGCAAGACAGAGTGAGAAAAGGGGAACGAGACGTCGCATAGGCATCCTCCGAGGGTGCGCGAAGTTGGTTCAGCGTTCCACCGGAAGCAACGCGCCTTCGACCAACACGCTGCCTCATGTATGTTGCGCCGCATGTCGCCGAGCCCGCTAGAGCACGTCCTTCTGACCCATCGCGTTGTCGTCTGTGTTGGCTCGGGCGGCGTCGGAAAGACCACGACTGCAGCCTCGCTCGCACTCTGGGCAGCCTGCCGCGGGCGTCGCGTCTTGTGCCTCACCATCGACCCCGCCAAGCGCCTCGCGACGAGCCTTGGCCTCAAGGAGATGACCTCCGAGGAGCGCCTCGTCGACCCAGCCCTTCTCACCGCGCGCGGCATCGAGATGAAGGGCTCCCTCTCGGCGATGATGCTCGATGGCAAGCAGACGTTTGATGACCTCGTGCGTCGCACCGCCTCGAGCCCAGAGCGTGCCGAGCGCATCTTGAACAACCGCCTCTACCAGCACATCTCCGGCTCGCTCGCGGGCACGCAGGAGTACATGGCGATGGAGAAGCTCCACGCGGTGCACAACGACCCGCGCTTTGACCTCATCATCCTCGACACACCGCCCACCTCGAACGCGCTCGACTTCCTCGATGCGCCCGAGCGCATGGCAGGCCTTGTGGATTCGCCAACGATGAAGTGGATCGTCAGCGCGATGAGCACGGAGAAGAAAGGCTTCTCGCTCAACCTCGTCGGCGATCTCGTCGGGCGTGGCGCCAAGATGTTCTTGCAGGGCATCTCACGCTTCACGGGCGCGGGCTTCCTTGAGCAGGTCGCCACCTTCCTCACCGAGTTCAACGACCTCTTCGGTGGCTTCCGCAAGCGCTCGGAAGAAGTCGCCGCAGCCCTTCGCTCGCCGGATGTCGCCTTCGTCATCGTCACAAGCCCAGCGCCCATGGCCATCGAGGAGGCTGTCTTCTTCGCCCAGCGCTTGGGCGAGGCCGGCATGGCTGGCGATGCACTCGTGGTGAACCAAGTGCACAGCGTCTTGCCCGAGATCAAGGCGACAACGAGCGCGCTGGAGGCGGAGGCCAAGCCCGTGCTTGAGAGCCTCGGTGGTGGCCTTGAGGCGGGCAAGATTGTCGCCCGCATGCGCCGCGCCTACGAGGACGCCAAGGCGCGCGCCGATGCCGACCGCATGCAGATCACCAAGCTGCACGCACGCCTCAAGGGCACCCAGTCTACGAAGTCACCCACGGGCGTGATGCCCATCCTCGAGGTGCCCGTCTTCGACAAAGATGTGCACGACCTCGACGCACTCGCGAACGTCGGCCGCGCCCTCGTCGGCTGAGCGATGGAGCCTCTCAAGCGCTGGGCGCGCGCACTCTTCCAGCACGCCAAACGCACACTCCTTGTCGGCTCGACCGACGCGCGTGAGGAGGGCTTCGACCTCGCCCGTGCATTCGCGATCCTCGGCATGGTCTTCATCAACTTCCCCTACATGCTCGCGCGTCGCGAGGGGGTCGATGGCGCAAGCGCCGCACTCGCCTGGGTCGTGCACATCCCAAGCGGTCGCGCGTCGTCTCTCTTCGTCACGCTCGCAGGTGTCGGCGTCTCGATGCTCGCGCGTCGCGCATACCGCTCTGGCGATTGGAGAGAGCGCCTCCGCGCCATCCGCACACTGCTCTTGCGCGCCGCCTGTCTGCTCCCCGGAGGCGTGCTCCTCCACGACGTGTGGAACATCGACATCCTCCACTTCTACGGCGTCTACCTCACACTCGCGGCGCTCTTCTTTGTCTTCGCGCCCACCCTCGTGCTCGTCCTCTCCGCCCTCGTTCTCATCAGCGTCGGCGTCCTTCTCGATGTCCTGCCGCTGAGCATTCCCGAGGCGCCCTTTCTCTCGCCGCTCGGCTTCCTCGTCGACAGCTTCATCGACGGTGTGCACCCCGTCTTCCCCTGGCTGAGCTTCCTCCTCTACGGCCTCTGGCTCGGCCGTCAGGACTTCAAGAACGCCGCCTGGCGACGCCGCATGATGGCCCGCGCGCTCGCCCTCTTTGGCGTGCTCGAGCTGAGCTCGATCGGCCTCACCTCGCTCCTCCTGCTGCAGCCCGTCGCGGCCCTGAGCGAGCACGTCGGTCTCTTTGGCACCTCATGGACACCCGACCCGCTCTACGTGCTGAGCGCCTGCTGCACGGCGACCTTCGTCATCATGCTGAGCCACGAGCTCCTCGCCTTCGCGCACACGCAGCACAAGGCCGCATGGCTCCGCCCGCTCATCTCGACGGGGCAGATGGCGCTCACGATCTACGTCACGCACGCGCTGGTCGGCGTCGTCATCCCGGTGCGCCTCGGCTACGGGCGCGACATGTCCATCGAGCTCGTTGCGGCCTACGCGGGTGCCTTCCTCTTCTGCGTGGTGGTCGCGGCGACCGTGTACCGCCTCTTGTTCGCACGCGGACCGCTCGAGTGGGTGATGCGGATGGTCAGCACGCTCCCGGCACTGCCTCTCTCCCCCGCAGAAGGCTCTGTCTCCCCCGCACAAGGCTCTGTCTCCCCCGCGCAAGGCCCTGTCTCCCCCGAGCAAGGCTCTGTCTCCCCCGCAGAAGGCTCTGTCTCCCCCGCAGAAGGCTCTGTCTCCCCCGTAGAAGGCCCTGTCTCCCCCGAGCAAGGCCCTGTCTCCCCCGAGCAAGGCTCTGTCTCCCCCGGGCAAGGCTCTGTCTCCCCCGCGCAAGGCTCTGTCTCCCCCGCGCAAGGCTCTGTCTCCCCCGCGCAAGGCTCTGTCTCCGCAGAGCGAGCACCTGTCTCCGCAGAGCGAGCACCTGTCTCCGGCGAGCGAGCGCCTGTCTCCGTAGAGCGAGCACCTGCCACGACTGAGCGAGCACCTGCCACCACCGAGCGAGCGTCTGTCTCCGCAACAACATCCGACATGACGACGCGGGCAGTGGCTCTTGTTGGCGTTGTGCTCGCATGTCTCGTCTTCAGCGCGCGCATCCTCGGCGGCCCACGCGCCACCGCACCGCTGCAGGCAGGCACCACGCTCTCCTCGCTCTCGCTCACGCACACGCGTGACTTCCACAAGCTCACGCTCGCGCACGCAGCGCACGTCACCCTCGACACCCGCTCGGGGCTCGACCTCTACCTTGAGCTGCGCGAGGGCGACCGATGGATCGCCGAGGACGATGACTCTGGCGCAGGCCTCGATGCGCACATCGAAGCGGACCTTCAGCCGGGCACCTACGCCATCACCGTGCGCCCCTTCGCAGCCACCACCGGCACATACGCACTCGACGTCGCGGTGGATTGAGCCGCGAGGCTGTTACTGTCGCTGTGTGTCCTCGCCTCCTCGACTCACCGTGGGCTCGCTTCGCAAGCTGCCGCTGCACACGACCACGCCCGCGCGCAGCGCCCTTCCGCCGCCACCGATGCGACCCAAGCGCTGCTGCGGAACAGGCTGCGCAGGATGCCCCTACGGCGCCTGGGTGAGGCGCATGCGGGCCTCCGGATCGCTGCCGCTCGTACCGCGCCCCGAGGGCAACGAATGAGACACCCGTCCTGCATCTCCGTGGCGACGAGGAACGTCACCTCAGCGTCGCCATGAAGGAGATTGCGCAGGAGGCCTGGAGCTGGATCCTCTTTCAGGAGGGCGAACGGCGCGTGCTGACCGTGGTGCTCGGGGGCGTCGCGCAGTGGAACTTCTCGGTGGAGTTGACCGCCGAGGAGTCGGCCGCCTGGGAGGCTCGGGGCGCAGCCGGCATCGAGGCGCTCGTGCATGCGATCCAGCAGAGCCCCGACGGCCATCGCACGCGAAAGGTCCCCAATCCGCAGTGAATCGACGGGCGGCGCTGAGGGCGACGAAGGAGATACCCTCCGCGCATGGC
>JBILQT010000053.1:0-31891 GCA_044373065.1 Sandaracinaceae bacterium
CGCGGACCGACGTGCGGCCGACGAGGACGAACGACACCCAGAAGAGCAACGCGACGAAGAAGGTTGCTGCGACGAGGACGATGTAAACGGCGGGGTTGTTGAAATAGCCGCGGAATTCGCGGGATGCGACGGCGAGTGTCTTTTCCATCACTTCTCCTCCTCGTCTTCAGACGCGTCTTTCGACTTCGCGTCCGTCGACTCGGCCTTTTCCTCAGCCTTGCTTGGCTTTTCGTCTTCTTCGACGAGGCGTGACTTGGCGGCGGGCTTGGGGGCCTCTTCCTCCTCGTCGTCTTCGTCCTCTTCGTCGCCGATCGTCAGCTCGCGGAAGACCTGCTCCAGCGACTGCGCCTGGGTGCGAAGCTCCTTGAGGCTGAGGCCTGCGGCCACGACGGCGTCGTAGAGGGCAGTGCTGAGGTCATCCTTCGACTTGGGAAGGACCTCGAAGGTCGTCGTGGACGACCCTTGATCGAGCACGCGCACCACATCGACGCCGCGCACCTTGGCCAGCGTTTCCTTGGCCTTGGCGTGGTTGACGAGGGTCACGACGTAGCGCTTTCCAGCACGCGCGGTGAGCGCCTCGGGTGTGTCGTCGGCGATGATCTTGCCGTTGTTGATGATCAGCACGCGCTGACAGGTCGCCTGCACCTCGGCGAGGTTGTGCAGGGAGAGAATGACCGTGCGCTCGGCGCCAAGGCGCTTGATGAGGTCGCGGATCTCGATGACCTGGTTCGGGTCGAGGCCGGACATCGGCTCATCCAAAATCAGGATCGGCGGTTCATGGATGAGCGCCTGCGCGATGCCAACGCGCTGCTTTTGTCCCTTCGACAGTGTGCGGATCTCCTGCGCGTAGAAGGCGCTGAGGGCACAGTCGTGGACGACGCGCTTGACGGCTTTGGCGAGGGCGGGACCCTTGAGGCCGCGCATCTCTGCCGCCCACTCGAGGTACTCCGCGACCAGCATTTCCCCGTAGAGCGCAGTGCTTTCGGGCAAATACCCGATTGCGGCGCGTGCTCCTACCGGGTCATCCCAGATGTCGCAGCCGTTGATCTTCGCCGTCCCATCGCTTGGCGCGATGTAGCAGGTGAGGATCTTCATGGTCGTCGATTTGCCCGCACCGTTAGGTCCGAGAAGGCCGACGATTTCGCCCTTTTTTACCTCAAAAGAGGCATTTTCTAGGGCCCGATGCTGACCGTAGCGTTTGGTCAGCCCCTGGGCCGCGATCATTACGTCGCTCATGCAAGGTCTCCACGCTCTCGGTTGCGAGAGGGCGCGGACAATAGACTTGGGAATTTCGGTGTCAAGACTTGCCTAGGCCAAGAATTTGACAACAAAAGCGTCGTTGCTCGGTGCAAAGGGGGGCTGCCGGGGGTGAACGACCGAGGGCGGCGACGAGAAACCCGTGATCCGGAGCCCCAAACGGAGGGTTTGCGATGGCAAAACCGTGATCTGGAGCTCGGGAGCGCTTGTTTGCGATGACAAAACCCTGTTCCGGAGCTCGGGATCACTTGTTTGCGATGACAAAACCCTGTTCCGGAGCTCGGGATCACTTGTTTGCGATGACAAAACCGTGATCCGGAGCTCGGGATCACGTGTTTGCGTTGGGCGCCAGGGGCGCTGGTTGGAAAAACGTCGAATGGAAGCGACTCACTCCGGCAACTATCCGCACGTCGAGGGAAGCCCTTCCTTTACACTTGGCTGACTGACCCTCGGGTCTCCCCTGGCAGCACTTTCCTCTTCCTCTTCGCCCACTTCATTTCGAGGCACCCATGGCTCGTTTCCACCCCTCACGCGCGATCTTTGCGACTGCGCTCTTGGTATCCACCGCCGCTGGCTGCGGTCGCACGCCGCTTGAGACGGGCGACGACGACACCGGGACAGCGATCCTGCTCGATGCCGGACGGGATGGGGGACGGGACGGGGGCAGGCCTGACGTGGGGCCCTTCGATGGCGGGATGGCCTGCCTCACGAACGAGGACTGCTCGAACGACATCTTCTGCGATGGCGTGGAGCAATGCCGTGCTGGCATCTGCTTCCCATCGACGGGGCCCGTGGTCTGCGAGGACGGAATCGCCTGCACCGACGATCGCTGCAGCGAGGCCCGCGGAGCATGTGAGTCGATCCCAGACAATTCGCGATGCCCCGGAGGGCTCTGCGATGTGGCCGTCGGCGGGTGCGCGATGCGACCTTGTGCGAGCGCGGCCGAGTGCTCGGATGGCGTCTTCTGCAACGGTGAGGAGGTCTGCGCAGGCGGGCGCTGCGGGGCAGGAACGCCCTTGCGCTGCGACGACGGCGTGAGCTGCACCGTCGATGAATGCGTGGAGATGACGCGTGCCTGCGCCTCGACACCCGTGAACGCGCGCTGCGACGACGGACGCTTCTGCAACGGCGAGGAAACCTGCTCTGCGACGGGTTGCTTGGGCGGCGTGGGCATCGTCTGCGACGACATGGAGGTCTGCACGACCGACGCCTGCGATGACACCTCGCGCTCCTGCGTTCGAACCTTCCGCGATGCGGACCGCGACATGTTCGTCGCTGCGGGCTGCGCGATGGGCAATGACTGCAACGACTCGGATCCGGCGATCAATCCGGGTGCGGTCGAGGCCTGCCGCGACGGCGTCGACAACAACTGCAACGGACAAGCGGACTGCTCGGACACCGCCTGCGCTGGCTCACCTGAGTGCGCGGGCTGCGTGGCTGAGGTTTGTACCGACGGAGTCGACAACGACTGCGACAGCATCGTCGACTGCCTCGACCGAGACTGCGCGGGAACCCCGACCTGCCCCGTCTGCGAGGCGACCGAAACAAGCTGCACCGACCGCCTCGACAACGACTGCAATGGCCGCGTGGACTGCGAGGAGCCCACCTGCTTCGAGGACCCAACCTGCGCCATCTGCGAGCCCCGCGAGACGCGCTGCACGGACCGTCGCGATGAGGACTGCGATCGCCTCCTCGACTGCGCGGACACCGACTGTGTTGCGGACCCCGCCTGCGCTGTCTGCCTCCCGACCGAGGTCACCTGCAACGACATGCGCGACGAGGATTGCGATGGCGCGATCGACTGCGCGGACTCGGATTGCCGTGGCGCTGCGGGTTGCCCCGTCTGCTTGCCGAGCGAGCGCGGCGTCTGCCGCAACGGAAGCGATGACGACTGCGATGGCGCAGCCGACTGCGCCGACACGGAGTGCACAAGCGACCCGCTCTGCTCGACGTGTGAGCCCCGCGAGCGCTTCTGCACCGACCGTGCAGACGAGGACTGCGATGGCGCGGTGGACTGCGCGGATACGGATTGCCGTGACTCGGTCGCATGCTGCGTCTCGTCGGGTGCCGAGGCCTGCGGCGACATGCGCGACAACGACTGCGATGGGCGTCTCGACTGCGCCGACTCGGACTGCACGAGCACGCCGACCTGCTGCATGCCGACAGGCCGCGAGAACTGCTTCGACTTCACCGACAACGACTGCGATGGCGACACGGATTGCTCCGATGCCGACTGTCGACGCGCGCCCGAGTGCGGCTTCTGTCGCCCCGAGGTTTGCAACGACGTGACCGACAACGACTGCGACGGGATCAGCGACTGCGCCGACACCGACTGCGCCGGGGATCCCCTCTGTGTGGTCTGTGTTCCTGTCCGCGAAGTCTGCACGGACATGCGCGACAACGACTGCGATGGCGTGCGCGACTGCGGTGACTCAGAGTGCGCGACCGACCCTGCGTGTACCGGCTGCGTGCCACGCCCTGAGGTGTGTTTTGATGGCGCAGACAACGACTGCGACCGCCTCGTCGACTGCGATGACCCGCAGTGCGCAACAGACCTCTCCTGCCGCGTCTGTGAGCCCGAGGTCTGCAACGACGGCCTCGACAACGACTGCAACGGACGCACGGATTGCTCCGACACGTTCAACTGCGGCTTCGACCCCGCGTGCGCCTCGTGCACGACCGAGAACTGCCGCGATGGACGCGACAACGACTGCGACGGCACGGCCGACTGCATGGACACGGACTGTCAGCGCAACCCCGCCTGCGTGATGTGCACCGTCACCGAGATCTGCCGCGATGGCACGGACAACGACTGCGATGGTGCCTTCGACTGCGACGACACCGACTGCACAGGCTCCCCCGCCTGCAGCATCTGCCTGCCCTTTGAGATCTGCGACACCAGCACCGACGACGACTGCGACCGCCTGGTGAACTGCGCGGACCCGGACTGCGCGCGCAACCCAGCCTGCGGTGGTGTCTGCGTGGCCGAGCTCTGCCGCGATGGAACCGACAACGACTGCGACGGAACCATCGACTGCATGGACTCGGACTGCGCACGCTCGCCGCTCTGCCGCATCTGCTTTGCAGAGCAGTGCAACACCGCATTCGACGAGGACTGTGACTCGCTCATCGACTGCGATGACCCGGACTGCCAGTTCGACCCGAACTGCTCGTGCTCGTTCAACGAGCTCAACTGCAGCAATGGCGCGGACGAAGACTGCGACAGCCGCACCGACTGCGCAGACCCAGACTGCGGTTTGGACCCACGCTGCTGCGTGCCCACGGCGCCCGAGACCGATTCACTCTGCGGCAACGGCTTCGACGATGACTGCGATGGGGCGGCCGACTGCGCGGACACGCTCTGCGCGACCACAACCTTCTGCTGCTTCCCGACGGGCCCTGAGGTCTGCGGATCCGGCGCGGACGAGGACTGCAACGGGCTCATCGATTGCGGCGACCCCTCCTGCACCGATGCACCCGAATGCTGCGTCCCCACGAGCATGACGGAGACCTGCGGCAACGGACGCGACGACAACTGCGATGGCCTGCTTGATTGCGCCGATGACGGATGTCGCACGCGCCCCGAGTGCTCGATGTGCACGCCCAGCGAGGGCACGCTCGACGAGTGCACCAACGGTTCGGATGACGACTGCAATGGGCCCATCGACTGCGCCGACGCAGGCTGCCAGGGCCCCTTCGGTGCGATGCTGGGCGAGTGCTGCGATGGCACCGACAACAACGCGAATATGTTCGTCGATGAGTTCGCCTGTTCGTGCAGCAGCACGCCGGACTGCTCGGGCACCAACGTCTGCTACACGGCGCTCGGCGCCTGCGGCCCGCGCTGCAACACGCTGGGTGGCAACACCTTCTGCACCAACATCGGCCTGACGATGTGCAACCGCCGCACGGGCGAGTGCCTCTGAGGCTGACGGCCACATAGGCAAAACGAAGACCGCATCAGGGAGACCTGGTGCGGTTTTTCGTTTCCGTCAGCGGCGCTCGTCGTGCTCGTTCTCGTCGCTCCGCTCGGCCTTCTCGCGCTCGGCCAGCTTCCAGCGGGCGTAGTGCGCATCGACGACCTGCTTCTCACGAAGCGCAGTGAGGAGCGCGTCATGCGCATTCGCGAGGTTGCGCTCCGAAGCACGCTCCGCCTGCTCGGCCAGTGCAATGCGCTCGCGCAATGCGCCCGCCTCCTCACGACGACGCAGCCGCCAGGCGTGAAGTGCCCCAGCATCGGCAGCGCTCATTGGCTCGCCCAACGAGGCGCGCGTTGCCTCTTCGTGAGCGCGATGTGTCTGCGTGAACTCCGCTGTTTGCGCGCATGCCGCTTCGTGTTGTCGCTGCGCTTCGAGGTGTGCGCGTTGCGCTGCAGTCACCTCTTCCGCACGGAGCTCCAGCAGCGAGGCCAGCGCGTAGTCACTCACAGCGGGGCGCCGCTCGAGGCACTCCAGCGGACCGTGAGCGGAATGGCTGTCATGGAATCGGCCGAGCTCCAGCGCGCGACAAAATCCGGGGAGGCGAGCGTCTCGGCGACGAAGTCTCGATCGGTATCGGTCGCGCGAAGCACGGTGCCGAACGTGAGCGTGGAAACCTCGCTGTCGACTGCGACGGCGCGGCGCTCCAGGGTCTGCACGTAGAGGTCGACGGCGCGCGTGCATGCCGCAGCGAGGCAGTCCCCGGTGCATGTTGCGATGCTGAGATCGGCGGTGAGACCCGCGAGGCTGGAGCAAAGCGGGCCGCTCTGAACGCGTGAGTCCGCGCGCGAGGCTTCGAGTCGAAGTGCGGTGAGCCAGAGCGTGGAGGCGCGAAGCTCGATCGAGGCGCCACGCAGCGTCACCTCGGTGGGCGAGATGGCGAGCGAGGTGAGCGTTGTGGGCAGCGCGCTCGTGAACGCACCTTCGGCGACGGAGCCACCACGGAACTCCAGCCGCGCGGGCGAGAGCACCAAGCTGCCTTCGAGCGTCGTGGCGCTGAGGGCAGCGTCGACCTCCGATGTGAGCGCGCTGAGCTCACGCACGAAGGAGGTCTCACGCAGCGCGAGCTGTGCGGCGACCCGTGCCTCAAGCCCAGCAGCGCGCGCCTCCCGCAGACGTGCGCGGGGCTCCACGAGGAGTCGTGAGGCGAGCTCTGCGTCCAAGGCATCGAGAAGCACCGTGGCGCTCGTGAGCGCGTCTTCTACCGAGGGGGTCAAGAGGAGCGCTGTCGTTGCGCCCGCCTCGCGCGCATCAAACGAGAGCGCCACGTCATAGCGCGGGCTCAGCTCGATCATTCGGTCGGTCACTGCGATCGAGACGGTCGTGGTCTCACCCGCCCGCACCGCGAGATCATCGACGCAGCCACGCGCGGTCACTGTGCCGTCGCGGGCAACGCCACGCAGATCAACCGTCCACGCGGCATCCGTCGCAAGGTTGATGAAGTCGGCCTCCGCGAACTCCGCCCCCAGCGTGCGCGTCACCACCACGCTTGCCGCATCGAGCGTTGCGCAGGACGTGCCGAGTGCGACGCGTGCAAGGTACGAGTCCACGGGCGCGGTGTGCTGCGCATCCACATCCACCCGCAGCGTGCCGAACGCAGCGCCAACGGAGACGCTGAAGGTGATCGCGTCCACCTCGGCAGCGCTCGCACGCACGACGAAGGTCGTGCTCGTCGCGCCCGCCACAATCGCAACCTCGGCGATGCCCTCGGCATTGGTCTGAACGTCGAGCGCACGCAGGGTGCTGCCGCGCGGGTTGCCTTCAAGACCGAAGTGCACCGTCTCGTTCGCGATGGGCGCGCCCGAAGCGTCGTCGCGCAAGAGGACGCGAATCAACGTCTCCGCTCCCGGCGTCAGCGCCACGTTCGTGCCCGACTGTGCGATCAGCGTTCGCGGCGACACCCGCGGTGCATCGGCGCGGCCCGCATCCGTCGCGTAGGGACGTGGGGCAGGGCAGCCAGGCAAGAGAGATGGAACGAGCGTCGCAGCCGCGAGTACGAAACGGGCGACCGCAGCGGGACGAGTCCCAGGGCGAGTCTTAAGCATAAGTGCCTCAAGCATAGCGAAGACCGCGCGCCGCTGCATCGAACGCTGCATGTCGCCTTGTGTACGTCGCCTGCATCGACGCCCGCATCAATGCGCTGTAGAAGCGCGCGGTGCGTTACGCCCTCTCCATCGGCCTTCGTTATCTCGCGTCGAAGAAGAGCAAGAACGTCTCGGTCATCACGTCCATTGCCGTCAGCGGCGTGGCCCTCGGTGTCGCGGCGCTCCTCTCGGTGATGTCGATCACCGCAGGCTTTCAAGACGAGTTTCAGCGCAAGGTGCTCGGCGTAAACGCGCACGTGCTCGCCATGAAATACGGCGACTTTGAGGAGTATCGCGACGTGGTTGCGCGGGCGATGGAGCACCCCGAGGTCTCAGGCGCAGGGCCCTTCCTCATCCAACCGATGATGCTCGCCAATGGGGATCGCATCGCGGGCGTGCTCCTCAAGGGCGTCGACCCTGAGCTGATGCCGAGCGTGCTCGACTTGCCCTCGCAGCTTGTCGAAGGCTCGCTTGAGGGCATGCGTGCGCCTGGCGCACAGCCTCCCGTGCGTCCGGAGGAGCGCGATCGCGCCCGCACAGGCGGTGAGGATCTCGACGCGTATCTGCGCGCGGTCGACCAAGCCTACGTCTCGGGCGAAGCGTTTCGCGCACGCGAGGAGAACCCAGAGCCCGCGCCCGTCACGCCTGAAGTCGAAGCGCCCGCCGAGGTTGTTCCTGAGGCGGCTGAGCCCGACGAGGGCGAGATTGTTCCGCTGCCTGCAGTGCATGTCCCTACGCCCGCAGAGGCCGAGGCCGCACTGCGCGGCGAGGATGCTTCGACAGGCGATGACACAACCCTGCGCGACGCAGATGACATCGTCCCGACGGATCAGCTCCCCGGCATTCTGCTCGGTCGGACGCTCGCGACAGAGCTCGGTGTCGGCGTGGGTGCGCGCGTGCGTATCGTGTCTCCCCTCGCAGGCTTCGACCGCAGCATCACAGGCGGCGCGATGAGCGTCACACCGCGCTCGCGCGAGCTCCGCGTCATCGGGATCTTCGAGGCAGGCTTTCAGGAATACGACACGCAGCTGGTCGTCACGGATCTCTACGAGGCGCAGCAATTCTTTGATCACGGCGATGCCGTCGATGGCGTCGAGATTCGCCTCCACAACCCCGACGATGCACCCGAAGTCGCGCGTCGCTTGGAGCGTGAGCTTGGCGGTGGCGCCTACCACACGATGGATTGGCAGGAGCTCAACCACAATCTCTTCACGGCGCTGGAGATCCAGAAGGTGATGCTCAGCCTCGTCATCGCGAGCATCGTCTTTGTTGCGGCCTTCGTAGTGATTGCGACGCTCATCATGATCGTGCTCGAGCGCAAACGAGAGATTGCGATCCTCAAGGCGATGGGTGCCCACGACGCGCACGTGTTGCTCGTCTTCCTCGCGCAAGGTGCGTTCATCGGATTGGTCGGCACGGTTATCGGCGTCATCGTCGGCGGCGGCGTCTGCCTCTACCTTGAGCACATCCGCTTCCCGCTCGACCCGCACGTCTACCTGATCGACCACCTGCCTGTGCGCTTGAGCGGCTCGGAGATGGGCTGGACGGTGCTCATCGCGATGATCATCTGTGTGCTCGCGACGCTTGTGCCGAGCTGGTGGGCCGCGCGCATGGTTCCGGCCGAAGGCGTGCGTCAGCAGTAGTCACGCCGCGCGCTTCCGTTGTACTCACGGCGCGTGTTCAACACGCCGATCTCCAGCAAACGAAGCATGGCGAGCGCAGCGGTCGCGCTCTTGTTCGCGGTGCTCTTCGCATCGTGTGGAGGCACCCGCGAGACGGGGCTTGAGCGCGTGCGTCGCACAGGCGTGCTGCGCTGGGGCGCGGATGAGCAGGGCGGTGAGCCCTACGTCTTTGGAGACCCAGCACATCCCGGGCAGCGCATCGGTTTTGAGGTCGAGATTGCGGAGGCCATTGCGCGTGAGATGGGCGTGCGGGCCGAGTTCACACAGAACGATTGGTCGAACCTCGTGCCCTCGCTCGATCGAGGCTCGTTCGACGTGATCATGAACGGCCTGGAGGTGACGCCAGCGCGCGCCGACACCGTCCTCTTCACGCGGCCCTACTACATCTTCTCCGCGCAGCTCGTAGCGCGTCGTGATGACGCCACCGTCACGGGCCTGGAGTCACTGCATGGTCGTCGCGTCGGCACGCTCGCAAGCTCGATGTCGTTCGACATCCTGCGTGAGAGCGGCGTGGAAGTGGTGACCTACGAGGGCACGGAAGAGCCCTATGCCGACCTCGAGGGGGGGCGCATCGATGCGGTGCTTCTCGATGACATCATCGCGACGCGCTACGGCCTTGTGCGACCCACGTTGCGCCTCGTGACCGACATCCAAGATGGCTACTACGCCGTCGCTTGTCGCCACGCCGATCAGACGCTCTGCACCGAGGTCGATCACGCGCTCGCAGCCATCGCGCAGCGTGGTGAGCTGCGTCGCATCTTGAGCCGCTGGGAGATCGACTCCGAACGCGAAGCACGCCTTGAAACGTGGAGCGATGACGACATGCGCGCGATGGTGCTCGTGCGTCAGCACGCGACGTTTACGCCTTACCTCGCATGGCTTTTCGTCCAGGGCGCGGGTGTCACGGTACTCGTCTCCGCGCTCGCGATGTGCCTTGCGATTGCCCTTGGCCTCTTGCTCGCACTGACCCGCATGTACGGCCCCAAGCCGCTCTCAAGCATCGCCACGACGTACGTGGAACTCTTCCGCGGCACGCCCGTCTTGCTTCAGCTGCACGTCCTCTACTTCGGCGTGATGCCGGTGATGCGAAACGCGATCAACTGGGACGGGCTCAGTGAGTACGACGCCTTCTTTGCAGCCATCGTCGGCCTCGGCTTGAACTACGCCGCGTACGAGGCCGAGATCTACCGCGCGGGCATCCAAGCCATCCCACCGGGACAGATGGAAGCTGCGACGGTGCTCGGCATGAGCCTGCCGCTCGCTGTGCGTCGCATCATCGTCCCGCAGGCCTTTCGCATCGCGCTTCCCGGCGTGACGAACGACTTCATCGCACTCCTCAAGGACAGCTCGCTCGTCTCTGTCATCACCGTCGTTGAGCTCACCAAGCGCATGACGATCACCGCCATCGACGTGCGCAGCTATCTGCTCCCAGGCCTGCTCTGCGCAGGGCTCTATCTGGCGATGAGCTACCCGCTCTCGCTGCTCTCTCGAAGACTCGAGAATGAGTTGGCCAAGGAGTCGTCATGAGCACGCAAGCAACGCAGTCCGAGGCGGTGATCACCGTCGACAAGCTGGTGAAGCAGTACGGCGAGCGCACGGTGCTCAAGTCCGTCTCGTTCGACATTCACCCGGGCCAAGTGGTTGCGCTTGTGGGCCCTTCCGGTGGCGGCAAGAGCACAGCGCTTCGCTGCATGACGGGCCTGGAGGGCTTTCAAGACGGGGCGATTCGCGTGGGCAAAGCGAAGCTCACGAAGGGCTCAAGCCATCCGGAAGAGCTGCGTCTCTTGCGGCTTGAGTCGGGTCTTGTCTTTCAGGCCTGGCATCTCTTTCCGCACATGAGCGCGCTCGAGAACGTGATGGAAGCGCCGATGCACGTGAAGAAAGTGCCGCTGGAGAAGGCGAAAAAGACCGCGCTTGAGTTGCTTGAGAAGGTAGGTCTCTCGCATCGCAAGGATGCGATGCCGCGCCGCATGTCGGGTGGTGAGCAACAGCGCTGCGCGATTGCCCGCGCGCTCGCGATGGAGCCCAAGGTGCTCTTCATGGATGAGCCAACGTCCGCACTGGATCCGCAGCGCGTGGGCGACCTCGTGGATGTCCTCGAGCATCTCAAGACAAGCGAGAAGCTGACCTTCGTGATCGTCACGCACGAGATGAAGTTCGCGGAGAAGCTCGCCGATCGCGCGCTCGTTTTGTACGAGGGGAATGTGATCGAGGATGGGCACCCGAAGGAAGTGCTCGCGTCGCCAAAGGATGCGCGAACACGCACGTTCTTGGGGCTCGACGATCATTGAGCGGAGTGCGCTGCCTCGTCGTGACGCTCGCGCTGACGGCCCTTGCTGGCTGCTCAGCGCTGCGACCGAGTCGCCTCGGGGATGAGCCGCTTAGTGTGTTTGGCACCTCATCGGGTTGGCTTCATCGAGGTGCATCCTTGCCCGATCGAGGCCTGGCGTTTGAACGCGCGAGACCCGGAGAGGACACGCGTTTTGGCGTTCCGCGACTTGTGGATGCACTCATGCGCGCGGCTGCGTCGATCGATGCGGCGATGCCTGGTGGGCTGCCGCTGCGCATCGGCGATTTGGGGTCGCCGCGGGGAGGGCGACACACGCGCCATCGCAGTCATCGCGCGGGCCGCGACGTCGACATTCTTTTCTACCTCACGGATGTCACAGGCCGCTCGGTCGAGCCGCGCGGTCGCGTGGCCTTCTCTCGTTTTGGGCTCGCCTCGGACCCTGAAACGAATGAGGTCGTCGTCTTTGATGACGCGCGCAACTGGGCGCTTGTTCGGGCGCTCTTGGCGGACCCGACCATCGATGTGCAGTGGATCTTTTGCAGCCGGGGCGTGAAGTCGCGCCTGCTTCGCTACGCCTTGCTGCATGAGGCCGATGCAGCGTTGCTCACGCGTGCGACCTACGTGCTCGCGCAGCCGATGAACGCGCGTCCGCACGATGATCACTTTCACGTCCGCGTGCTCTGCTCACCCGCTGAGGCGCGCATCGGATGTCAGGATGTCGCGCCGATCTGGCCATGGTTTCGCGCGCGTGAGTCTGTGCTCGTCGGCGAGACCGCAACCGACGCGCAGATGCTGGACTTGCTCAACCGCTCCTTCGAGTGAACGAGGCCTCAGGTCGCGAGCAGCGAGGCGATGACTTCACGGGCGAGCGCCGCACGCGCCATGTGCTTCCAATGCACTGCACGGTCGACCGCGGTGGCGAGGGTTTCGCGCTCCATGTCCGAGGCGCCCAAGACCACAAACTCCGCATCGAGGGGCAGATCCGGCGTGAGCATGATCAGCGAGGCGATGTGCACGGGCGCATGGATGCAGTCGAAGACGAACCAAGCGCCTTGCCCGCGCAGTTCATCGGAAATGTCCAGGATCTCCATGAGCCCGCGTGCGCAGTGAAAGCGACCCGGGAAGCGCGCTTCCATCGCATCGGAGAGCGCCTCGTCACGCGAGATGAGGACGTAGTGCCCAGGCAAAACCGTGTGCGTTCCTGACTCGGGCGGGCCGGGCTCAAGCGTCTCGGGGTCGATGCGACTCTCGTTGATCGCCTGGACCATCGCCTCGGGCGATGCGGCGCGGCTGTAGGCCAGCGCATCCGCAGGCACCGTAGGACGCACGCTCCGCGACGCACTCGGCGTGATCGAGATGGCACGGGCGACGGCGGCGGTCACAGCTTCCGGCGTGAGGGACGGACGACGTTGCGGCTCTTGCGAGGGCGTCGCTTTGACCCCCTGCGAGGAGGGACCGCGGCGTGGTGGAGGGATGGAGCCGACTCTTGGCGCGACGGACGGCGGACGCGCAGCAAAGCGAAGAAGCGGTCGCAGCTGGCTCAGGAGCTCGTCAGCGATCTCTTCTCCGAGCGCCTCACCGATGGCCTCGTGCCAGGCGCCCTCAAGGAAGCGCAGCACCTCAGGCCCGCGCTCAGGCACCTTCGTGAGCCCGGCACGCGCGAGTGCTCGGATCAGGATCGCCACACGGGCTTCCGAGGAGGCGACGGATTCTATGGCTTCCGTCATCGCGCGCTGAACTGGTCCAGTCATTGGCCGTCCTCATCCTAACAGCGACATTTCGATCGTCGACAGAAGACACAAAAGGAAGAACGTTCGACGCGTGAGAACGGATCATCCAATTCCCTGGGTCGGCGTCGATGAGAATGGCCTCGGCCCGCGCCTTGGTCCCTTGGTGGCGACAGCGTGCACACTCGATGTGCGCGACCTCGACGCGAAGAAGGCGCGTGCCCTTGGCGCGAAGCTTGGCATTGAAGACAGCAAGGTGAGCGCGGGCTTTGGCTCGATGGCGCATGCTGAGGGGCTCGCGTTGGCGATTGCCGAGGAGGCGCTCGGACGCCCTGCGAGAGATGCAGACGATGTGCTGAGCGCGCTCTCGCTCGACGGCCTCGATGCACTTCAGGCGCCCTGCCCAACATCGACGCGCGCACAGTGTTGGGGCGCACTTCCAGTGCCCGCGTTCGGCGGAAAGTTGGCGCATGGGCAGGGCCTTCTGCGCTCGCTTGCTGCGTCGAAATCAGAGACGCGTGTGGTGCGTGTGCGAACCGCCGTCTTGTGCACGAGGAAGTACAACGAGGCGCTTGTTCGCCTGACGAGCAAGCTCGTCGTCGACTTGGAGCTCTTTGAGCGGCTCGTGCTCGATGCGCGCGCGGCAGCCGGTCGCGATGTGCTCGCAACGTGCGGGATGATCGGCGGCATTCGGAAGTACACGACGCGCTTTCAGCACTTCGACGTCGCCAAGACCGAGACGCTCGAGGAGGTGAAGGGGCGCTCCTCGTATCGCGTGCAAGGCGTCGGCGAAGTGGCCTTTGAGGTGGATGCCGATGCACACGCGCTGCCGGTCGCGATCGCCTCGATGGTGGGCAAGTACATCCGCGAGCTCTCGATGGCGCGTCTCAACCAATTCTACCGCGGTCATGACGCGACGCTGACGAACGTGAGCGGCTACCACGACCCAGTGACGGGCCGCTTCGTCGAGGCGAGCCGTCTTCTGCGCGAGAAGCTCGACATCGCGCCGATTTGCTTTGAGCGAAATGGTTGATGGCGAACGCACAGAGAGCGTTGCGCTCTGAGTTGAGAACCGTTATCAACGCGAGATGAGCGCTCCGAGACGCCTTGCGGATCTTGGCGTCGGTGAGACCGGCGTCGTGCACCTCGTGGAGGGCGAGGGCGCGTTTCGGAGGCGGCTGATGGAGCTCGGATTGCTCTCGGGCACCTCGGTGCGCGTTGTGCGCGTCGCGCCGCTTCGTGACCCGATGGAGCTTGAGGTGCGTCGTGCCTCGCTCTCGATTCGGCGCGCCGATGCGGAGCGTGTGGTGCTTCAGCCAAGCACCGCAGAGAAGGGCGCCTGATGACGACCCCGAAACGCGTTGTCCTCGCGGGCAATCCGAACGCTGGCAAGACCACGCTCTTCAATGCGCTGACCGGCGCGCGCGCACGCACGGGCAACTACCCGGGCATCACCGTCGAGCGACGCAGTGGCAACGTGCGCATCGGCGAATACGAGGTTGCCGTCGTCGATGTTCCAGGCGCGTATTCGCTCTCCGCCTGCTCGGCCGAGGAGATTGTCGTCCTCGATGAGATCCTTCCGCGGCAAGGGCAAGCTCCCGATCTGGCGGTGCTGGTCTGCGATGCGAGCGCGCTCGATCGTCATCTCTACTTCGCACTCCAGGTGATCGAATCAGGCGTGCCCGCGCTCCTCTGTCTGAACCTGATCGACGAGGCGCGCAGCAACGGTGTCAGCGTCGACGCGGCAAAGCTGACCGATGCGCTCGGCGTTCCGGTCGTCGCGGTCTCCGCGCGTACTGGCGAGGGCTTGGATGCCCTGCGTACCGCCATCTCCACGGCATTGAGCGCGCCGAAGTCAGCCTCGCTCTCGCTCGCGCTTCCCTTGCCACTGAAGGAATCGCTTCACGCGATCGAGGACGTGATTCGCAGCACTGCATGGGCTGGGGCGAGGCCAGAGGAAGCGCGCATTGCCTCGCTGGCGAAGTGGGCACTTCTCTCGATCGAGGACGACGAGCTTGAGGTGCCAAGTGAGCTTCGCGCAGCCGTGGAGCGCGAGCGCAAGAAGACGCCCGACCTCGACGCGATGTTGATCGGTGCGCGCTACGCGAAGGTGGAAGCGCTCGTCTCGGCCTCTGTGACGCGACGTTCTGAGGGCCCGCGCAAGGCGGAGCGCATCGACGCCGTGCTCACGCATCCCGTGCTCGGCTTTGTGATCTTCATCGCGGTGATGACGGTGCTCTTTCAAGCGCTCTTCGCCTGGTCGACTCCCTTCGTTGACGTCGTCGAGTCGATGATCGGCTTTCTTCAAGACCTCGTGCGCACCTCGCTCCCCGAGGGCCCACTCACGGATCTGCTCGCGGATGGTGTCGTTGCGGGCGTCGGCAACGTGCTCGTCTTTGTCCCGCAGATCGCGATGCTCTCGCTCTTCATCGTGCTGCTTGAAGACTCGGGCTACCTCGCGCGTGTTGCGTTCGTGATCGACCGCGTGATGGGCGCGGTCGGCCTGCACGGTCGCGCGTTCGTGCCGCTGCTCTCGGGCTTTGCGTGTGCGGTGCCCGCGGTGATGGCGACACGCACCCTTGAGAATCGGCGTGATCGGCTGATCACGATGCTCGCGCTTCCGTTCATGTCGTGCAGCGCACGCTTGCCTGTCTACGCGCTGGTCGTCGCGGTGGTGTTCCCGCGTGGGACGCTCTTTCACGGCATCGAGGCGGGCGTGCTCGCGTTGCTCGCGATGTACTTGCTGAGCGTGGTCACGACGTTGCTCGCTGCAGCCATCCTGCGTCGCACGGTGCTACGCGGACCACGGCCCTCGCTCGTGCTGGAGCTTCCGCCCTACCGTTGGCCTGCTTGGCGCTCGGTGCTCCGCACGGTTGGCGAGCGAACGTGGTCCTTCATCGCCAGCGCAGGCACGGTCATCGCAGCCATCACGATTGTGCTCTGGGCGCTGCTCACCTATCCCCGCAACGCGGAGAACGAGTCGCGCTTCGCGGGTGAGATTGCCGCCGCAACCACTGACGACGCGGTTGCGGAGCTCGAGCACGCACGCGCCGAGTCGCGGATGGAGTCGAGCGTTGCCGGAACGCTCGGGCATGTGATCGAGCCTGCGATTGCTCCACTTGGGTTCGACTGGAAGATCGGCATCGGCCTCATCGCAAGCTTCGCGGCCCGTGAGGTGTTGGTCGGCACCCTGGGCATCGTGTACGGCGTCGGCGAAGAAGAAGACGAGACGAGCGTCGGGCTCCGCGACCGTTTGCGTCACGCGCGCCGGTCGGACGGTTCGCTGCTCTTCACGCCACTGACGGGGCTCTCCCTGATGGTCTTCTTCGTCCTCGCCGCGCAGTGCATGAGCACGTTGGCCGCGGTGAAGCGCGAGAGCGGGTCGTGGCGCTGGGCGATGTTCCTGCTCGTCTACATGAACGTCGTGGCCTACGTCGCCTCGCTCATCGTCTATCAGGGTGGCCGACTGCTCGGCTACGTCTGAGGCCTCAGCGCTTCATGCGCGCGTGGACAGCACGAAGCGTCAGCACGCCCAGGATGCCGCCGAGCAGGGTCGAGACGGTGACGACCAGCGTCATCATGTCGAAGCCGCCGCTCGGCGTCCGGTTCGTCCAGATGGCTGCGATGGTCACGCCGATGACGGGGCCGATCATCGGAAATGGAGAGGACTTCGGCGCCTCGACCTGCGGCGCTTCCTTCGGCTTGCCCTCGCCGTTGCATGCGGGGCAGGTTCCATCGGCGCGGGGGAGGGCGCGGGTTCCGCAGAGGGGGCAGGGCTTCATCGCCTAGAATGCTACGCGAAGGCTCGTCTGGGGTCAGCGCTCGCCGATCGGCGTCAGGAACAGGAAACCTTTTGACCAACGAAAGCGCGCTCCGGTAGCATCGCGGGCGGTCTTGAGATGCGCTCAGACCCTCGTTTTTCGCTGCATCGGGCCCGAGATGACATCGACGCGATTGGCTAGAGAGACGCTCCGATGGTTGCCGCGAAAGGGCATCAGCCGAGCGTTCGGAAAGATCGCGGCGAGCGAACCGCCCCGGGCATTGCTCGCGAGGGCGATCGACGCCTACGTGCGCGCTTACAACGTCGATTTGGACGAATGCGTGATTCCGCCCGAGGGATTTCGCACGTTCAATGAGTTCTTCTCGCGGCCACTTCGCGCTGGCGCACGGGAGATTTCCGCCGACCCGTCCGCGATTGTTTCGCCTGCGGACGGACGCCTCGAAGACGAGGGCCCGATCGGCGATGACGCATCGTTTCTGGTGAAAGGTCGCCGCTACACCGTCGCCGAGATGCTCGGTTCGGAGGCGGATGCGGACGAGATGCGCGGCGGGCGCTTCGCCATCGTCTACCTCTCTCCACGCGACTATCACCGCGTTCACGCGCCCGTGACGGGCAAAGTCACCCGTGCACGCCACATCGGCGGCACGCTCTACCCGGTCAATCGCATCGGCCTCGACCACGTCGAGAAGCTCTTCGCCACGAACGAGCGCGTCTGCGTGCGGCAGGAGAGCGAGCGCTTTGGGCCCGTGGTGACCGTTCTCGTCGGTGCCCTGATCGTCGGCGGCATTGAGGTGTCGTTTGATCCCTCCATCCACAGCAACCAAGGGCGTGCTCGTGGTGAAGTTCTCTACGCAAACCCCATGAACGTCGAACGCGGCGCAGAGTTGGGTCGCTTCCTTCTAGGTTCGACCGCCATCGTTTTCTTGCCGCGCCGCGCGATGCAGGGACTCGTCTCAAAGACGCCGACCGGCGTGAGTGTGAAGATGGGCCAAGCCCTCTACGGTGCCCCAGTATGAGCGATACGCGCGACGATGACGACACATCCCGGGCAAGGCGTCGTCGAGGCCTGCGTGTTCCCGTGGACGATGTGCCGCGTCCTAGTTTTGTGGAGATGAACGTCTCGCTTCGCGACCCGCGCGCTGAGCCCTCAAGCCCACCCCCCGCGGCGCCACCGCCGCCGCCGACCCGTCCATCGGTGCGTCCGCCGAGCTACGCACCCGACACGGTGGAGGTCTCCCTCTTCGACGATGAGGAGCCAGCCCAAGCCGCGCCGCCCGCGAAGTCAGAAGTGCCAGACTTCCTGACGATGGCCGAGGTTGCGCCGCGTCGCGCGTCGATGGTTCCTCCACCCCCGCCACCGCGGCGCGTTTCAGAGCGTCCGGCGCCGATGCCGAGCGAGCCTCTCGTGCCGAGCCTGGACGCCTCCAGTGAGCCAGCACCGCTTGCAGGTGAGCGCACGATGGTCGCAGACCTCGCGGGCAGCTCGATCGAGCTCTCTCTCGACGATGAATCGGAGAGCGCGCCGCGTGAGACCGTCATCGAGGAGCCCATCTGGGCCCCGACGCAGGAGACGCGCCTCGCGGATGTGCCCGCACCGCAAGCCGAAGTCTTTGAGACGTTCACCCAGCCGAGCGTTGCCTCGGAGCCCGTGCCGGAGACTCCGCCCGAGGTCGTCGCGGAGACTCAATCGGTGGTCGTGGAGACTCAGCCGGAGGTTGTCGCGGAGAGTCCCCGCGCCGAGGACGAACACGCACCTGAGGCGCCAGCCGAACTCGCGACGGCGCCCGCACCGGAGGTCGACGTGCCCTCCTTCGAGGCCGCGATCGCAGCCGCGGCACCCGAGGCCGTTTCCGCGGATGTCACCGCGCCCCAGGGTTTTGCGGCAGTGGTGGATGAGCCTGAGCTCGCTAGCGAGCCGACGCGGGTCGCGCCGATCATGCGGCGTCCTTCCTCGCTTCCCCCCGCGCCCGTCCCGCGCGGGCTCTTCGCTGGCAGCGATTCCTCGACGGAGCAGTCGATCGACGAGGACGACGACGAGCCCGTGCTCTCGCTGGGCTCCGACGCGGACGACAGCTCGCAGCTCGCGGTGGTCGAGGGCCTTGAGGCGGCGATCGCCGCCGAGGAGCCAGCGCCACCTGCCAAAGTGGCCGCAGTCGTTGCGATTGCGCCGGTCGTGGTCCTGCAGCGATCCGTCTCGGTTGAGGGCTCACGCACGGAATCTCCGCGCATCGCGCCACCGCCGGAGAACCCGGATCACACGACGCCAGGTGGCTTTGAGGCGCCGTACTTCACGAGCGCTCCGGCCGCGATCGCGCCTCTGCCAGCCGCACCCGCAGTGGCGCCAGCACCTGCAATCGCGCCCGCACCCGCAGTGGCACCGACGCCCGCAGTGGCACCCGCACCCGCCGCAGAGGTACCTGCGCTCGTACTCGACACCGAGGACCCGATCGCGCGCGACGCCGCAGCATTGCCCGCGGTGTCGGTGGAGACAGCGATCGACACCACGCAGTCGGGCGAGTCCGATGCGATGGAAATGGTCGAGGGCGAGATCCTTGAGGAGCCCGTTGTCGCGGCGCCTGCGCCCAAGCCTGCGCGCCCGCCCGCACCGCCGCCACGCGTCTCGAATCCACACGCGCTGCCGCCTCCGATCGCCCAGCAACAGGCGGCGCCCTCGGTCGTCATCGACTCCACGCGCCCTCCACCGAAGAAGAAAGTCCTCTGGTGGGAGGAGCTCTTCAACGACGACTACCTGCGCACGGTGCCCGTCCCTCCGGCCCGTTGGGTCCGTGAGCAGTGCGACTTCATCGAGCAACGCCTCGGCCTCGCGAAGGGCGCCGCAATCCTCGACGTCGGCTGCGGCCTCGGCCTGCACGCCATTGAGCTCACACGCCGTGGCTACATCGTCGTCGGCCTTGATTTCTCGCTACCTATGCTCTCGCGCGCCGCAGACGAGGCGCAGGCGCAGGGCTTCAAGATCAACTTCCTCCACGCCGACATGCGGGAGATGAACTTCGATGGCGCCTTCGACGCCGTGCTCTTCTGGGGCACCACGCTCGGCTACTTCGACGACGAGGTGAACAAGCAGGTCATCGAGCGCATCCACCGCGCGCTCAAGCCTGGCGGCCTATTCCTCATCGATGTCGTCAACCGCGACTACGCTGTCCGCACGCAGCCAAACCTCGTCTGGTTCCAGGGCGACGGCTGCATCGTGATGGAGGAGACCTCGTTCAATCACATCAACTCGCGCCTCGTCGTGAAGCGCAATGTGATCCTCGACGATGGTCGGCAGAAAGAGACGCAGTACTCGATTCGCCTCTACGCCCTGCACGAGCTTGGTCAGGTGCTTCATCAGCGCGGCTTCCGCGTCGTCGAAGTCTCTGGCCGCGAGTGCATGCCGGGCGTCTTCTTCGGAGCAGACTCGCCGAAGATGATGATCGTGGCCGAGCGCAGGATGATTCCGACAGCACAGCCACCGATGGCGCCTCCAGCACCGCCGAAGGTCAGCGAGAGCGAACCCGCGTAATTCCGAGCGGGGCCCTATTTCCGAATAGCCCGCCCCGATTCGAAAACCACGCGCCCCTCGTTCCAAATAGCCCTTCGCGATTTTGAAATCACCGGGTCCTATTTCCGAATAGGACAACCCGATTTCAGAATCCAAGGGTGCCTATCTCCGAATAGGCCGCTCCTATTTTGAAATCGCCAGGTCCTGTTTCCGGATAGGCCGACCCGATTTCAAAATCCGAGGGTGCCTATCTCCGAATAAGGCGGCTCGATTTTGAAATCGCCAGGTCCTATCTCCGAATAGGCAGAGCCGATTTTAAAATCGCCAGGTCCTATTTCCGAATAGGCGGAGCCGATTTTAAAATCGCCGGGTCCTATCTCCGAACAGGCGGAGCCGATCTTAAAATCGCCGGGTCCTATTTCCGAATAGGCAGAGCCGATTCTAAAATCGCCGGGTCCTATTTCCGAATAGGCGGAGTCGATTTTAAAATCGCCGGGTCCTATTCCGAATAGGCGGAGCCGATTTTAAAATCGCCGGGTCTTATTCCGAATAAGGAATTCCGAGGAAAATCAGCCCTCGCGGTGCTCGATCTCCATCGGCTTGGCGAAGAAGCCGTTCGAGGCTGGGTCGTTGTAGGTCTCCCAGTCGAGCTCGAAGGGCTGCATGTCGGCGGCATCGTGGGAGCGCTGCACGATGCGGAGCGCCTTGGGCGTCACGCCTCGGTAGCTTGAGCCCTCGGGCAAGTCTGCGTTGGTGGCGCCGCCGGCGGAGAAGACCGTGAGGAGCTTGTACGCGCCCTCGTAGTGCGACTTGAAGCCCGAGTCGGTCTTCTCGTGGCCGCGGATCAGCACCTTGGCGCCGATGCGCTGCATGAACGATTGGAGCTGCAGGCGTCCGAAGGGGAAGCGCGCGCTCGCGTCTTGAAGCGCGGCGGGGATCACATCCGCGTCGCTTGGGTCGCTCCACATCATCTGGAAGCGAAGGTCTGGGTCTTCGAGCGTCGAGAGGCCGACCCATTTCTGCTTGAGCGCGCGGTCACGCGGGATGCCGCCGTGCACGAACATCGTGGAGCCCAAGAAGAACATCGCGGGGAGCGCTTCGAAGAGGCGCATGTAGCTGCGGAAGACATCGACGGGCAGATGCGGCTTGAGCGTGTTGATGGCCTCGGCCGGTCGCACGCCGCCGTAAATCTGGCCCTGGTGCTCGACGTAGTACTCGTGGTTTCCGCGCAGGGGGACGACGTGCTCTGGGGCGGCGACGAAGAGCTGCAGCACGCTGCGAAGCACGCCGTTCAAGCTGAAGATGCCGCGGTCGATGTAGTCGCCGAGGAAGACAAGGAGCGGGTAGGGCTGCGTGGGGTCTTTGCGGTAGGCCTCGACGCGCTCAAGAAAGCGCGTCTGCATCACGCCGGCTTTGAGGCACGAGTAGCAACCGTGGATGTCGCCAAGACAGACCACGTCGACGGCCTGCCCCGGCTGAATGCGGCGCCAGCCGATGTGGCCATCGAATGCGGCGCCCTCAAGCTCATCCAGGCGCTGCTTGCCCGCGAGCTTTCCGGCACCCTTCGCACGCTGCGCATCGAGAAGCTGAATCGCTTTCTCGGCGAGATCCAAATCAGCCTGCACCTGCTTGCTGATGCGCTCGGGGTTGGCCGAGTAGTGATGCTCAAGCTGCTTGAAGAAGGCGTGATCCCCGCCCGCATTCGAGTCGATGGGCATCGTGCCCACGCCTGCAATCGCCTGCGCGAAGGTCGAGCCAATCTCATGCACGCGGCTTACGGGGCCCTCGTTGTCGAGCTCATCGAGCGCGATCATCCCGCTCGCGATGTCGTCTTCCGCAGCCAGGAGCGAGGCGAGCTCGCCGCGAAACTTCGCCTCGGCTGGATGCACTTCACCATCCGCCGCGATGAGCTGATCGACCGCCTCGAGAAGGTCGTCTTGTCCCTTCTGATCAAAGGCCGAGAAGAGCTCGTAGCAGCGCTGCTTGAGCTTCGCGTGCACGACTTGATCACGCGTCTCACCGCTCGCCATCGGCTCCGTCATCACCTCGTGCACATAGCGATCAACGTTCTCGAAGATCTCGTGAAAGTGCTTGGTGAAGCGCTCGACGACATCGCGCTTGGCGTTCGCATCCGCGCCCCTCATCGCGCCATCGACGCGGCCTTCGATCAGCTTGCGAATCGTCCCTTTCACCACCTCGCGCTCGTTCGCATCGAAGTCGCCATCGATATGACCGAAGGTGGTCAGCGCGAAGATCAGCGCCTGCATCTGGCGCTCAGCAAGGGTTGGGTCCGAAGAGAGTGCGATCATGGACGCGAGCGTACTTCAGGTCGCGCGCGCGGCGGGGAATCAAGGCCGGTCTTGGTGCGCGCCAGCGTCGAACCGCCTCATGTAGATTCCTCCCGTGCCGAACCCCTCCGCGCTCATCGCAGACAAGTACGCGCTTCAAGAGAAGCTGGGCGAGGCGGTATGGGCGAGGTTTGGGTCGCGGTGAACACGCATTTGCAGAAGCGTGTGGCGCTCAAGGTGATGGGGAAGGCGGTTGCAACCAACGCCGATTTTGTGGAGCGATTTCTACGCGAGGCGGTGATTGCTTCGCGCGTGCGGCATCCGGCCATCGTTGAGATTTTCGATGCAGGAAGGCACGAGGGGACGCCTTGGATCGCGATGGAGTTGCTGGAGGGTGAGAGCCTCGGCAAGCGCCTGGAGCGCGGGCCCATCTCGGTCGATGAACTCCTCCCGATCGTGCTGCCGATTCTCGATGCGCTGCATGCGCTTCACGAGGCGGGCGTCGTCCATCGCGACATCAAGCCGGACAACATCTTCATCGAGCGCCGAAGCAACGGCACGACGCAGCCCAAGCTCCTCGACTTCGGCATTGCGAAGCGCGCCGATGCGCATCGACTGACCGAGACGGGAACGGTGATCGGTACCGCTTGGTACCTCTCACCCGAGCAGGCGAAGAACTCATCCACGGTGGATCGACGCAGCGACATCTACGCGATGGGTGTGGTGCTCTTCGAGTGCCTCAGCGGCGCGATGCCCTACGAGGCCGAGTCGGTGACCGAGCTCATCGCGAAGCTCTTCACCGAGCACCCGCGAGACCTTGGTGCGCTTGCTCCTCACGTGCCTCCGCATGTCGTGCAGCTCGTTGCGCGCTGCCTCGCACGCGATGCCGCAGACCGCCCTGCAACGGCACATGCGCTCGCGATGGAGTTGATCGATGCGACGCGAACTCCGTCCCTTTCTTCTTCGGTGGATGCAACGAGCGCGACGATGGTTGCCCGCTCGGGCGCGGTGCAGGCGGCGCCCATCTCGATGCCTCGGAGTGCCGCTCACCCGACCGCGTCTGCAGTGCGCACGCCCACTCCGAGTTGGCTCCGCTGGTCGATCGGCGCAGGCGCCACGGCGCTCGTGCTCATGACCTGCGTGCCCTGCGTGTTCATGACGTACTCGTGCTCACGCATCGCCTCGGGCGTCTCGCGCGGTGTCGGAGGCGGCGGGCAGAACGCGATCTTCCTCACCGAGGTCGACGTCAACCACGCCGGCCGGAGGGACTTCACCGCGATGCGCACGCGCGTCATCGGCTACGAGCCTTCGATGTACGTCGAGGCCATCGACGGAGACACCTTCGAGCCACTCTGGGCATCGCGCGGGCTCGGCAGCGCTGTCTCTGGCTTTGCGGAGACCTTCGACGAGGGTCGCTATATCGCGCTCGTATCCGACCAAGGCTTCCTCTGGGTCGTTGAGACAGCCTCAGGCAACGTGCTCTCCGAGACCGCGCTCTCCGATCGCTTCGAATCCCTCTGCCGATTCGCCGACGGCCGGCTCGCGGTACGCACTGCCGACGAGACACTCACGGTGCTCGATGCGTTGCACTTGCAGCACATCGCCCTCGACCAGGCATGCATCGATCAGCGCGACGCACGCGCCTCGTTCAGCGATGGCGCATCGCCTCTCACAACACACGAAGGGCTGCCTGAGCCTGAGGGGATGCGCGTCGTTGCCGCGTACGATGCAGCACCCAACCTCGTGATCGTCGCCGGAACACGCATGCCTCCGGCGACCGCAGTGCCGATGATTGGCGTGGTCCAAAACAACGCGCCGCTCTGGATGGTCGACGCACCCAGTGCAGACCCAATGCACGCAAGGCACGGCGCACCAAGCCCCATCCTCGCGCGCGGAGAAACGGTCCTCGCGTTCTACGGAACACCACGCGCCCGCATGATGACCGCCTTCGAGCTCAACTCCGGCCGACGCCTCTTCGACACCGCGCTCGCAGACTCGAGCTTCGCGATGAACACGGTCGTCCTTGGGACGAACGACATCTTCGTGCAGCGCATGTTCTCGCTCGAGATCTACGACGCGCGCACGGGCGAGCTGAGGCGGCGGATCTATCGCGACTGAATGCGTGCATGCGCTCCAGGCCTGCGTTGGCTGTAGGCTCACGCCATGCGCACTGCCCTTCTGCTCGCTCTGGTGTTGCTCGGTTGCGCTTCCGCTCAGACCGCTGAGCCCGTGACGGAGCCCGTCGCAGAGGAGCCGGGTTCAGTCTCCGATCAAGCTGCGCCCGCAGCGCGTACAGATTTGGTCCCGTGCGTGTTGCCTCCGCATGTGAGCCCCTCTCCGGCGCCCGAATGCCCCGGGGGCCAGGTGCCCTCGGTGGTTGGCGAGACATGGGGCCCCTGCGTCAACGCGAGTCTCTGCGCGTGCACCTCCTTCGCGCGCGATTGCCCCAACATCACGGGCTACAGCGAGGGCTGCTACCAGGGCCACTGCGGCCCCTGGCTTCGATGAGACCTGGTGACTGAGCCCATCCCCGCATCACGCACGCGTCGCGCCTACGCAGTGGGCTGCCTTCTCCTGCTCGGCACGGTCGTGATCTTCTCGGGCTCGTTCTTCCTCTGGGCCACGCGTCCCATCGCGACGGAAGCGCAGATTCAAGAGGCGTCTGCGCGCGTGGAGCGGGCTCGCGGCGAGCGCGTTACCTCATGCCCGCGGCCTGTGCTGCGTGGTGTCGCGCTGGCGGGGGATGGGGCCGAGGGGCTGCGTGAACTGGCGGGCTGGCAAGAGCCAAGCCTTCACTGTTTCGAGTACCTGGGAAGCAACGAGCAACAGTCGTTTGCGGTGCTTCGTTTGTCGGCGGACGACGCACTGCCTTTCGAACGCAGCGTCGCGGAAGAATGTGCGGGGCTCGACACGGCCGTGCAGGCGCTTCTGCAGCGTGAGTCGGGCTGCACGGCGCAGCCTGTCTTTCTCTCGGAGGGGGTCGTCATCGACATGCAGCAGCTTGAGTTGATGATGTTCATTCTCGCCCGCGCACATATCCACGAGGGGCGCCTTCAAGAGGGTATGGAGCTGCTCCTCGATGTGATTCGCCTCGGGCAAGACTCCACCCGTGGCGACGCGAGCCTTCTGTCTGTTCGCGTTGGCCAACAGATGCAGTACGGAGCGGCGGCACAGCTTGAGGCGCTCTTGGCGCGAGATCTTCCATGGACACCCACCATGCTCGATGAACTCGCGCGGCAAGCTCGTGTACTCGCGACGACGATGCCTGAGCACACTGCGTGGTTCGCGCACAGTCAGGTCTGGGTGAGGCTGCGTGCGGTCAATCAGATGCATGGCCCAGCGGCTGAGTTTTGGGCGGAGGGCGCGGTGCTCGACCTCGCCGCGGCAGATTACGGCGACACGCACTGGCCCGAATGCACCGGAGTGGCGCTGCAGCCGTGCGTCACGCGTCATCGCGAGGCGATCATGGACACGTCGGACAGCGTGGCTGCGATGAACCGATGGAGGTGGATCCCGGGTGTGGAGCGCGAGGTGAGCATCCGGTCTGTGTATGCGGATCGCCTTCGCGAGCGGGAGGCCGCACTCTCGACTGCCGCGCACAACGAAGCGCTTCTGCGCGCACTGCCCGCGCTCTTTCTCCATCGGCGCATGTCCCTCTCGGGCACGTGTCCCACGGCCCAGGCGCTTCAAGCCGAGGCCCTCGCTGCGGGTCTTGCTGACGTCGAGGTGCAGAGCTCCAGCGAGCCACATCAACCCCTACACCTGCTCTCGGTCGGCAAGGTTGAGCCGCTCTACCGCGCGCACTGCCCCGCCCTGCGTCAAGAAGACGAGGCTCAGCCCTAGGACGCGTGCGCTTGCCTTCTCTCCACGCCGACGCGCACGCTCCACCGATGAGCCAAGCAGAGGACAACGTCGATCACGCGCTCGACTCCGTGGTCATCCTTCGGACGAGCGACATCATGCGCGCGCGCATCATCGCGGACCTCCTCGCCTCGCAAGACATCCCCTGCTCAACGCCAGGCCTTGAGCACCTCTCGCTGATGCCCTTCAATGCGGCGATCCAGGTCGCGATCCGTGTGCCGCACAAATACGCGGCGGAGGCCAAAGCGCTGATCGCGGTGATGGAATCGGAGGTGGAGGCAGAGCCTGAGGAGGTCGTGAGCGCGCCCTACCGAGAGAGCGCGAAGAAGCCTGCCGCGCAGCTCTCTCCGCGGCTCAAGCGCGTGGCCGCGGTCGCCGCCTTCATCTTTCCCGGCGGCGCACATTTCTACGTCCAGAAGTACAGCGCAGGGCTCACGGTCATCGTCGGCTACCTCGCCGCGATTGGCCTCGCCGCCATGGATGTCCCCTACGGCATCTTCACGGGCCTGCTCGTCCTCGCCGCGGACATCGCGGGTGCTTGTTACCACTGCGATATCTCGCGCGAAGGCAAAGCCAAAGGCGCGTGGCGCGGCTTCGCACCGATGCTCGCGCTGGCCCTCGCCGCCGCATGGGGACCGCTCGCGCGCGGCCCCCTCTTGCCGACCCTCGCAGGCGCCGATGTGCGCGTGACCTGCGACTTCATCGACCGCTGCACCGAGCTCGATGGACGCGAATGCCTGCTTCGACGCACCAACCTCCGCCTCGACGGAGTTGTCCCCGACCCAGACTGCGCGGCATGCCTTCGCGAGCACCCAGGGGAGTGCTCGGTCACGCATGCGCGCTGTCAGGTCGCCTGCTTCACACGCGCAGGGACAGCTCCCTGAGGCGTGCGTGAGACTCAGCGCAATGCTGCGCCGAGCACGCTCTCCAGCGTGGTTGCACCGTGCGTGCGCGAGACCTTGCCCTCAAACGCCACAAGGCCTTTGCCCATGCCCTCGATCATCTCGCGGTAGAGCCCCGCGATGTTCGCCGACATGCCGTACTGCATGTACGTCGGCACGAGCGCATCGATCGGAAGCACAAGCGGCTTCACGGGGCGGCCGAGCGCAGCGGACGCGATGTCTGCCGCATCCTGAAGGCTGTAGTCCTTCGCGGCAGAGAGCTCGATGCAGCGGTTTGAAGTGCTCGGCGCAAGAAGGGCTTCGGCCGCCGCGATTCCGATGTCGTGTGTCGCGATCATCGGGAAGGGAAAGCCCTCGCCGCCGCCAAACACGGGGAGCACGCCATCGCCCTTCATGGCCGGCACGTTGCCGAGGATATTCTCCATGAAGTACGCGGCGCGCACGAACGTGAAGGGCGTGCCGACCTCACCCAGCACGCTCTCGGCGTAGTGGGTGTTGACGATGGGGCCCGTGCCCGAAGCGTGCTGTGCACCCACCGAGGAGAGCATCACCGCATGCTTGAGCGGGTGCGCACGCAGCGCGCTCGCAAAGCCGTCGATGATGCGGCGACCTCGCGCGAGATAGTCCTCGCTCGTCGGGTCAGGTGGAACGAGAAAGTAAGCGCCCGTTGCGCCTGCAAGTGCGCTCGCAATGCTCGCTGCGTCTCCAACATCACCGCGCACAACCTCTGCGCCGCGCGCCCGAAGCGCTTCAACCTTGCCTGGGTCGCGTGCGACGACGCGCACCTTCGCTCCGCGGTCGAGCAGGGTGTTCGCAACAACTTTACCGGTGTTTCCTGTGGCTCCAAAGACGACGTACATGGCTTCCTCCGTGGTGGATGCCGTGACTGTGGAGCCCGCTGCGTGATGCTTCCAATGCATGATGCGAATCGCCATCATGCGTCCCATGCATGACGCTCCGGACTTCGAGCTGCTCCGTGTCTTCGATCATCTCTACCGTTTTCGCCATCTCACGCGCGCCTCGCGCCAGCTTGGTCTGAGCCAGCCCGCGGTGAGTCGTGCACTGAGTCGCCTGCGCCTGACGTTCGATGACCCACTCTTTGTGAAGACGGGCGCGGGCATGGCGCCAACACCGCGTGCGGAGCAGGTGGCGGCCGATGTGCGCGAGGTGCTGCGACGTGCCGCGGCGCTCATTCAACCCACGGAGTTCACGCCGAGCACGTTGGAGCGAACATTCGCGATTGGGACGGTCGACTACCTTGAGGTCGATGTGCTCCCACGCATTCTCCGCGCCCTTGCTGACGAGGCGCCGAACGTCTCGGTGGCCTCACGGCCGCTTGGGCTCGATGCGAGCGAGGCCTTGTTGCACGGTCGGTTGGATCTCGCGGTCGGCCTTCGCCGACAGTTGCCCGCAGAGGCCATGGCGCAGCAGCTCTTCGAGGATGACTTCGTGTGTGCGGTGCGGGAGGGGCATCCCACGGTGAAGCGCAGCCTCTCACTGCAACGCTTTGTCGAACTCGGTCACATCCTGATAGCTCCACGCGGTGAGCCAGGAAGCGTTGTGGATTCAGCGTTGGAGCAACTCGGGTTGGTCCGCCGCATTGCGGTGCGAACGCATACCTTCTTGGGTGCACCCACCATTGCGGCGCAGACGGACTACGTGCTCACGGGTCCACGGCGCGTGGTGCTGCCGATGGCGGCCAAATACGGGCTTCGCACGTTCGCGCCGCCGCTCGAGCTCGCGCCCTTTGCAGTCCACCAGGCCTGGCACCCGCGGGTGCAAGACGACCCGGCGCACAGCTGGTTCCGCGCCCTCGTGCATCGCTGCGCGGCAGAGCCAACGCGGCGCGCAAGCAAGCGCTGACGGCCATGCATATACATGGCCGCCCTGCGTTTCGAACGTATGAGAACCTGATGTGAATACGATGTGATTAGGGGGCTGGGACCACGACGGAGGGCATCGAGTCCGCCGCCTCGCTGAGCCCAAGTTGGTAGGTCGCCCAGCTATCGCCTGCGGAGTAGCCACCGACGAAGACTTGATACGCGCCTGCGGGGGCGTTCTCGATGTCGACGACAGGGTTCAGCGAGTTGCCCGGATCACCCGAGTCGTCGTTGCAGAGCGTGCGTCCGTCGGGCGTGCGAATCGCGAGCGTCGTGTCGGCTGAGCCGGCGTTCACAAGGACGCGCAGATGAGGAACCACCGCACCGACCTGAAGCGTGTGCTGCGCTGCCGTGGGGAAGCTGCCGATGCAGCCCTCGCCCATCTGTGCGCCATCGGTCAGGCCGCCGGCCGTGCCGCGAACCGGTGCGAAGGTGAAGCCAGGGCCTGCGACAGCGATGGGCGCTGCAGCGGGAGCCGCGGGCGCAGCAACGGCGGCTGCGGCAGGTGCTGCGGGAGCAACAGCTGCGGTGGGGGCGACGACTGCCTCGGTCGGCGCGGCTGCCGTTTCTCCGCCGCTGCACGCAGCGACAAGGAAGGAGGCGGTGAGGGCGAGGGACATGTTTTGAAGGGAGCTCATGGGGTGCCTTTCTTGGGCTGGAGGTCAGCCTCTGCTCCAAAGACACGCGTCGATTTCGCGAGTAGCAAAAAAACTTTTCGAGGCTGCTCGCGCTTGGTTTGTGAAGGAGCTTTTCAAGTCGCGATGCGCATGCTTGCAGGGCTTCCGTTTCACAGGCGTATCCTCATAGAGAACCGATGCCCGAACTGCTTCAACGATGGAAGCGCCGCTCTCTCACGGTCCCCCTGATGTTCATCGGTGCGGCCGTGGTGCTCTCCGCGTGGCCGCTGTGGATCATGCTCGGGCTCTTCTGGGATGTGGCCTCGGGGCGTCTTCGCAAGCTGAGTGCAACGCGCGTCGCGCTGCTCCTGCCGTGCACGCTTCTCATCGAGTGCGTGGGGCTGGTCGCGCTCGGTCTTGTGTTTGTCTTCACGCTTGGTGCGCCCACGCGTCGCGCCTCGGCCACCTGGCGCGTGCAGCAGACCTACACACGCGCGCATCTCTTTGCGGTGTCGCGCGCCTTCTCGCTGCGCTTCGAGGTGGAGGGTGATGCGCTCGCCGCCGAGGGCCCGCTCCTTGTGTTCATCCGGCACGCGAGCCTGCTCGATGTCCTTCTGCCGGGCGCGTTTCTCGCCGCGAAGCACAACCTCCATCTTCGCTACGTGCTCAAGCGAGAGCTCCTGATGGAGCCCTGCCTCGACATCGCGGGGCATTGGCTGCCCAACCATTTTGTCGCGCGCGATGGCGCCGACACCGCACGCGAACTCAGCGCGATTCGCGCACTCGCGGAGGGCATGCAGCGCAATGACGGAGTCCTCCTCTACCCCGAGGGAACCTTCTTCTCCGAGGCGAAGCGTGAGCGCGCCATTGCCCAGGCGTCAGATGCCGATGCGCGCGCGCATGCCGAGTCGCTCACGCACTTGCTCCCCTGCCGTCCTGGTGGCGCCAACACACTCCTCGATGCTGCACCCAATGCCGATGTGCTCTTCGTGGGCCACGTCGGCTTCGATGGCCTTCGCACGGTCTCGCAGATCGCTCGGGGAGACCTCGTGGGGCGCACGATTCGCCTTCGCTATTGGCGTGTCCTCGCGAGTCAGATCCCCCGCGATGCGGCGGCGCGCACGGACTGGCTGCGTGCACAGTGGTTGATGATTGACGCGTGGGTCAACGAGAACATCTCGCAGCCATAGACGCTCCGAGCGCGTGTAGAGTTTCGGGCGGAGGACGCTTTGAACATCCCGACGCTCGATGAAGCTCGCGAGGCCATCCGCCTTGCACGTGAGAAACACCGCCCGGACCCAACGCTGCTCGACATCGCGCAGAAGATCCCGCCCTACGTGCCGCCGGGCCCGGGGTGTGTGACGGCGGAGGGCATCCCGCCCTCGCAGTGCAGCGCGTATGCGGCCCACAAAGATTGGCTGCCGCCGGCCTTCGTTCAGAACGCCACGTGCGCATGCGAGAAGACGCCGGATGAGCCCAGTGCCAATGCAGTTCGGCTGACACTGCAGAACGAGCTCGCGAGCACCGACCCTGCGTTCGTGCAGCTCTGTCGCGAGAAGCTCGCCTGGCTCAACGAGCATCCGATCGAGCGCGCGATCGAGTACGAGCTCTGGGTCGCGCAGCACTTCGCACCCGTTGCCTACCTCTGGCACGTGCGCGCTTATCAATCGGGGTGCTGCCCATGCGGCCCGGCGCCCTTCATCGATTGGGTGGCGGTCTGCACGATCCCGATTCCCCTCTGCAAGCTTGTGGAAGAGGCGATCGACTGGTTTGGGTCGTGTCACTGCACGCCCGGCAAATGGTGAACCTGAAGAGATGACGATGACGACGAACGAGAAGACACCCGAGCCCCAGGGCACCTACAAGCGCGTTGGCGGTTGGTCGCTGATGCAGTGGCCCCCCTTCGATATCCAGAAGGTCACCTACTACAACTACGTGATCGACGCGGACATCAACGCGCTGACGCGCTTGTGCGATGCGTTCTTCAACAACACCTCGGGTGGGGCGGTGCAGTACAAGCCGCTCATTCCGCAGATTATTTTCTCA
>JBILQT010000054.1:0-31868 GCA_044373065.1 Sandaracinaceae bacterium
AAATCAAGCGGATGAAGCCCGATCAGCCGCTCGCATTCTTGTGCCCCGACATGGGCGACCTCTCCAAGTACGCGACGATCAACGACCGCACCTACCGCCTCATGCGTCGCCTCACGCCGGGCCCGTATTGCTTCATCTTGGAGGCGAGCCGCGAGGTTCCGCGCATCCTTCAGATGAAGCGTAAGACGGTTGGCATTCGCATCCCGCACAACGAAGTCGCGCTCGCGCTGGTTCGCGCACTCGGCAATCCGATCGTGTCGAGTACGGCGAGCAAAGATGGTGAAGCGCTCAACGACCCGGCCGAGATCGACGAGGCCTTCCCGATGCTCGACCTCATCCTGGATGCTGGATACGGCGGCCTTACGCCGTCCACTGTGCTCGACGTGACGGGCTCGGAGATCGTCGTCGTTCGCGAGGGCGCAGGCAGCATCGATTCGCTCTGATTTCAATCCTATCTCGACATGACAAAAACGTCCGCACCAACCTGAGTGGATGCGGACGTTTCGTTTGCGAGGCAGAGCTCAGTAGAGCGTGCGGACGCTCATCGTCGTGTCGAGCGCCAGCAAGCGATCACGCAGCTTTCCGCTCATCTGATCACCCGCCGCGAAGTCGTCGAAGTCGAGCAACAGATAGCCAATCTCGGTATCCGTCGCGAGCACCTGACCGACGATGTTGGCCTGCTCGTCCGAGACGATGCGATTGACGTCACGAAGTACACCCGGGACGTTGCGATGCACGTGCGTGAGACGATGTGAGCCCGCGCGCTTTGGCAGCTCAACCAGCGGGAAGTTCACCGCACCGGTCGTGCTTCCAAGCGTGAGGAAGCGAATCAGCGCGGCCGAAACCTCGTGTCCGATCGCGACCTGCGCTTCGCTCGTCGAGCCACCGATATGCGGCGTGAGGAAGACGTTGGGAAGGTTCTGCAGCGGGCTCGAGAAAGTCTGCCCGTTGCCCTCAGGCTCCTCGGGGAAGACGTCGACCGCGGCGCCACCAAGATGGCCGCTCTGAATGGCCGCAGCGAGGTCTTCAATCACCACGACAGTGCCGCGGCTCGCGTTGATCAGGCATGCGCCCTTCTTCATCGCAGCGAGGTGCGAGGCGCGGATCATGTCTTTGGTCTGCGGTGTCTCAGGCACATGCAGCGTCACGAAGTCCGACTCGCCGAGTAGCTGTTCGAGTGAGTCCGACTTGCGGTTGTTGCCCATCGGAAGACGCGCCGCGACATCGTGAAAGATGACGCTCAAGCCCATCGACTCCGCGAGCACGCCCACCTGCCGACCGATATGCCCGTAGCCGACAATGCCGAGCGTCTTTCCACGCACCTCGCGCGATCCAATCGCCGACTTCGTCCATACACCGCGGTGCACCTCATTGTTGCGGTCACCGAGTCGACGCGAGAGCAAGACAATCTCGGCAATCACCATCTCGGCCACGCTGCGCGTGTTGCTGAAGGGCGCGTTGAAAGCGGGCACGCCCAGCTTGTTCGCGGCGTCGAGCGCGATCTGATTGGTGCCGATGCAGAAGGCACCGATTGCACGAAGGTTGGGCAGCGCGTTGAGCACCTTCTGCGTGATGCGCGTCTTGCTGCGAATGCCTATCGCGATGCAGTTGGCACCCTCGCGGATCAGCTCATCCTCGGAGAGCGCCTTCGGCAAAAGCGTGACTTCAAATCCCTCGGCTTCGAGGTTCGACTTCGCGTCGGGATGGATGCCTTCGACCAAGAGAACTTTGCCGCGCGCGGAACCAACAACCGCCTGAGAACGAGCTTCGTCTGACACGAGACCTCCATGCTGGGCTTCAGCGGCCGTGCATGTAGCAGCCCGTACGTGCGCTGCACGACTTGACGCTGAAGGGCCATGCCCTCAGCTTGCGAAGCGCCTCTCGTTTTCAACCACGGAGTCCCTCTTGACGCGTCTTATCGCTTACGTCGCGAACCGCACCGATCGGCTGCTCTCCGCGCTGAACGAGGAACAGGCGGCCATCGGCGAGACGCCTGCACCAGATGCTGACGCCTGGGGCATTGGTTTCTACCAGAGCGGCGATGTGCTGCTGAAGAAGCGCCCCTACCGCAACGGCGACCCAGTGAGCTGGGCGGACATCGCGAACAACGTGCCCACCGACAGCGCGATCATTCATCTGCGCGCGGCGACGATCGGCAACTACCGCGCGGAGAACACGCATCCCTTTCGCATGCGGCAATGGCTCTTCGCGCACACGGGGACGGTCAACGCTTTCGATACCATTCGCGCGGGCTTGCTCGCAGCCATCCCCGACTTCCTGCAGCGCAGCATCCGCGGCGCGACCGACAGCGAAGTGCTCTTTCATGTCTTCCTCGCGTTCCTCCACGACCGCGATGCGCTCGATGCTCCCGACCTTGATCAGAAGACACTCGCGAGCTGCATTCGTTCAACGGTCTCCCTCGTGGACAACCTCACCTCCGAGATCGGTGCACCCGACTCGATGATCAACCTCGCGCTCTCCAACGGACGCACCATGGCCGTCCTCTCGCGCGGCACACCAACGCACTTCACGCAGCGCACGATCCTCTCCGAGACGCGCGGACAGAGTGCCTCGTTTCGCTACGTCATGGCCGTCGCACGCGACGAAGCGCCGCCCGCGTACGAGACAATTCCTCGCGGTCGCATCCTCTTCGTGGAGCGCGATCTCTCGACGCACATCGCCGCGCTTGACGCATGAACACCGCGCGGCTGGCAGTCGCGTTGCTCGCACTCACATCCTTGCATTGCGGCCCAAGCATCGCCGTTCGGTCGGGGGCTGAGCATGGCCCTGAGCCGCGTGAGAATGGCGCATCCGCGCACGGCAACGCGATGACCCTCGACGGTGCAAACGATGTGGCGCGACTGCTTCTTGAGTCACTCCTCATCGCTGTGCGTGACGAAGAGCCTGCTGGCGTCGCGAGGTGGTTTGCAGGCGAGCCAATTCAACTCGGCCACACGAACCCGCCGCGCGGAACGCCCATGCGCCAAGAACTCGCGGTGCAGCGCATCCTCGGGGCCAGGCACGCAAGCGGCCTCTCCGCGAGCATGCCGCTCGACGCGCTCATCGATCGCCCCTCGATCACGACAACACCCGCGCGTCAGCGATTCTCGGAGTTGCCCACAGGCCTTCACGAGGACGACATCGTCGTGACCTTTCGCGTTCGCCCGCTGGCCCAGAGCGCCCTCTTGGCGATCGCGCTGCGCGGCGAAGGCCTCCTCGTTGTTCGCGTCTCCAGCGACGGCGCACGCATCGTCGCGCTCTGAAGCGCTACATCGCGTCGAAGTCTTTGCAGAAGCTGATCGACTCGTCAGCTTCCATGTCGTCCGGCTTACGATGCGCCGCGATCGGGTAGCCATGTGCACATTCGACGAGCACATCGTCGAAGAGCCCGCACTCTTCGCAGTACATTCGCAGCGTCCACGCGCTTCGCTGCGCGCGAAAGAGTGCATCGACCGGGATGATCACGGATTGATCTTCGCCACGCGCGCAGCGTGACGACCACCCTCAAAGCTCATCCCGAAGAACGCGTCAACGATGTCCTTGGCCGTCCCCGAGCCGATCACACGCGCACCGAGGCAGAGCACGTTCGCATCGTTGTGCTGACGTGCGAGACGTGCCGAGTAAGGCTCGCTGCAGACGACTGCGCGAACGGCCGAATGACGATTCACCGCGATCGACATACCGACGCCGCTGCCGCAGACGAGCACGCCAAGCTCGACCTGCGCGGACTCAACGAGCTTCGCAAGTGCGTGCGCGACGTCGGGATAGTCGACGGCCGCGGTGGCCGAAGAGGTCCCCAGGTCGACGACCTCATGGCCCGCCGCGCCAAGCCAACCGAACACCTCGGCCTTGAGCGCGTAGCCCGCGTGATCCGCTCCGATGGCGATGCGCATGCGTGGCTCAGTGCTTCGCGAAGGCGAGCGTCACGTTGGTGCCGCCGAAGCCGAATGCATTCGAGATGACGATATCGAGCGCACGCTCCTTGGCCTTGTGCGCGACGAGCTCCATGCCGAGTGCTTCGTCGTCACGGTCCTCAAGGTTGATCGTTGGAGGAACGATCCCAGTCTCGAGCGTCTTCACCGAGAAGACCGCCTCCAGGCCGCCTGCAGCGCCGAGAAGGTGCCCAGTCATGCTCTTGGTTGCAGAGATCCAAAGGCCATCCGATTTGCCCTCAGAGAGCGCACGCGCGCCGAAGATCGCCTTCAACGCCTGCAACTCCTGCTTGTCGCCGATGGGCGTGGAGGTCGCATGCGCGTTGACGTAGCCGACCCGCTCCGGGTCAATCTTGCCGTCGCGGAAGGCCATCTTCATCGCGCGCTGCGCACCCTCGCCGCCGGGGGCCGGCTGCGTCAGGTGATACGCATCCGAGGTCGCACCGTAGCCAACGATCTCGCAGTAAATCTTCGCGCCGCGCTTGAGCGCACGCTCACGCTCTTCAAGCACGAGAATGCCGGCGCCCTCCGACATCACAAAGCCGTCGCGTCCCTTGTCGAAGGGACGGCTCGCGCGCTGCGGCTCATCGTTGCGCTCCGAGAGCGCGCGCATCGCGGTGAATCCGCCGACGCCGAGGCCTGTGATCGTCGCCTCGGTGCCGCCCGCAACGGCGATGTCGATGTCGCCACGCTGAATCCAACGGAAGGCTTCGCCAATCGCATGGGCGCCCGAAGAACACGCGCTCGTCGTCGTGTAGTTCGGGCCCTTGAAGCCATAGCGCATCGAGATTTGTCCCGGCGCCAGGTTCGAGATCGTCGACGGGATGAAGTAGGGCGTGATCTTACGCGGCCCCTTCTCCATCAGCGTTTCTTTCACACGCTCGATGACCTCAAGGCCGCAAAGTCCCACGCCCATGAAGGTGCCCGTGAGCTCTTTGTCCTCCTCGGAGAGTTCGCCGATGCCTGCTTCACCCACGGCCTGCGCGGCTGCACCAAGCGCGAGGTGGATGAAGCGATCGCCTTCCTTCATCCGCTTCTTCTCGATGTACTTCTCGGGCTCGAAGGTGCGGCATTCGCCGGCAAAACGGGCCGAGAATTGGCTCGCGTCAAAGCGCGTGATCGGGCCGATGCCGCTTTGACCCTGGGTCACCGCGCTCCACGTGCTCTCGATGTCCGCTCCACACGGGCTCACTGCGCCCAAGCCTGTGACGACGACTCTACGCATACGTATTCCTCACTCGATGAAACCAGTCTCACTCGATGCAACGGAGACCAACAGGAGCCGAATCCGGAAAAACAAAAACGGACGAACGCTTGTTTGCGCTCGTCCGTCTGTTCGCTTGGCAGCGAAGCACGCGCCGTCCCGCGTGGGAGAGCGCGCTGAGCGCTCAGCCCTTGCGGTTTTGGATGTACGAGATGGCGTCGCCGACGGTGCGGATCTTCTCCGTGTCTTCGTCGGGGATGTTGATGTCGAATGCCTCTTCGAACTTCAACGCCAACTCCACGATCGCGAGCGAATCCGCGCCGAGGTCCTGGATGAAATCCGATTCCGGCTTGATCTGCGCGACGTCGACGTCGAGCTCGGTAGAGATGATCTCTTTGACTTTGTCCGCGATCTCCATGCGGCCTCTCGATTCAGTGCTTGGGTTGGATTCTCGTTTCCCTAACGGAATGCGCCGCAGGGAAAAGCTCTCTTGTTTCCCTCTCGGGAAATTGGCTGGCCCGCCAGAAGGCGACCCAGTGAAGTCTAGACGTACATTCCGCCGTTCACGCGGAGACATTGGCCCGTGACGTAACCAGCCTCGTCGCTGGCGAGGTAGACGACCGCCGAGGCAACTTCCTCAGGACTGCCAACGCGGCCCAGCGGAGTCTGCTCGACAATCTTCTTCTTGAGCTCTTCGGGAAGCTCCTTGGTCATGTCCGTGTCGATGAATCCAGGTGCGACCGTGTTCACGGTCACGCCGCGCGATGCGTACTCTCGTGCGAGCGTCTTCGTCAACCCCAGCAGCGCAGCCTTCGAAGCCGAATACACGGCCTGTCCTGGATTGCCACTCTCGGCGACGACGCTGGAGAGGAAGATGATGCGCCCCGTGCGCTTCTTCATCATCACGCGCATGGCGGATTTCGCGCCCCAGATGGCTCCGCCGACGTTCGTTGCAAACGTCTTCTCAAACTCTTCGGGCTTCACGCGCAGAAGGAGTTGGTCCATCGCGATGCCGGCGTTGTTGACAAGAATGTCGAGACGCCCTTTCCGCTTCACCAACTCGCCGATCGCGCTGTCGAAGGCGTCAGGCGAGGCGACGTCGAAGCGAAGCGTTTCGCCCTCGCCGCCCGCTGCTTGAACCAACGCCAGCGTCTCCGCCGCAGCCGCTTCGTTTCCCGCGTAGTTGATGGCTACGTAGGCCTTCTGCTTCGCCAAAGCGACGCAGATCGCGCGACCAATACCGCGCGAGCCACCGGTGACGAGAGCAACCTTGCCGGAGAGATCGAACATCTCAGCTGCTCGCCTGCTCGGTCTCGCCCTTCTTCACGATTTGCTTGCCGTCGTAGAAGCCGCAAGCGCCGCAGACACGGTGGGGAACAGACATTGCTCCACAGTTTGAGCAGGGCACGATCGTCGGTGCTGCGACCTTGTCGTGATTGGCGCGGCGCATGTTGCGCTTGCTGCGGGTAGTTCGTCGCTTCGGAAGTGCCACGTCGATTCTCCTATTCGTCTCGCTGCCATCCAGTTGGATGAGCCGTCGTTATCAGGGCGCGCACTCTGCGCGACCTAGAGCTTTTCGCCAATCTTCTTCGCTATTTCTTCTTCGACTTCTTTGCCGAGAGGGAAGTCGGCGAGTCGTCTGGCTTCGTCGAAGAACCGTTGGCGAGGTCCTTCAGAGCCATGAGGGGAGCGAAGCGCGGGTCGATGCGCTTGCCATCAAGGACAGGTCCTTCTTCAAGAACCTCGGGTCCGCGAATGTGATCAGGGATCGGAATCCCTGGGCAATCCTCGCGACAGAGGGATTGCATCGGCACTTCGAGGAGCACTTGGTCGCGCACGAAATCATCGAGGACAATCGAGTCACCGACGTACACGACGCGGTTCAAATCCTCGGGCGTGAGCTCAAGCTCTTCGACCGTTGCGGCCGTGCGCTTCGAAAAAAGTCCGGTCAGATCCGTATCGACGGCGATCGGCGCGTCCGCAAGGCAGCGCGCGCACTCCGCGATCACACGCGTCTTCACGCGGCCATGGACGATGACATCGCTGCCTGAGAGCGACGCGTAGAAGTGAAGCGCGCCCTTGGCTTCTGGGTCCGCCTTCACGCCCTCCACGCCGAGGTTCGCATCAAGCCACGTCGCGGGCAGAGGAAGGTCGTAGTCCTTCCCGCCGTTTTCCAGCTCCGTGAGTTTGATTTCGAACTGCGCCATGGTTGCCAAATAGGGGATCGCCCAAAAGGGCGGCCAGATATAGGCGCACGACTCAGGCAGTCAAGCGCGTTCGGGTTTACGTGGCGGGAACGAGCTGCGCGCCCTGCGGCCCGATACGAAGCAATGTCGCCTGCGGCAGGGCACGACCACCCTCCTCGCCTTCGATGGCTGGGCCTGCAATCGACGGCACGATGAACCGAAACTGCGTCGACGTTGAAGCGGGCGCGAGCTGCGCACCCGCCCCAAACGCAAGGCCAATTCGCGTCGACGGCCAGGCAAAGACGCCTGCTTCGAGTGCTGCGCTTTCCATCTGCGCACGCACCAGCGCGCTGCCCGCTTCGGCCTCCACGAGGCCTTGTGTCTGAAGCGTCCCCGCGGGCGCCGCGAATGCGATCAGCATCCGAAAATGCGCCGCATCTGAGCCGCCGATGACGCTCTCCAGATCGGCTTCCTCGAAAGCGCACGCGCCTTCGACGGCGTAACGACCCGATTCGGCGCCTGGCACGAGCAAAAGCTCGGTCGTTCCCCAGGTGATGCGCTGCACACCCACCGCATCGATCAAGTTCGGATGCACCGACGCAGAGGCGATCGCCTCCGAAAATTCCGTGCGCGCATCGCGTGGCCCCGGGAGCAGTACGACTGGCACCGTGAGCTCGCCCAGGCCTGCCATGAGTGCCGCGAGCCGCTCTCCGGATCCAAGTGAGCCCATCATCATCACAGCATCCGGATGGAGGGCTTCGATCGCATCCACCATCGGCGGAATCGGCTCACGCGAGAGCGCTGGGCCGCGCGCGAACACCCAACGGGCCTCTTCGGGCAAGCCTTCGAATGCGAGCACGTGATCGGTTGGGACGACATGCACCGAACCGACCTGACGTGGCTCGCTCAGCGTCGGCGTTTCTTCAGCACAGCGGACGGTCTCGTGGCCGCCGCAATCGCATGCGGAGACGAGCATCGAACTCAGGGCGAGCCAGCGCGGATGAAGACGCATGTCGAAGCTCTCTCAGCGCACGTAGAAGCGCGGATCATCGGGGCGCGCGTCGATGTGGAAATGGTTGCGATGACCGTCGTTGTAGTTCGGCGTGAGCACCGTTGAGAAGAAGTGCGCGTCCCCCAACTCACATGCGATCGCGAGCAACTCGCGCGCCTCTTCGCCTGCGGGTGCGGGTGCATCGCAGGTCTCGGCGTCGGGCGTCTCGATGAAATGATCGAGCACCGAGAGCATCGTTCCGTCCTCGCGTTCGAAGGCGAAGAGGTCGAGGGCCAGGCCGAGCGTGTGAAAGCTTTGCTGCGGCGTTGGGCGATACGCGGAGAGCACATCGACCGCATGAATGTGATGCGCGCGAAGCACGCGTGTGAGCTCGTGGAGGCGGGCAGCTAGCTCGCATGAGACGAGGATGCGTTCCCCCGGGCGCACGGTGCGAAACGCGACGCCATCGACCTCCGAGGGGAGCTCCACGGGGGTTGCGACCGGCGTCGGGAATTCGTCGTCGACAAGCGTTGCATCGATGTGCTGACGCGAGAGATCCGCGAGGCAAACTTGCTGCGCACGGATCTGCCATTGGTGGTCTGCATCGCTCGTCCAGCGGGCGCCCGGGACGATGCCGCGGAAGTTCATGAAGCTCGGGACAAGCGCCGCAATCTCACGCGCGACAATGCCCGCGGGGTCGCTCGCTTCGGCCGCAAAGGTCGTGGGTGCCGCGGGGTTCGCGGGCGGCTCACTGATGGGTAGCGTGATGGTCGGCGTCTGCGTGAGCACCAGTGGCGGAATCACGTAGCGCGTCGTCACACCCAGGATGCGCGCGCGTTGCTCACGCACTGCGCGAAGCTGCGCGCGACGTTCTCTCAGGCGTGCACGACGCTCACGTGCGGCCTCGCGCGGCGTGGTCTTCGTGGCGGGGGGTCCGTCATCACCACCGAGGAAGCTTCCGCCGTCGTAGCCAGCAAGCGTCGTCACATCGAGCTGCGGCCCAGCGAGCATCTCGTCATCGCCGCTTGGCACTGCACGAAGGAGTGCCTGAGGGCCCGTAGGCACTTGCCAGAAGCGATCGAAATAGCCCATGCCAACGTTGCCTGTTGGGCCACCGATCAAGCGCTGACGTGTGCGTGCCGTGCGCGCGTCGTAGACGATCCAATCGGGCAGGAAGTCGGGCAGGTTGTGACCGCGATCAACTGCCGCCGTGTTGGTGCCCGCTTGCACGATCAGGTAGCGCGTCGGGGCATCCGGGTTCGGGTACACAAAGCGCACGCCGATCTCACGCGAGCGGCCTGCGGCGAAGCGGCGCCCACCCACCGTGATCGCATCGGCTTCGACACGGATCGGAAGGCGATCACACACGCGCTCCAAGACTGAGTTGGCACCCGGTGTTCCGTACAGAACGAGGTGCGAGGCGGCCATCATCTCAGGCGTCACATCGGTGTCTGCGACGACGCGCTGTTGATGGTTCCAAAGCCAGAGCGGCCAACCTCGCGCGCCACGTTCCGCACTCGCGCGAAGCGCTGCGGTTTGCGCTGCAATCTGCGTCCCGTACACGTGAATCATTCCGTCGCGATAAGGCGCCGTCAGCGGCCCGGAGAGGCCCGGGACTTTCTCCAGACCTTGCGCGGGAGGAAGCGTGCCGAGCGACCACGAGGTGCCCTCGCGATGCAGCGTCACGACATGGCCGAGCGGTGCGCGCGGGCCCTCGTGCGCGGTTGCGCCGTCGACACTGATGCGCAGCGTTGCGGCATCCCCAATCGGCGCGTCGCGAAGGTCGAGCGTGAACTCAAGCGCGTTGTTCGTCGTCACCGTGATCGCGCCCTCCGCAGCCGTCGCAACAACGCGCGCAAGCGTGGGATAGTTTTCGATGCGCGTGACCGTCACCCAATGCTGCCGATTCGCAGCGTAGTCACCCGTCACCACGCGCACTTCCGCGGGCCTTCGGTTGCGCACAATCGTGGCCATCTGCGGGTAGATGTTGCCGTGTCGATGCACGAGGTAGAGCAAGTCGTGGCCGGCATCGAACCACGTCACCCGCGGCTCGATGTTGAGGTTGCGCATGAACGCTTCGAGCTGCGTTACGTAGGCCGGGCGCATCGGGCCGCCATCGAGATGGCCGTGATAGAAACGGAAATTCGTGTTGAGCGAGTTCTCGATGAGGTGCATGCCCGACCACTGCATCATCGCGTCGCGCTCTTCTGAAGTAGGGCGACCACCGGCGTATTGAAGCCAGCTCGGCGCGCCTGCGATCGCCTGCACGGCAGAGAAGCGCCAGGCGTGACGCATGCCGACGGAGTACGCGCCCACGCCGCCATTCGAGAGGCCACCGAGCACCACGCGATCTGGGTCGACGTTGTAGTTGCGCTGCACGTCTTCGAGCACCGAGAGGATGTCGACCTCGCCCATCCAACGCCAAAGCACTTGGCCAAAACCATCGGGTGCAACGACGATCCAATCGGGTGACCAGCGCGGCGTGTACTCGTCCCAGAGGTGCTGATTGTAGGTCAGCCAATCCATGTTGTTGCCGAGCACCACACCGAGGAACAGGTTGCCGTTCGAGGAGCCGCCGTGAAGCATGATCATCAGCGGATAGGCGCGATTCGGGTCGTAGTCGGGCGGCGTGTAGACCGTATATCCCTGGCGAATCGTAGAGATCGGTGAGTCGTAACCACGGCTCGTGATGCGACCTTGTGCGGCCTCGTAGGGGTCGCGGCCTTGGCGCGCGATGGCGAGGTAGCGCTCCACACGGCGACGCCATTCGATGCTCTGGGGCTCGAAGGTGCGCTCGATGCGCTCGGACACGTCGAGCATGTAGTCGAGGCTGTTGAACACACCGGGACGAAGCGCGCTTGTGCCTCGGAGCGAAGCGACTTCTGCACGCAAGGTCGCGACATCGGCCTGCGCTTCTACGCGCGCAGCGAAAAGCAACGAACACACGGCAACGAGTGCCAAAACGAAGCCCTGGGTAGCCTTCATGCGCGCGGTGTAGCGCAAGCGGAGGCGATGGATGGAGAAAGTGCAGGCTGGTTCATCGCGCGGTGAAGTCATCACGTCTGCTTCGACGGCGTCGACAGGCTGCATACTCAATACGTGCTTCAAGTTCGCAGCGCGATTGGCTTCTGTGCAAACCCGCAAATCAGGGTTGAAGCCGATGACCTTGTGCGCACTTTCCAACACGCCGACGGGACGATTGCGATGCTGTGCAATGGATACGAAGGCTTCTCTTCGGTTTGCCCGCGAGCGTCGCGACTCGTGCTCAACGTCGTGGAGACGGCATGGCCGAGGACAACGGGAAGCCTTCACACACGGCTCGCGGACGTGTTTCGCGTGGCGCGCGAGGCCGTCTGCACGCTTGAGGCTGAGGAAGAACCTTTCGCACCACCCGCGGCCTCACTGCTCGTCGTCGCACACACCGGACGAACCGCATGCGCAGCTTGGGTCGGGTGGGACATCGCGATGCACATTCGCGGGGCGCGCATCTCTGGCACCACCCCGCACACGCTCGAAGACGAATACCGCGCCCGCCACGGCGTCGATGCCCCAATACCGAACGGATTCAAGAACATCGTCGGGCGCCTCCTTGGCCCTTCCGGCACAAAAGACTCGCGACCACCCTCGCTGTTGACGTTCGCCCTTGAAGCCGACGACAAGCTGGTCTTGATGACCCACCCGACGCTCGAACGCTCACGCGTGGTCAAAGAGGCCGCAGCGCACGCCGACCCGGCAACCTTGAGCACACGCCTCGCAGAGCATGCATTCAACGAGCGAAGCGTCTTCTCCGCAGTCGCCGCGCTGTGCTTCGAAGAATCCGGTTCGCCCTATCGCTAAGGCCGATACTCGCGAAGCGCGCGCGCCGTCTCCGCAGAGAAGCGCATCTCAACCGGTGCACCACTCGAACGCGCTGCGACTTGCTCGCCGTCGACGGCGCCAAGCTCAAGCGTCGTCACGCCTTGCGGTGTCGTCACAGCAACACTCCATGCGGCCACCGGGAACGCATCACTTGGGTTGTAGTCGACGACTTCGCGTGCACGCAGCGAGCGCAGACGCTCCATGAAGGCCGCCGTCGCATCCGTCGCGGGAGCGCGGTCGCCCACGCGCCAACCGTCATCGCCGCGTGTGAGCGTGAAGGTCGTTCCGTCGGCATCATGTACTTCGAGTTGTGTTGCTTCGCTGCTGTTCACGGCCAGCAATTCGCGGTCTGCAAGCGGCTGCAAGAGTGCATTCACAAGCTCGGTAGGAATCACAAAGGTCGCGCCCTCCGCGCCGTCTGCGAGACGCGCAAATGCACCGCCTTCCGTCGCGGCACCGATGATCAAATCCACGTCGTTCACCTGGGCTGCAGGCGAGTCATCGCGCGCGGGCTCGGCCTCTTCGTCGTGCTCGTGCTCGTGATCGTGCTCGTGCTCATCGCCCTCGCCTTCCGCGCTCGGCGGATTGAACGTGAGGTGCACGCGGAAGCGCTCCGGCGTCAGCGCAGGCGTCTCTTCCGCGCCAACCCAACGCACCGCATGGAGCGCCGCGAGCTGGGCAATCAAATCGCGCGTTGCGACACGATCCGCAGCCATCTGCGTGGGCGCCTCGATGCGCCAGGTGTCGTTCGCGAAGATGAGTCGCTCTTCGACGCCGCCACGCGTCACGGTCAGCGTCGTCGCATCCGCGACCTCGCGACGCACGAGCTCACGCGAGCGGAAGCGTGTCGCATCCGGCGTGAGCAACGTTGCTGCAGGCGCGACGAAATGCGCGATCACCGCTTCGTCATCGCGGTGCACCCAAACGCCCGTCGTGTCCTCCGAGCCGACCTCAATCGTCTCGACATAGGCGGCATCCGCACGACGCACCATCAAGGTCGCGCGCTCTGGCGAAAGGCCATGCGCCGCAAGGTTTTCCGGCGTTGCAGGAAGGAATGCGTCGGCCTCCTGTGCACGAAGCTGACGCACGAAATCGTGCACGCTCGTCTCGTCCGAGTTCGAGCGCGTCGTGCCGTACATCAACGTCCAATCCTCGCCTTGGAGTTCGACGTTCACGAGGTTCGTGCCCTCACGCATCTCAATACGCTCGGCTTGGTCTTCCGACGACATCAAGAGGCGCGTCTCGCGCAGTTGCGCCTGCGCATCGAAGAGCGCGCTCAAGCTCGCGCGTTCAACACACGCAATCGAGCCCTCATCCACGCGCACGGCCACCTGCGTCGAGGCCTCGCCTGGGCACGCAGCGCCGATGCGAATCGTGTTCGTCACATCCGGCTCGCCCTCTTCGCGATGCGTCACGACTGCCGTGAGCACGGGCGAAGAGACCAAGCTCGCTTGGTCGTTCGGCAAGAACGAGACGGCGCGTGCATCGAGCAATGCGTCGTACATCGCATCGAGCGCGCTCGCGCGAACCCAACCCTCGAAGGGCTGCGTGGCGCGCATGCGGCCTTCGTGCGCTTCGATGCGCGTCTCCGTTGACCCAGCGGTCAACGTAAAGCGCTGCACCTCACGAGGGACAAAATCGGGGACGAGGCGCTTCGAGCGAAAGTGATCGGTGTTCTGATCGAGCGCTTCAAAGAAGTCGCGGCCAACGATGTATGCCGCGTCTGTTCCTTCGACTTCCACGAAGACGCCTTCGGTGCCTTCTTCATCGCCCCCGACGCGCACGACCTGCTGCTCATCCGCCACCTGCAGCGTCAAAATCAGGCGCGGGTGATCAAGGCCGAAGGTCACGCGATCCGCATCGCTCACATTCGAGATCGTGCGCCGCGCCGTGACGGAATCACACGCGAGAAAGAGTGCATCGAGCGCATCGGTATCGACCTCGCCCTGCACGGGCGCCGTGAGCGACCAGGTGCCGACGTTCATCGTATCGAGCGTCTCTTCCTCGCTCGTGTCGCGCACCATCGTCGCGACCATCTCTTCACCACGCTGCAGCGTCACTTGCGTCACGCGGTCGCGCAGGAAGCGATTCAGCACCTGCCCGCGACGCGACTCAAGCTCGCCCGAGGAGAGCGTGTGTTGCTCGTAAAAGACGATGAAGCCCAGCATCACCGCTGCGATGGCCGCGAGGACCCATGTCGCTTGTTTGCTCATAGGAAGCTCTTTCGAAAATCAGGAACGGCGGTTCCACCACACGGCGAGACCTAGGAAGACCATCGCCAAAGGCATGAGGAAGACGACTCGGAAGCCGAGGTTCCACGCGTCATCTTCGGAGAGCTGAATCGGCTGCGACTCTTGGCGACGTGGCGGAATCGCGATGAGTGCCTCACGTGCCGTGAGCCATCCAGTGATGGCGCTCGCGAGTTCCAAATTCGCCACTTCCATTGCGTGCAATGCGTCCGTGCCGAGGAAATCCGAATCGCCAATCACGACGACGCGACCCCCGCGTGCATTCTCATCATCGCTCGCATCGTCGGCTGCAGGCGCGGGGCCATCGGGCTCGATGCGCACGGCAACACCAATCGAGACGGGCCCTGCCAGATCCTCTTCGCCGCGCGACGGCTCACGCGTCTCGACGAGCGCTGCGATATCCGTCTCTGCAAACGATTGCTCGCTCGTGGAGAAGAGCGTTGTCGCCGAGCTTCCCGAGGACGGTCGCACCGGGCGCGCGAGCGCGAACACCACCGGACGCGGCAACTGTTGCAGCGTACGCGTCACGGGGTGGTCCCCGTACGCGTTGACGTAGAAAGGCCCCGCAGGGTCAGGTCGGCCGGGGTTCAGATGCGCTGGATCCATCTCAAGGACGAGCGCGCGTTCGGTGCGAATCCCGAAATCACGCATCGTGTCTTCGAGACCCGTCGGACGAATCTCGCCGTGGTTGATCTCCGCGTCCGGCGTGAAGAGGAGGTTGCCTCCATGACGTACGTAGTCGCGCACCAGCGTCGACTCTTCGCTCGTGAACGCCTGAAGCGGGCCGATGATGTAGAGCGCATCGCACGTCGTTGGGATCTCGCGCACGCCGCGCATCGGGAAGTCTTCGACCTCCAAATTTTCGCGACGCATCTCTTCTTGAAAGCCCGAGAGGTTGCGCTCGGAGCCGCCTGACAACGCCCACTCGCCGTGGCCCGACGTGAGGCAAACGCGCGTGCGTCGACCGATCGTGACTTCGACAATGCCGCCTGTGATCGCCTGCTCAGAACGCGTGTCGATGCGTGGGCCATCGCCCGCGCTGTTGCCAAAATCGACGCTGATCAGGTCATCGCGCGTGATGCTCCAACGGCGGTCACCCGAGGCGATCAGAATCGCCGCATCCGAGCCGACCGTTCCGTCTTCAAACATCGCCTCGCTCAGGCCGTAGCGCGAAGCGAGCGCTTGGTATTCGCTGCGCTGACGCACCGCATCGACGAAGTGAACCTGCGCGTGCGAGGAGGCCGCACGGTAGCGATCGAGCAACTCGCGCACGTCCGCGTAGTTCGGCTCGCCGGCGGAGATGAAGAGGTAGATGTCGAGGTCTGCGTTGAGCTCGCGAAGCACCTCGGTCGAGCGCTCGCTCAACGTGTAGCGACGTTCGGTTGTCCAATCGAAGCGCGCGTAATGACGAAACGCGAGGTAGTTCGTCATCAAGACGATGCAGGCCACGAGCGACATCCCGAGCGCCGTGTAGAGGCGCGTCTCGCGTCGTTGATTCGCCGCATCTGCAGGCGATGTTGGCTTCTCGTCACGCGGCGAGGGCGTGGGCGCACGGTGCTTGGCAGTCATGCTTCCGTCCTCCGAATCTCAAGCACTTGAATGGCGAGAAAGACGCCGAGGGCCGCCAACGTGAAGTCGTACGCGAGGTAGCGCGTGTCGACGATGCCGGACGAAAAGCCTTGCATATGCTGCCAAACGCTCACGTAGCGCACCATCTCAAGCGTTGCGTCATCGAGTGGCATGAACTGAAAGACGCCGAGCACAAAGAGACCGCCGAGCGACATGAAGGTCAGCACTGCGGCGACGATTTGGCTCCTCGCGATCGAGCTCATCAGAAGCCCGATCGACATGTAGTAAGCGCCGACGCCGAACACGCCGAGGTACGTCGCGCTAAGCCTTCCCCAATCGACATCCCCGAAGCGACTCGTGAGCCAGACGTACATCAACGTCGGCACCCAGAGCGAGCACCAGAAGACGAGTGCGGCGATGTACTTCCCGAGCACGACCGACACTGAAGTCACAGGTGCCGTCAGCAAGGTCTCCAGCGTCCCTTGGCGCGTCTCCTCCGCCAACAAGCGCATCGTCAGCACGGGCACGAAGACGAGCAGCGGGATGAAGAAGAGCGTCGTGTTGCCGAAGAGCATGTGAAGCGGGTCGCTGTCGGAGCCCGTGCCCGGCGGCGAACCTGCGACGAAGAAGCAGAAGAGGAAGAAGATGGCGCCCTGCCAAAGCAGCCATGCCGTCAGCACGACGAAGGCCAGGGGCGACATGAAGAACGAGAAAATCTCGCGCTTCGCAATCGTCAACATCGCACTCATGAGGCGTCCTCCGAGTCGTCAGACTTCGCCTCTTCCGCGGCGGCATCGACGGCCGGTTCTGAGACCGACTCGCTCGCGCTCGACGTCGCCGAAACGGATGCGTGATCCGTGGTGGTGAGCGACGAGAACACATCCTCCAACGAGGTGCCTTCTGCGTCGCGCAGGCTGCTCAATCGCAAGCCAGCATTGGCCACGGCGGCAAAGACGCGCTCGCCCAAATCGTCCGCGTCACCCGCGTGCACATCGACGCGAAGCGTTCCCGAGAAGCGGTCCCGCACGATGACGTCGCGTACGCCTTCGATCGACCGGAGTGCGACAACGAGCGCGGACTCATCCGACTTGCTCGTGACCGAAACAATGCGTGTCCCACCGGAGCTTGCTGCGCGAATTTCACCGGGCGCGCCTTCACGGACGAGACGGCCGCGATGGATGATGATCACACGCGAACAGCTGGCTTCGACCTCGGGAAGAATGTGCGTGGAGAGCAGCACCGTCTTGTGCCCAGCCAGGCTCTTCACGACATCGCGCACCTGGCGAATCTGGTTCGGGTCCAAGCCCGCCGTGGGCTCATCGAGGACGAGCAGCGGCGGGTCCGCAACGAGCGCATCCGCGACGCCAACACGCTGGCGTGTCCCCTTCGAGAGCTGCCCGATGATGCGCGTCGCGACTTCCTTCACGCTCGCCATTTCGAGTGCGCTTCCGACGCGTTCGACGATCTTCTTGCGCGGCACACCCTTCAACTCCGCGCGGTATCGAAGGTACTCGTCGACGCGCATTTCCAAGTAGAGCGGGCACGCCTCGGGCATGTAGCCAATGCGCTTTTTGGCTTCGACCGACTGGCTCAACATGTCGACGCCATCGATGCGAATGCGGCCTGCGCTCGGCGGAAGAAAGCCCGTGAGCATGCGAAGCGTCGTGCTTTTTCCTGCGCCGTTGGGGCCGAGGAAGCCGACGACTTCGCCCTTCCGCACGCTGAATGAGAGGTCGCTGACGGCCATGCGCGCGCCATACGACTTGCTGAGATGTTCGACCTCGATCACGGCTGCTCCTGCCAGTTCTTTCCGCAAGGGAAAGCTTGGAACTTGATCCGACGAACACGCGTCGAAACGCGGGCCAGGTAATGCATGGCTCAACGCTTCGCAACCATGCGCCGGAACAAAAGTGCGCAGCTTTTTGGACGATCGCCGCGCGATTCACGAGTGTCCGCGCATGCTCATTCTCGCTCTCGCTTTTGTCGTCGTGCTCTTCGGCCAAGACGTGATCGCTTTGGTGAATCGCCCCACGCGCTGAACGCCATTCGATAAGCCTGCAACGTATGGTTGATGCTATCGTCGGCCATCTTCGGTTCGCCCTTCCCGCAAGCGCTCGCGGGCCTTCCTCGAGGGGCTGAGTCGGTTCGTCCACAAGACGACGTAGCTCGAAGGCTTGCCCAACGAATGGATCCGGATCGCGCGCTCGTGGAACGTGCCCTCGCAGGGGACGAATCTGCTTTCAAGCAGCTCTTCGCCCGCCATCGCGATGATGCCTCGCGTGTGGTCTACCGAATGCTCGGCCCCTCGCCGGAAGTCGAAGACGTCGTCCAGGATGTCTTCCTCCACGTCTACCGTTCGCTGCACACCTTCCGCGGCGATTCGCGCTTCTCCACGTGGCTCTATCGGCTCGCGGTGAACGTCACGCGCATGCATCTTCGCAAGCGCAAATCACGTCCGCGTTTTGCCGATGTCGATGTGCCCGAGACGCCCAGCGAAGATCAGCGCGTGCTTGATCCGGGCGAAGAGGTCGATCAGCGAAAGCGCATTCGCGCGCTCTATGACGTGCTCGAAACGCTCAGTGAAAAGAAGCGCGAAGTGCTCGTGATGCATGACTTCGATGGCGTCGCGGCGAAGGAAATCGCCGAGTCCCTCGACATCCCCGTGCTCACCGTCCGCACGCGTCTTTTCTACGCACGCAAAGAACTTTACACCGCAATGCGAAGCCATCCGGCGCTGCAAAGCATTGTGGAATCGCTCGTGAAAACCACGAGCGAGAGGGACGTCGAACCGTGACACACACGCCCAAAACCGCAGCGCTGGAAGCCTACGCGGCAAGCCTTCTCTCCGAAGGCAGCACGCTGCATCTCGAAAAACATCTCGCCAGTTGCGACATCTGCCAACGCGAGCTCGCATCGATTCGCGCGTACGACGCGCTCCGCGAGGAAGTCCGCGCCTCCAAACCCGACGCCGTGGATTGGAACAGGATGGAGCTCTCGCTCGCACGGGAAGCACGCGCGCAAGCGAAAGCTACGAAGGCCAAAGCCTCGCGTCCGATGTGGATTGCGGGCGCAACGGGCTTTCTCGCTGCAGCCGCCGCGGGCTTGATTTGGATGCAGTCGCAGGCCGCGCATCCGATCGCGACGTCGCCAACGCCGCCGACGGCCACACCCGTTCAGCTCGCCGACACACAACCTCCAGCCATGCGCGAACCGATGCGCGGCGTGGTCGCGTTGCGTGTGGGCTCTGCTTCGCGGGATGGCGCGGAGATTCAGGTTGGCGCGGCCCTGCAGGGCGGCACGCTGGAGACAGGCACGGCCTCGCAGCTTCACGCGCAGCTCTTGCCGTCCACGGAATCCGCTGAGCCTGTTGGCATGCTCGCCCTCGCGGCTTCGTCCTCGCTCGCGCTTGTTGCACCCGAGACGAACGAGTCCGAAGCAAACGTTCTTCGCCTCACACGCGGACGCGCCACCGTGGAGAGCTTTCACGGTGAGTCGCGCATCGTCGTGCTCGCCGATTCGCATCGGATCGTGATTGAGGCCGCGCGCTGCACGATTGAGCTGAGCGATGGCGCGCTCTCCATCGCAGCTGGGCCTGAAGGCAGCGTGATCGTGGATGAGACGCCGATCACTGCGAGCCCCGATGGCGCGCGCACCTGGAGCACGCCAGGTGCTGCTGCGATCGCGCCCGACACCTTCCTCGCCTCGCTGGAGGGCCCACTTCTCACACTCAGCCGCGATGCGATCGTTCGCTTCGAGGTGGACGGAGTCGCGATCGAAGGCGGCCCGAATTTGGCGATGCACGTCACCGCCGAGAACCATCACGTGCGGGCATTCGATGCGAACGGGCGCCTCTACGAAGCGGACGTCCTTGTCGGCGCGGACGGCGCCTCGCTTACGCCAGAAGAGCTCGCACCGCATCGCGTGCGTATTGAAGGCTTCCTCACACCCGAAGAAATCACGCCTGTCGTTCGCGGCAGCCAACGCGCGCTTCAACACTGCTACGAGCAAGCCCTTCGCCTTCAGCCCGAGCTTGGCGGCGCACGCGTCGTGGCCCGCGTCACACTCGATGCGGAAGGCGCCGTGCATCGGATCCGACTTGATAACGAGAACGTCCCAGCTTCAGTCGAGGCGTGCATCAATCAAGAGGCTGCGCAGTGGCACTTCCCACCGCCAGGCGGCCCGATGAGCTTTGAGCTCCCGCTTCGTTTCGCGACGACCTCAGGTCGCTGAACTTCAGTCCGCCTTCACGACAACGCATCGCCCCGCCGGGCGGTGCGTTTTTCGTTTCTCGCGTGTACCCGGCACCGTTTATCCACTATTCATATAGTATCAAAATACACGGTTCAACCGCGACGAGCCGCCTCGGCCGCGCTCAGTAGCGTGCGGGCAAGCCCCCACCCCGTCTCGGCATCGCCTGCAACACGCTGCACTGTGAACGCGGGGACGAGGTCTGAGAATCCGATGCGATGGCGCACATCGAGCCAGGCCAAAGCGAGTCGGGCGGCGCGCGCGTTGCCATCCAAAAATGGATGGGTGAAGCAGACATCGAGATAGAGCCGCGCACATTCGAGCGCCGGGCTAAGCCCCTGCTCGAAGAAGGGCGAGTCCAGCGTGCCGCTGGTTGGCATGCCGTAGCGCTCCAGCCCTCCCTTGGCGTAGGCGGTCGTCGTTCGCAGTGCGCTTGGCATACGACTCTCCATCGCAAGACTGTGTGCTGCGGCGATGGTGTCGAGCGTAAGTGCGCCCTCGCCCGCAGCGTGCCCTGCGATGTGAACGAGTGCGCGCTGCATCGCGGCCGCACGTTCGGGGCTGCGCGGTGCGTCGAGCGCAGTGACCGCATTCATGTGCGCATTCAGGATATTGAAGCCCGAAGGCAGCGGCGGAAGCGCGGCGAGCCGCACAGCGACATCCTCAGGCTCACACCACCAGACTGGCCCCGCTGCAATGTGCAATGCGTGCGCATCCGCGGTTGGCTTCGCGGCGAGCTTGGCTGTCTCGGTCTCCTCAAGAAGCAACCTCGCAGCCTCTTCAACGGCGCTTGGAGGCGGTGCGACCCAGCTCTCGAACATCCCGCCAAGCGCCTTCGCCGCGACCTCCGCTGGAGACGGCACCCCGCATCGCTCGAGGTACCAGGCGACCACGCGCATTGCGAGGACGTACCAGGCATCTCCGCAGCCCGTCGCTTGAACCACCATGTCGGTGAGTCGCGCGACACCCAACAGAAACGTGCGCTCGTCTTCATCGATGCGGAGCGCTGCAATCTCCTCACGTGCCACGCGCAAGAACGCGAACCACTCAAGAAGCCCAGCGGTCGCAGCGTTCGCGACGGTCAGCGCGTGCGTCTCGCTGAGGCGGCCGGTCGCCTCGCGCTTGGGCACGCTGTGGCGCGGGCAGCACCATGAAGAGACAACACCACCTCCAACCCAGCCCTCGTCGCGTGCCCAACACCAGCCACCGCTCATCGGGCCAAACGCATCCGCAAAGCGCGCCGTGATGGCCGTCGTGAGGCGGACGCCGAATGCGCTGTGGTCGTCGTTCAACACGGCCAATGAACGCAGCGCCTCAAGCGCATGAATGCGCGCCGTCTCCTGCGAGATCGTGAGTTCAGCCGCGAGCAGTTCCTCCCAACTCCAGCTTGGATTCATCGCTGCGCTTTAGTGTGTGGGCAGGTGAAACTCGCCCTGTCGCTCGAAGATGTAGACGGGCGGATGATCGAAACAGACCGCAAGTTGCTCCTCCTCCGACTCGTCCCAGACGAGCGGCCCGAGCCTCGGTTGCGGCTGGAAACGCGCGACCTCGACGTAGCCCGTTTGGCCCGCGAAAAGGTCACGGTAGAAGTGATGAATCTCCGGATACTGCCTGGCCGCAGCGGGATGCAGCGCGCGACGGTAGATCCACTCAGAGATGACGAGGTAGCGACCACCTCGAAGATCGCGCTCCAGATGCCTTCGCGCGTTCGGGCCCGTGAACCCGTCGGAGAGAATGCGACGTGTGAGGATGTGCGGCATGGACCAAGGCAGCGCGCCTTGTGACTCATTGGCTGAGCCGACGGGGGCCGTGTACGGGAGGTCTCCTTCGAGCAACACCAGATCACCCTCGTGAGCGTGCTCGGCAAGCCAACGCGAGGCCTGGGCACGCGGGTCGGGCTCGGTGAACATCCACGTCCATGCAAGGCCACGTGCGAGCGATGCAGTCAGCACAACGGCCGCGAGGGCCAGCGTGACGTGACGGAGCGAGACGCGCTTCCAAGCCCAGCCTGAACGTGCCAGGAGGGCCGCGATGACGAGGCTCGCGGAGAGGATGAAGACGGGCGTCAGGGGCAGCGCGTAACGAATCGTCAGGACGGTCCAGCGCGAGACAAGAAGCGTCGTGGGGACCAATGCCACCCAGAGAAACGAGCGCGTTCGCGGCGGCGTGAGGAAGAGCCCGAGTGCACCGAGAAGCGTGACGGGCACACCGACCGCGTAGGGCACGAGCGAGGTAAAGAAAGTGATGCCGCGCGGCTGGCCGAGATACGCGAAACGCCAATCGGTAAAGGTGAAATCAGTCTCGTAGAGGGTCGCGAGCATGAAGGCTCCGCTGGTCGGCCCACCTCCCCCGCCGAAGTACCCGAGGCCACGCTGCAGGATCCACGGCGTGAAGGCGATGTAGACAAGCACCGAGGCTGCGACGGAGAGCCACGTCCATCCAGAGAACGCTGCGGACACGAGCCGGAAGCGATGACCAGAGCCACGCGACCAGAGCGCCCAGGGCACGACGAGCGCGACGAATGCGCCGGTGAGCTTGGTTGCGAGCACAAGGCCGATGGCGAGTCCCGCGTACGTCGATGCGCGCCACGTCGGCTTGATCGCGAGCATCGTCGCAGCGTCGAGTGTCGCCGCCGAGAAGAGCATCAAGAGCCCATCGGGCGTGTAGAAATGCGAGACCTGCACGAGGCCTGGCGCGAGTGCACTGAACCAAGCCGCAAGCACGGCGGCCGTAGAACCACCAAGGCGGTGTGCGATGCGCGTGTAGAGGAGCACGGTGATCACGCCGGCGAATGCGGAGGTCATGCGCATCGCGCGGGTCCACTCGACCATCGTGAGCGGTGTCCGCGAAGGATCTTCAAGGGCACTCAGGTAGAGCCAACCGTCAGCGGTCGCACGCGCTGAGACTTCCGCCGCGTCAAAGCCACCGAGCAACCACTTCACCGCAAGCGCGAGTTCGTAGACCAGCGGGCCGTACGTCGTGACCTGCGGCTCGAAGCTGTGGCCGTGCATTCCGGACCACTCGGTATGCGCGGCGACCCACATCACGAACCCCTGCTCGTCGATGTGGAAGCGGAAGGGCAGTCCCCAGGAGGCGGTGCCAAATCGGGCGAGCGCTGCGACAAAGAGGGCCAGCAGGATCAACGCGTTCGCGCGCTGCCCCGTCCCCCAGCCACGAGGGTCCCATGCGGATCTGGGCAAGGAAGACACGTCGGGCTCATATCAAAAAGGAGGGCATCCGGCTGCGCTTACTTCGCTCCCTTCTTCGACATGACCTTGCCGGCCCTGGGCGGAAGCCGAGCGATGTGCAGTGCGAGTTTGGTGGCGCGCTTCTCGTTGATCGCGCCAACGTGTTCCCCGAGCTTTTTCTGATCCGTGGTGCCGAGCAGCCGCGCCCCCCACTCCACCTCAAGGCGCTGTGGAACCTCGATGATCGCAATGTTCGCCGGCAGGCCGTCAAGGATGCCGAAGTGCACAACGCCTCGATCATCATCGTGGCCACCCACGCGATTGGCCTTGTCCTTCCAGGTGATGCGACCGTTGAAGAGCGCTGAAGCCGCGCCACCGTGTGGTGTGAGCGTGAGGTGATGCACCTTCGCGCCCGGCTCACGCTGGGCCTCGAAGCGCCATTGCGCGTCACCCCATACAAGGCGCGTGACCGAGAGTTCGTTTGTCCACAGGGCCGCATTCGAGCGCATGTCGCCTCCGAGCGTCTGCAACCTCGAGAAGGCGCCCGGCGGTGGTGTAACTGGCTGCGTGTGCGCGGTGTGAAGCTCAACCAAACGTGGCAGGCGCAAGAGCGCGGGCCATACGGCCTCGCCTTCAAACCCGAAGACATCCAGCTTGGCGAGCAGCCCGCTCTCAAGATGCCCACTCGCCTCCAGGCCCCCGACCAAGAAGGGAAGGTCCGCGCCGACAAGTCGCATCGATCGAAACTGTGCAAGCCGCGGCGAACGCCAAGCATCCGCATCCAAGCTCAAACCGAGCTCAAGCTCCTTCAAGGTGTTCCAATGCGGCGAGACGAAGGTGTCCGCGCCCGCCCTGACGCCGCCCCGATACGCGAGCTGCACCCGGTACGGAACACCATCGCGGTACTCTTTCACCCTGGCCCCTGGGATGTCCGCAAAGGGCGTCTCATCCGCAAGTGCATAAGCGAGTTCGGCTTCCGCCTCCGCATCCACGAGCGACCAGGCGTCGGGGTGATCATGCCGGGCGAGTTGATAGCGCATCAAACGTTGCTCACGCGTTGTCCCTTCTGCGGACCAAGCCCGTCGCACATCGAGATCATCCGGCACCGCAAGCACGTCTTGGTAGGTCGTCGTCATGCCCCGAACGATAGCCTCGGAGACGCCTCACGACGAAGCGCGCGCCCGCTTCGCTTCGAGCCTTGTGCGGCGCTTTGAGCGCGCCTCATCCACCTCCGCATCGCCCGCCTGATGAAGGTGATGAAGTGCCTTCTCGAAGTCTTGGTGCTTGTGCTCGTAGAGCTTGCAGAGCGAGAGGTGCACATGCTCGCGCTCTTCTCCCGCAGCGTGCGCGAGCGCCTCGTGAAGCATCGCCTCCTCGAGATGAAGGTCGGAGGTCTTGCGCGCGACTTTCGCGCCCAGCACGAGCGCTGCAGCAGTCGTCTTCGCATCGCCTCCGGCATCGGCGGCCGAGCGCGCGCGTTCAAGCGCCCGGGGATGATCCCCAACTCGAAATGCAACCTTCGCCACCGCGAGCTGATCCTCCGGTGCGTGATGCGGGAGCGCGCCATCCCAGCGCTCGGCAAGCGCGACGACAAGCGCGGCAAGCGCGACAAGATCGTTCGCGTTGTGCTCGATCACCGGGGTCAGCGTGGAGCCATCCGCACCGCGCACAAAATCCCAGAAGAGCGGCGGAATCTCGGCGCCATCGATGTCGTGCTCACGACGCAAGCCAAGCACATTCGCTTCCATCTGCGTGAGCTTCACGGCCTTGAGACGCGGGCCAAACACACGCCTTGCGGCATGCAGCAAATCGAGATGCGCGACGGGTGGCGGAAGGGGCACGCGGTTCATCACGGCGCGTGTGCGCACGAGCGGCCAGTCGAAGCTCTTTCCGTTGTAGGTGACGATCGCCGAGGCCTCCCGCATGCGCTCAGCGACGCGCTTCAGCATCGGCTTCTCTTCGCCCGGCTTGCGCAGAAGGAGCTGCTCAAGGCAGAGCGACTCGTCTTCGAACCACGCCATACCGATGAGGAAGGGGAGCGTGCCCGTGCCCCCCGAGAGGCCTGTCGTCTCGGTGTCGAGAAAGAGAAATTTGCGCGGGTCGATCTCCGAGAGCGAGGCATCGAGGGCGAGTGCCGCGAGCGATCTCGCGGAGACCTGAAGCGACTTCACAATCGGCGTGCGGCCATGGTGATGCCCCGGCTCAAGGTAACGCGCGACGCGGTGAAGTGGCCCGTCTTCCGTCTGCACAAGCTCGCCGGGAAGCGGCTCTGGCGCGCGCTGCTTGGCGACGCGTGCGGAGGTCTCCGCCTGCTTCTTGGCGATGAGTGCACGCAGCATCGCGACGCGCTCTTTGCGCTCGCGATCAACCTCCGAGAGCACCTCACTCGCTGTCGTGGGCGCAGCCTCGGCGACGTGCTCGGGCGCCTGCGCGTGCGTCTGCGAGGCGCCTCCTGGAGAAGGTGCGCCGAGCCTTTCGAGCTTGCGTTTGAAGTCGAGTGCCACGTGGGAAGCGGACTGTACGGGCGCGCAGGCGAAACGTTCAAGCAGACAGGCGTGCTTGCATGGCAATCACGGCGTATCGCCGAGCAGCCTCTCGATGTCCACGAGGATCAAATCGAGCTGCACCGCGCCAGGTGATGCCTCACCCACACACGAGAGCACGAGCTCGTGCTGCGCATCCTTCTGCGTCAGCGGAGGACGTGCACCGAGCACAAAGCGCGCATCTCCTACAATGCGCTCAAGAAACTCCACGCCTGCGCCCGAGGCATGCGCACGCCAACCGCGGCCTCGGAGGGCAAAGAGCGCTTGGGTACCCGCGGTCTTTCCCTCGACGCGAGCACAGACCTCCGCGAGCGAGTGTGCGTTGCGCTCAGTGAGCTGCCCCATCGCTGTGATGATCTGGTAGTCGCCAAAGCGCGCACGCCAGATCGCACGCTCGGCCTCCGCGAGGTGAAGCACATGCACTGGGCCCACATGGGCAGACTCGGGAGGTGCAAACGCGGCGTCATCGATCGACGCAAAGGTTCCGTCCTCCGCGACACGAAACGTTGCTTGAAGGCGACCGTCCTCGAAGCTTCCCCAGATGATCCCGCGTACCAGCGGCCCGCGAAGCACGTCGCTCACGAAGTGGGCTTGGAAGCGCGAGAGCGGGATGCGTCTCTCCTCGAACATCATGCGCCGCATGTGCTCGGTCGCATCGCTGAGCGCACGGGCGCGCTCGGCCGCAGTGAGCGTATTGGGGTCGATGCGGCGCTCATCTTCCAGCGCCTCGCGTGTGAGTGCGCGGGCATCGGCCACCTCCTGCAAAAGAAGGCTCGCCTCATCCTTGAGCCACTGCTTCTTCCGGTTTTCGACGAGGGCACTGAGGAGAGAAAGCGCGATGTCCGCGCCTTGCATCGCGACCACAAGAAGGCCGATGCGCGCGCCCCGCTCCGAGCCGTCAGCGCCCCACTTCAGCGCTTGTTCGTGAAGGAAGCGCACCGCCTCGTCGCCTCCGACAAACGCCGTTGCGTGGAGCATCCAGCGCTCGCTGACGAGCATGCCGCCAGACACCCAACGCCTGATGAGTGCGATGCAGAGCGCATCGAGCGAGCGCCGCGCGCAGGCTTGCTTCAGCGCCTCCGCGACCGCGTGTTCTCCTTCCAGTGCGAGCACGCTCAGCAACTGCAAGAGCACAGACTGCGCATCGGCTGAGAGAACATCGCCATGCGCCAATGCAACGCGCGGGAGCAACTCAAGGCCGCTCGGGAGGGCCTTCGGAAGGGGCGGCTTCTCAAGCGCCTCACGAAGCGCCTCACCCACGCCGTGATGCTTTGCCACACGCGCGATCAGCTTCCGCGCAGGCCGCGACCACATCGCCGTGAGCAGTGCCCGCGCTTGCGCATCGCCTCGCATCGTCTCGACCACAAGGGCCTCGGCTGCATGCTCGGGAAAGCGCGAGGCCCAAAGAAGCGCGTCGTGTCGCATCGAGGCGCGTGCGAACCAATCGGCCACAAACGGTGCGATTTCGATGTCGCCGATGTGGAGGAAGCGCGCGAGGTTGGCATCCTCGGGCTGCACGCGATGCTGGGCGATACGGGATTTGGCCGTCGCACGCTCGGCTGCGCTCGCTCCCGCAAAGACCTGCGAGAGCACACGTGCTTGCAGCGCATGCATGGCCACGTTCGTCCACGGAGGTTCTCTCAAGACCTCCGGAAGCGCCTCGAAGCGCGCCTCGTTCGCCAGGCCCTTTGGTGCTTCAAGCGCCTCCAGATGCGCAAGCAGGGCCTCCAAGATGGCCGCGTGCTTGGAGCGCACCGAGAGACCTTTCTTCAACGCTTGCACTGCATGCGTCGGCATCGAGGCGAGGGCTTCGCCTGCTGCTTTGCGTTGCGTCTTGATCGAGAGGCTCTCCACGAGCAGTGAAGCCGCTTTGTCCGAGGGAAAGCACGCGAGGTTCGCCGCAGCACATTCGCCCTTCCAGGTCGCCAGCGCGCGGACGAGCACAGCATCGCGAACGGCATCGCCCCAGCGCAGCACCAGGCGCAAGAGTTCTTCACTGTCCTCTGCCGCAATCAGATGCGGCACCAAGCCTTGCGCAAGCGCAACGTCATCGACAATCGAGGCGAGCCCAAGCACCTCTTCGGGCTTGCTCGACTGCACCCAGCGATTGGCCTCTCTGCCATCGCAGAGCAGCTCTGCACGAAGGGCCGATGGCGGGAGCAGACGCAGCGCCTCGGTGAGCTCGGCATCACCCACGAAGGCATGCGCGAACTCGCGCAATGCAGTGCACTCCTCCTCCGTGAGCGCCCGCTGCGTTGGATCGAAGAGAAGCCCAAAGGGACGCGGTGACGTCTGCGCATCGCCCGTCCAGAACTGCACGCTGAGCGCCGTTGCCAAGCAGCGCACCGCAGCCGCTGGAGACGCCTCGTGGGCCCAGAGCGCGAGCACCATCCCAATGCGCTCTGCACTCCACATCCCTCGCGCCTTTCCGCCCTTGATGAGCGAACGCAGGAGCGTGAACGAGGCGCCTTCGAGGTCTTCGTGAAAGGGCTTGCTGGGCTTGCCGCTCTCGACCCGCTTGCGCAGCGCTTGGCCGGCGTGTTGCGCCCGCGGTGTGAGCACTGCATTCGACTCATCCCAGCGCATCGCGCCTTGAAAGAAGCTCGTGAACAGAAGGCCTGTCCACACATCCGCGAACGTCGGTTTGGGGAGTCGTTTTCGCTTTCGCTCAGCGAGCGCGCGAACCCAGGCCGGAGCCTCCGCAGAAGTCATCACACTATTGAAGGCGCAACACACCGATGCGGTCAAAGAGATCGGTCGCGACCTTCTTGAGATTGAACGCTGCGGCCACGCGCTGCGCCTCAAGCTGCGCATGCAGCGTCGTCAGATCCGTGGGCTTGGTTGTGGGCTGCGGCACCATCGACTCACCCGCGCCAATGCACGCGGGGCAACCTCGATCACACGCGCAGGATTCGATCAGCTCACGCGTGCGGCGGAGGATCGTCTCGCGATCTTCGAAGAGGCGTGTGGCGAGGCCGATGCCGCCGGGAACATGGTCATATAGAAATATGGTGGGATCAAAACCCGCGCCGTCCGCGTTGTTGCCCTTCTGCGGAAGCTCGCCCTCGCCTACGCGCTCACCAAGCGTCTCGCCGAGGTCGCGCGGGTCACACATCAAGCCCATCGCGGCGATGGTGTGCATCGCGTGTCCGATGCCGCGAATCGCATCGACCACCACTGCGCGTGGTGTCGCGCCCATCGAGCGCACGGTGTCCTCGGAGAAGGTGATCCAGAGCGCACTCGTGTGCATCTGCATCTCGGGCAGGTGCACATCGCCGTAGCCCACGTTCTCGTGCGTGTGGAACTTGATCTTCTTGTAGCCGATCACCTTCTCCACAACGCTCACCTCGCCGATGCCCGCCGCGACGCCATCGCCATGCGAGCTCATCTGCACAAACGCGCCGTCGTCCTCCTGCGTCACGGCGATGCGCGTGTAGGTCATCGCGGTCGTGTAGTAGTCCGGGTCGACGTGCCGCACGTAGGCCTTGTGGTTGTCGAAATCGAGCTTCTCCACTTGGTACTGCTCGCCCTCGTGTTGGTAGATGGCCTGCACGTGCAGCATCGTGTGCGTCGAGCGCCAATCCATCTCGGCGATGGTCTTGTTCGTGTCGAGATCGATGACGACGAAGTTGTCCCAGCTCACGCTGCGCAAGGAGACATGCGAGGCCGGGTACGCATCGGTCGACCAGTGGTAGCGCGTGCGCCCATCGGCACTGGCGGCCGCATGCAAGATGCCGTGCTGCGCGAGGTAATCGAGCCCGTCTTTGGTCGCCTGTGCGGGCACATCGCCGAAGGCCTCGTCGTCCTCGAAGGGCAGCTCGAAGGCCGCGCACTTCAGGTGCTGCACCAATATTTCAATATTATCCGGATCGATCCGCGCATGCTCCACAGGCGCGCCCGTCACGAGCGAGGAATGCGTCGCCACGTATTGGTCGAGCGGCATCGAGGAGGCGACGAGCAAGGCGAGCGAGGGCTCCTTCCTTCGGCCGGCGCGTCCAAAGCGCTGCCAGAGCGCGGCAATCGTGCCTGGGTAGCCCGCGCATACGACGGCCGAGAGCGAGCCGATGTCGATGCCGAGCTCAAGCGCGTTCGTTGCCACGACGCAGCGAATCGTCCCCGCGCGCAAGCCTTCCTCGATGCGCCTGCGCGTCTCAGGCAAGTAGCCCGCGCGGTAGCCCTGGATCGACTCGGGGTCGATCTTGTCGGCCTTCAGGCGGTCGCGAAGGTATTTGAGCATCACCTCCACCTGGTTGCGTGCTTGGCCAAAGACGAGCGTCGGCACCTCGGCGCGCACGAGGTCACATGCGAAGGAGACGGCCGTCTTGGTGTAGCTCGCGCGCATCCCAAGCTCGGCATTCACCACCGGCGGGTTCACCACGACGATGTGCTTGTCACCCGTGGGCGCGCCGCTCTGGCCGATGAGGGAGACGCTCTCGCCAACCATCTTCATCGCGTGCTCACGTGGGTTTCCGATCGTGGCCGAGGCGAAGATGAAGGTGGGCTTGGCACCATGAAACTTCGCGATGCGCTTGAGCCTCCGCACGACGTTCGCGAGGTGCGAGCCGAAGACGCCGCGGTAGCTGTGCAGCTCGTCGATGATCACAAAGCGCAGGTTCGCGAAGAAGCGCGCCCAGTTCGCGTGATGCGGGAGGATGCCCGCGTGGAGCATGTCGGGGTTCGTGAGAAGCACACCGCTTCGCTCACGGGCTGCGCGCCTTGCATCGCCGGGCGTATCGCCGTCGTAGGTGATCGCCGCGTGGCTGAGCCCGGTCTCCTTCATCAACGCGCGCAGGGCCACTTCTTGATCGCGTGAGAGGGCCTTCGTCGGGAAGAGATAGAGCGCGCGTGCATCCGGCTCACGGGCGAGCGCATCGAGCACGGGCAGGTTGTAACAAAGGCTCTTGCCCGAGGCGGTTGGCGTCGCGACGACGATGTGCTCGCCGTCCTTCGCACGCACAAAAGCCTCGGCTTGATGCGCGTAGAGATTCGTCACCTCACGCCCGCGCATCGCGGCTTGTACGGCCGGGTGAAGCGTCTCGGGGAAGTCTGCATACGCGCCGTCGCGACCCGGGATGACCTCGTGCATCACGACCGAGGCACCGCGCGCCTCCGACCAGGCCTCGAGCACGCTCGCCAGGCCTCGGTCTTTCGTCCACGGAGGAAGAGGGCGCTTGAGTTCGAAGTCGTTGTCGGTCACCGGGCGACTCTATCCAGGCTCAACTGCACAGGCGAGCAGGAACGCCTCTCATGCCTCGCTCGGCGTGCTTGCGCGCGTTGCGAGTTCATCCATCGAGGCACGCACAACAAGCTCCACCTGATCGAGATCGATCCCGCTCTGCTCGCCTCGCGCCAGGAGCCGATGCGCACGGCCCGCGCCGACGGAAACACACATGCCCTTGAGTGCATGCGCATGGCTCTTCAGTGCTGGGGCATCGCCTGCGCTGGAGGCTGCACGCATCAAGCCGAGCAAGCGTTCGCCCTCTCTGCGCAGGTCGAGCGTGAGTTCCTCAAGGAGGCCTGGGTACGTCGCGAGCTCGGCGATGCGCTCCTCGTTGAGCAACGTATCGATGACCTCGGCGGTGGGCTCGCTCTCGCGGGCTGCAAGCGCCTCATCGAGCCCTGTCTCTGCACGGAGCAAGGCATCGCGCAGTGCATCGACTTGAATGGGCTTGGAGAGGTAGTCGCTCATTCCTGCAGTCGCGCAGCGCTCGCGCTCTCCACGCAGCACATTGGCCGTGACCGCGATGATCGCTGTCTTGGTGTTGCCCGCCGCACGGATGCGACGCGTGGCCTCAAGGCCATCGACCTCAGGCATCTGCACATCCATGAGGATGATCTCGTAGGGGTGCTTCTCCAGCGCCCTCACAGCCTCGGCGCCGTTCGAGGCGACATCCGCCTCG
>JBILQT010000315.1:0-7812 GCA_044373065.1 Sandaracinaceae bacterium
AACGAAAAAGGCCCCACCGAAGTGGAGCCTTTCAAGCTGAATCCCGAAGGATCAGTTCACTCTGCAGCTGCGACGAACGCAGGAGCCAAGCGCGCGTCACCCTTGGGGTAAACCGCGATGCGCTTGCGATCCTTGCCCCAGCGCTCGAAACGGACGACGCCGTCGATGAGTGCAAAGAGCGTGAAGTCGCTGCCACGGCCGACGTTCTCGCCGCTGTGGAAGCTTGAGCCAACCTGGCGAACGATGATGTTCCCGGCGCGCACTTCTTGGCCGCCGTAGATCTTCACGCCGCGGTACTGGCAGTTCGAATCACGACCGTTACGTGAAGAGCCCTGACCTTTTTTATGTGCCATTTCGTTCCTCCGTAGACGGCCTCAGGCCGAGATTCCCGTGATCTTCAGCTCCGTGAAGGGCTGACGATGACCGCGCTTGCGGCGGTAGTTCTTACGTCGTCGGAACTTGAAGATGATGACCTTCTTGTCGCGGTCTTGCGCCACGATCTCGGCCGTCACTTTCGCGCCCTTTACCTGCGGCGTACCAACGACGACCTTCTCGCCGCCGATCATGAGCACCTCATCGAGGGTCACGCTGCCGCCCACGTCGCCTGCAAGCTTCTCGACACGAAGTCGGTCGCCTTGCTGGACGCGGTATTGTTTTCCGCCTGTCTTGATCACTGCGTACATGGCCGTTCCTTCTCTCTCGCCTCGCCTGCGGCTCGTTTCACTAGCTCGTGAGACGTGCAGCGCGGGCCGCCACTGCCTTCATTTGATGGCTGGGTTGCTCGCTCCTCCTGAACCGCATGTGTCGCAAACGATCCGGAAGGGGCGGGAGAGTGACCTGGGCATTTCCAGCGCGCAAGGTTTTTCACCTTCAACTCTTTGTTGGCGCGCGATCGCCTCACTCAAGCGGCCACTCGGCCTCATGCATCGAGAGAATGCGAAGCGTTGCGGATTCACCCTCGCGCGATCCACGCCAGGTCAGGCGCTCACTCGGAAGGTCGAGCGCGATCGCCGGGTCGCCATCGAGCACATCGCCATCGTCCGCGCGAAGGAACGCGTGGTTCTCGGTTTCACAGACGGCATAGCCGCCGACGCGCCTTCCTCCGAAGAGATCGTGATCGGGCTCGGGGCAGGTGACCAAGAGCTGGCAGTTCACGCCCGAGCGCCATGCGGGACGAAGTCGAAAGTGACAGGCGGTGCCAGCTGAAACAGGCGAGGCGAGGCCAGCTTCGGTGACGAGGAGCTCGCCCTCGAGGGAGGCGCCATCGGCCTGGCAGCCGGCGAGCAAGGTGAGTGCGACGAGGGCAACGATTGCGTGTTTCATGCGGTCTCCTTGAAAGGAAACGCGCGGCGCGATGGGGTGTGACGAAGAAAGTCTGCTTCTTCGAAAGAAGCTTTTTGCAGGGCGGCGCGTCCGAGTGTTCGACGATTCTGCGACCAGCGATTTGCCCGCGGCGTTCCGTCCATGCTTCGATGCGGCTCTCAACAGGACATGCGTATGAACCGAAGGCTCGTCTTTCTCGCTTCCCTTGCTTTGCTCTCCACCCTCGGCCTCGGTTGCCCCCGACGGTCGCGCTACATCTCGCGCACCGACGCGACGTCAGGGTCGGATGGGCAAGGTCGACAGACGGAGGGGACCAACGTTGCGACGGGCGTCGTCGCGCACGGCACCCCGGCCGAGCAGCTCGATCAGTATGACGCGATGATGCGGCAAGCGGGCTACCAGCCTGTGGGTGAGAGCGCGACGCATGGCGTGCTGAGTGCGTCGCAGCCGATCGTGGCCTTCCCGATCGATGTGCGTCGCAACTATTGCTACGCGCTCACGGTCATCGGTGCGCCCGGCACGAACGTCGACATGTTCGTGCTCGATCCACTCGGACGCGACGCGAGCCACAACGTTCTCCCGGATGCGCATCCGTGGTCGGCGTTCTGTGCAGCCCGTGGAGGTCGCTTCACCGTGCGTGTGCAGCTTGCTGCGGGCGAAGGCGAGTTCTTCTTCGCACCTTACGAAGCGCCAGGGCGTCATCCGGTGAGCCTCGCTGCGTTCTTTGGAGGCGCCGCAACGGTGCAGTCCGCGCAGCTCGATCCCGCCACGCAGAGCCGTCTTGCCGTGCTCGATCAGACGCTTGCGAGCGAGCGCTACACACGTGTTGGCGAGCCAAGCGGCGTCGTCTTTACCGAGCACCAAGAGCGCGCATTCCAGCTCTCGCTCCAGCAGGGTCAGTGTTACGCATTTGCCTCGCTGGGCGGCACAGGCGCCACCGACACGGACGTGCAGCTCTTCGATGGCAGCGGTGCCGCGCTTCAGACCGACGAAAGCAACGGACAAGACGCGCTTGTTCGTTACTGCGCGACGGAGAACTCGCAGTATCGCCTCCAGGTGCGCTTGCCGAGCGGTGCAGGCCCAGTCTTCACGGTGGCCTACGCACAAGCGGCGGCGCCCTCGGCAGCTGGCACACAGCCGCCCGTCGCAACGCCAGAGCCCGTCCTCACCGAGCCCTCGGGTGGCGGTGTGGAGGAGAACTTCGCGCTGCTTGATTCCGACATGCGCGCGCGTGGCTACGAGACGCTTCAAGCGATGCAGCGCGGTCAGCTCGTAGCGAACGGCGCCCAGGATTACCAAGTCACGCTGGAGGACGATAAGTGCTACGCGTTCTTGGCCGTTGGCGATGGCGGTCTTCGCTCCCTTCGCATGACCTTGCTCGATACGGCAGGGCGCGAGGTGGACCACGACGACTCGGGCTCACGTCCGACAGTGCGCGCCTGTACGACGAGCGCAGGCAACTACACGGTCCGCGTGCTCGCGCAGAACGGCTCGGGCAGCTTCGCGCTCGGTGAGTATCGCTGGCCACGCGGCACACGCGGACCCTTCGGCCTCGAGGGCCTCACCTATGTGCGCTTCTCGGAGATGACGGGCTTGCTCGAAGCGGAGGGCTTCCAGTTCGACGCGAACTATGCGCCGCAGCAGACGCGCATTCGTCGCGAGGGCCAGGAGAGCACGCAGCAGATTCAGCTCACGGGCGGCCAGTGCTACTCGATCATGGTCGCAGGCGGCGCAGGCATCCGCGATCTCGACGCGACGCTCTCGCTCAACGGCCAACAGGTTGCGACCGACACGACGACCGTCGGCGCCTTCCTCGCGCTGCGTCACTGCGCCGATGCGAATGCGAGCTTCACGCTGACGGTGCGTGCAACCAGCGGCTCAGGTCAGTACGTCTCGCAGATCTTCACGCGCGGCAACGCAGGTCAGTGAGCCAACAAACGATGCGCGCGTAAGCGGCACATCATCAAAGTCGAAAGCGGGATGGTCCCACGCCGTCCCGCTTTCGCTTTTCGAAGTATGAACTGCGCGCGATGGATCTCTGGTTCCTCCAAGCAGCGCGTGTGATGGCCGGCAAGCGGCGGAGTCGACGTACGGGTGCAACGACAACGCTCGATGAAGTCGTGCGTGCCGAAGCGGATGAAGACCATGCTGCCGATGGCCTCGACCCATCCTTGCGCCTCACGATTCATCTCGCGCGCGGCCTTCTCTCCTATGGGATGCCAGCCTTCCGCGTGGAAGACGCACTCGAGCGCTTGGCCGATGCGCTGGGCTTCGACATCGATGTCTTCTGCACACCGACGGCACTGATCATCACGCTGCAAAACGATGCAGAAGCGCGCACCCGCGTGGTGCGTGTGAACCCGGGCGGAACAGACCTGGAGCGCCTCTCCGCGCTCTACGAATTGGTCGGTCGCGTTGAGCGCAAAGAGCTCACGTCAGGGGATGCGGCCAAACGCCTAGAGACCATCCTCGCGCGGCCCTCGCAGCTTGGTCGACACGGCCGCTCACTCGCCTACGGCCTGGTCTCCGCGACAGCCGCCGTGCTCCTCGGTGGCGGTGGTCTCGACATCCCCTTCGCGGCGCTCTTGGGCCTCCTCGTGGGTCTGCTCGAGGCCGGCGCGCAGAAGTCGCCCTCTCTCGCGCGGCTGCTCCCCTCCATCGCGGCCTTCGTTGTCTCCTTCGCTGCAACGATGATCGCCGTTCAAGGCTTTGCTGTGCGCCCCTCCGTGTTGCTGCTTGCGCCGATCATGGTGCTCCTACCCGGGCTGACCTTGACGACCGCGATGGTGGAGCTCGCGACTGCGCATCTGGTCTCGGGCACCTCGCGTCTGATGGGCGCTGTCGTCACCTTCTTGCAGCTCGGTTTTGGCATCGCGTTCGGTCGTCACATCGCCGAGCTCTTGCCGCGCGTACCGCGTATCGCCGCAGCGCCAGAGCTTCCGTGGTGGGTGCAGCTGGCGGCACCTTTTGCAGCAGCGATTGGCTTCTCCTCGCTACTCAAGGCACGTGCAGAAGATCGCGTCTGGGTGCTCTTCGCCACGGCCGTCGCGCTTGGAGGTTCGCGCCTCGGCGGATGGCTTCTCGGTGCAGAGCTTGGAGCCTTCGTCGCGGCGCTCATCGTGGCAACAGCCGCACACGCCTTCTCACGATTCTTCGATCGCCCGCTGGCCCTCATCCTCACGCCCGGCATCCTCACACTCGTGCCCGGAAGCATCGGCTTTCTCTCGGTGAACTCGCTCCTCGACGGCGAAGTCATCGAGGCGATCAGCACCGCGTTTCGCATGCTCCTGGTGGCCATGGCGCTCGCGGCCGGCATCCTTGTCGCAACCGCCGCGGTGCCTCCAAGGCGCTCGATCTGAGCCCACTGCGAAGTGGGACAATCCACCCACTTTTGACCTGATTGTCCCAGAGGTGGTCATGGCCTTTCAGCCCGATCTCGACGCCTACTTCGCGCGCATTCGCTACACGGGTGCGCGCACACCGACGTTGCCCACGCTGCACGCCATTGCCTTTCATCACGTGCAGCACATCCCCTTTGAGAACCTGGATGTGCTCCTTGGACAAGGGATCGACCTCGACCCGGCACGCGTCGAGGCAAAGCTCGTTCACGCACGCCGCGGCGGCTACTGCTTCGAGCAGAACACGCACCTCATGTACGTGCTCCGCGCGCTCGGATTTGAAGTGCAGCCCATCAGCGGACGCGTTCGCGTCGACCGACCGCGCGACTTCACGCCGCCACGCACGCACGTCTTTCTGCGCGTCGAGCTCGATGGAGAATCGTTGCTAGTGGATGCCGGCGTCGGAGGGCTCTCACCGACCAGCGCGCTGCGTCTCGTTTACGACGTCGAGCAAGCCACGCCGCACGAGCCTCGTCGCTTGGCTCGCGAAGGTCGTGGCGTGGAAACAGTGCGTGAAGGCGGGCTCATTTTCCATCAAGCGTTCTTTGCGGATCGCTGGAACGACGTCTGCGAGTTCACCCTCGAAGCGATGCCAGAGATCGACCGCGTGATCGCGAATTGGTACACGAGCACACACCCCGCATCGCGCTTCAAGGAGCGCTTGCTCGTCGCCCGCGCAACGCCGCAGGGAAGGCTCACGCTGCTGAATCGCGCATTCACGCGGCGCGAAGAAGGCTCTGCCGAGACGCGCGTTCTGGCTTCACCGAGTGAGCTTCTGGATGTCCTCGCGGAGGAGTTCGGGCTGCACTTCCCAAGGGAGACGCGCTTCATCTGCCCGGCACTGGATTGGGCCTAAGCGCTCTTCAGATTCCTTCAGGCGTCCGGGTCGGCTTGGACTTTCTGGATGATCGGCGCCGGATCCACAAAGACGGGGTGAAGCTCGCCAAGGTCATAGTGATCGCCCAACTCGAAGAGCCCGCCGCAGATGGAATTCAGCGTGCAGGAGCGGCAATCCGCAGCCTTCGGATGACGAAAGTCCGTCTGCCGCACGGTGCCCTTCTCATCGAGGAAATGCACCATGCGCTCTTCGCCTTTGATGATCTTGCGCGTCTCGGTCGAGCACTCGGCGAACTCCGTCATGTAGCAAAGCGGCACGCGCTCGACGCGGAAGGTGCGTCCTGTGCTGTGGAGAAAGCGCATCGCGCGTGCGAGCGAAAGCTCAAAGTCTGCAAGGCGATGCGCGGTGTCGCGGTTGGTCTCGGCACGGCCCATCGAGGGGTCGAGGTTGTTCCAGACGAAGTGGCGCAAGAAGGGGAAGCGCTGCGTGAACGCGCGCACGTTGCGGTCGAGGTGATCGGCATTGAAGCGGTTGATCACCGTGTTGATGTTCACTGTCGCGCCCACCTTGCCGAGGTTCTCAAGTGCTTGCATCGCCTGCAAATGACTGCCTTTGACGCCAGTGAGGAAGTCTTCGAGCGCCTCGTCGCAGGAGTGAATGCTGACGTGAAAGTGACGAAGGCCTGCCTCGTAGTAGGCCTCCGCAAGGCCAGGCTTTGCGAGGCGCGAGCCGTTGGTGATCATGCGGACGTGAAGCCCCGCGCGGACCGCGTGACGCGTGATGTCGGGAATGAGCTCGGAGAGGGAGGGCTCGCCGCCTGTGAGGATGATCCCGAAGTAGCCGCGTGCCGCGAAATCATCGACTGCGCGCAAGGCCGTTTCGAGGTCGAGCATGTAGCCGCTCGCGGGGTTCGAGCAGAAGCGGCAGTACTGATTGCAGCCGCGCACGACTTGGAGGTAGCCGATATTCGCCATCAGGTTTCGTCCTCATCGCGCTTCTCAAAGAGCGCCGGAAGAATCTCGCGCAAGCGCTCACCTGTCTTCGCATCCCGCGTCGAGACTTCATTCTGCGCACGCTGCGTGCGACCGACGACAGGGAGCGAAACACGCGCCTTCTGTGTCGGCTCATGCATCACCTGCTCCACCAACGGTGCAAGTGCGCCAGGCCCCGCAAAGCGTGATGCATGCGGCTCTGCGTCGGCCGTGGAGGCGGGTGCTTCACGCGGACGCAACTCGTCGCCATCGAAGCGCGCAAGGTAGAGCGCATCCACGCCGGGACAGGCTGCGCGTGCCGCACATCCATCACAGCGCGTGTGAAAAGAGCGTGGCGTGGAGGCGATCGATCGCGTTGCGAGGGGGCCCAGAAGACAGAGCGGCGCACCGGAGACAAAGGCTGGCAGCTGCACGCGCCGCGCAGTCTCGAGTGCATGAAGCGCGAAGGGAATCGCCATGCCGAGGCGCGGATAGACACGATCAAAATGTGCCTGCGCACGCCCCCGCGCATGCGGCACCGAGAGCTGCCATGCGGAGACACCTCGCGCGCGCAAGAGGGTCGCCATCTCCGAGAGCACACGGTAGTTGGAGCGCGTCAGGACCGTCGTTGCGACAACCTTCAGGCCCGCACGATGCGCCGCCCCCGCGGCGTTCCAAAGCGCTTCAAAGCTGCCCTCCTTGCCCGTGTGATAGTCGTGCGCCGTTGCATTCGGGCCATGCACGGAGAGATGCACATCCGTCAGACCGAGCGAGGCCAGAGGCGCAGCAAGTGCCGCGAATGCGTGACCGTTCGTCTGCACCCCGATGCTTCGAAAACCTGCCGCACGCGCGGCGCCAACGGCCTCTTTCAGAGCATCCGGAACAAGCGTTGGCTCGCCGCCCGTGAAGGTGATGGCAAGCGCGCCCTGCGCGAGGAGCGCCCCCAGCGTGTCGATCGGAAACGCTTGATTTGCTTGCAGATCCGCGTGCTCCGCCAGCCCGCAGAAAACGCAGGCGTTGGAGCATGTTGAAGTCAGCGACATCAAGGCATGCGACGCGCGCACACCGGTCGGCTCACTCACACGTGGACCGGAACGAAGTCGACGTGCAGACACGCCGAAGCATGCGACGCACGCTCATCAAAGGACGCGAGCGAGGGCGCGACAACGCCCTCCGCGAGACGCTGCTCAAGCGCGAGGCCAAGCGCACGCGTGCCGCGCTCCTGCGTTGCGCCGCCTCGTCCATGCACAAAGCAACTGAAGTGCTCCGTGGTGAAGACGCC
>JBILQT010000316.1:0-7779 GCA_044373065.1 Sandaracinaceae bacterium
TCGGCACGCAAGATTTTGGTTTCAGCGCGAGCGCGCCCGGAAGGAGCGACTGAGGCGTGGCAGAGCCACGTCGCAGGGAGCGACTGAGGACGTAAGCCGCGATCAAACCAAAAGATAAGTGCCCTAGCCGCGGAAGGAGGTTGCGGATGACATTCACCAAGCTTGTGAGTCAGTACGAACGCCTCGTGCTCGTTCGGCCGCGCGAGGTCGACGAGGGGCTCCTTGAGCAGATCAACGTCGCGGTGGCAGCACTCGCCGGCGAGGCCCGCGTGGTGATCGATGCCCGCGCGATGCGCGTCCTCTCGCGGGAGCAAGCAGAGCGCGTTCGGATGCTCGAGATCCCCAAGGCAGCGCGCGAGGCGTTTCTCGCAGGCAGCTCAGCCATCCGAATGATGCAGGCCTCGCGTGTGGCCCGCGTATACGAGGTCGAGACACGGCGTGTGTTCGAAGAGGCCAAGGCGCTTTTGGAGTGGATGACGAGCGCCGTGTCGCCCAAGGAGCTCGCACGCATGCGCGTGTTCCTCGAGGAGCAAGTGCCGTGAATGAATGCCTCAAGGCGCGTCGACGCCAGCGTCTTCGAGGCTCACTGCCGCATCCTCGCTGACCACCGTGACGCCTGCGCCGAAGTGCGCGCGGATGTACGCCAGCACGGCTGCGCAGCGCTCTTCACCGAGCATCGTGCGATGTGCGGGCATGGTGCCAATCGCACCTGTTTTACCGTTGAGGATCGACTGAAGCAGCTCGCTGTCGGGCCGTGTGAGAGGCCCTTCCTGCGAGGTGAAATCCGCACCTGTGCGTGCGCCTGCGCCGCGTCCATCGACGCCGTGACAGGCGATGCAATGCGCGCGGTAGGTCTCTTCTGCAGGGTCGTCTGTGGGGATCTCGCGCTCAAGCTCCACGCGTGAAATGGGCCACTGCGAGGGGTCGTGCGGCGCTTCATTTCCGCATGCTGCGAGGGCGAATGCGAAGGGTGCGATCAAGAGAAAATGTCGCATCAACCCACCGCCTCACGCACGTGTTCTGCGGCCCATGAGGCAAGGCCGTAGATCGAGATCTGCGGGTTCACGCTGCAGGAGGTTGGGAAGACGGAACCATCGATGACGAAGAGATCATCGAGCACGTGATGACGCATCGTTCGCGAGTCGACGACGCTCTTGGTTGGGTCCGTACCCATCGCGCATCCACCCATGCAATGCGCAACGAAGATGGGGATCTCACCCGGGCCAAATCGCGCGGCATCGACACGCTGATCGATCTCTTCGTTCGTTCGCGCATAGAAGCCTTGAAGGCCAAAGACCTGCTGTGCGCCGGCCGCCAACTGAATGCGAAGCGCTGCACGCGTGGCCTCACGAAGGCCCTCCACAAGGCGCTCTGTCCACTTGTAGTCAATCTTCGGTCGGCCACCGCTCTGCAGCGAGATCGAGGCGCCCTCATCGATGTCGTGGATGTCGAATCCGTCGTGCAGCAAGGCGCCTGTGAGCGAGGAGTAGGGCAGGAGTTCCGTCTCGGCCTGGCGCTCTGCGCCGAGGCTCAAGGGGAAGCCGCCCGTCGTCATCGGGAACATTGGCGCGCCCTCGAGGAGGAAGGCCATGTTCGCACCGCGATCGACGAACTCATCGGAGTAGACGTATTGCGGCGAGCCGACGAAGGGGTTGATGCGCTCGGCATGCGAGCCGACGCCGCCGACGGCGGGATGGAAGAAGGTGCGCTTGCCAGTGCGTCCGCTCGGGTCGAGGTCGGAGCGAAGAAGCATCGCGGGCGTGTTGATGGCGCCGCCTGCGAGCACGGTCACGGTGGCGCGCACGGTGATGGTGTGGCCGGTGAATCGGTCGCCGCGTGGGCTGCGGATTCTTGCGATCACGCCCGTGCAATGACGGCCGTCGTAGGTGATGCGCTCAACCCAGGCATTCGCGTAGATGTCCGCGCCGGCCTCGACGGCCTCGGGGATGAACGTCACGAGCATGCTCTGCTTCGCATCGATCACGCAGCCCATGCCGCAATAGCCCGTGTGCGCGCAGCCCTTCACGTTTCGGTGAAGCAGGTCTTTGTGCCAGCCAAGCGCATCGAGGCCGCGCCACGTGACCATGTTGTTCTTGTTCACTTGGTCGAGGCGCATCTGCTGCACGTTGAGGCGCTGCTCGATGCGCTCCCAATGCGGCACGAGCATCTCGTGCGTGAGGCCTTCGACGCCGTGGTGCTCGGCCCAATGCTGCATCACGCGCTCGGGCGTTCGAAAGCACGTCGTCCAGTTGATCACGGTCGTGCCTCCAACCGCGCGTCCTTGAAGGATCGACATGCTCTGGTCGGCCGTCGATCGCGCACCCGCATCTTGGTAGAGGCGCGCAAACATATTGCGCTCGGTGAGGTCGAAGGTCTGGCTCTGATGAAAGCCTCCGTCTTCGAGCACGATCACGCGTTTGCCTTGTGTCGCAAGGCGTTGCGCAACCACGGCCCCGCCTGCGCCCGAGCCGACGATGCAGACGTCGCAGGTCAACTCGAGGTCTTCATGGATATGTGCGCCCGTTCGAATCGTCATGCGCCGTCCTCTTCTCCACCGGGCTCAAGGAGCGCAGCGAGGTTCACGAGTTGTTCTGCGTAGGCCTCTCTCAACGCGGTCGGATTCGGAGGCCCGGGATAGCCGATGCCAGGCCACGTGCGCGGGTCGGCGTAGTACATCGAGGCCGTCAGCGAGGAGAGCGCGCGATAGACGGTGCGACGCAACGTGATCGAGGAGTCTCGCCACGCGAGCAGCACACGGTCTTGGGCCTCCGGGTCGAGCTGGGTGAAGGGCTTCACACGCTCCATGAAGAGCGCGCCCACAAGGCCATTCTCGAAGAGCGCGAGCACCGTCTTCACATCGGCGGAGCCCTCAAGGCCGATGCGCTGAAGCAGCCGATCGACAAGCACACCGACATCGACCGCATTCGCACCTGGAACATCGGGACCGGGCTGTGGACAGATGCGCGCCGCAACCGCCTGCACGATCGCGTACTCATCGAGCGAGAGCACCCAAAGTCGCTCACTTGGCGCAGGCCCGCGCAGTGTCGATTGAAGCGCGAGACCCACGCCTCCAAGGCCCAAGAGAAGGCCTCCACCAAGGCTTCCTCGAAGCAGCGAGCGCCGCGAGAAGAGCGACACAGAGGCTGCGGGTGAAAGTCGTGTGTTGGGGGGTGACACAGGGCGATTGTAGGCACATTCGCGCGCGGACGAAGTCTCCGCGCGCGGTCGCGTTCGATCAAAACCTAGGGCCCGACGCCCCGTGTGAGCGTGCCCATGCGAAGCCCCGCCGTGGCGTCCACCGCAAGGCCGATGTCGCCACCGCGCTCTTGCTGCAGATAGATGCGCGTCCCAAACGTCAGCGCGAGCGGGCCTGCGAGGTCGAGTGAGGCATCGAGAGAGCCGCGCACTTGGATGCGGTTCGCATCGCCTGGGTCGGCAAAGAAGAAGTCGACCAAGCCCTGCAGCTGCAAGCGATGATCGCCGTCGCGCAAGAGATCCCAAGGGCGCAACGTCAGTACGGCACCAAGGCCCCAATCGGCTTCATTTCCCGGGCGAAGCAGCTGCGCCTCCAAACCGGTTTGAAGCTTAAGCTCAAGGTCGGTCGTGAGCGGAAAACGCGCGCCAAGCGTCGGGCGCAACAGGAACCAATGCCAGCCGCGCGTGCTCGGCTCGGTGAACTCGGACTCGATGAACACCTCGACGTAAGGGTCTGGAACAAACCACTCCGAGTTCGATGCGCGAAAGCCGCGGTAGCTCCCCGCCGAGCGCAGTTGGATTTGATCGACGGCCTCCGTAAACGCACCTGGATTGCGCCCCGTCGCAGTCGTCGCGCCCTGCGTCCATTGCGTTCGGTAGCGAAGCACGCCGAGGTTCTCCCAAGTCCAGTGGGGTGCGGTTGCATCGGCGCGAAGGTTCACCTCGAGGCCCAGCGCGACGGTGGAGACGCGATTGAGCAACGCCACATCGTAGCGACCAGGATTGGCGATCGAAGAGCCCGAGAACGTCCCATCGAGCGTGCCTTGCACAATCCACTCGGGCGCATCGCCGGCGGGGGTTCGCGCATCGCGCGGGTCACGCGCATCACGCCTTGCGAGCGCGGCCAACGCAAGCTCACGCAGGGTGATTCCGCCGTCTGTGCGGGTGTCTTCGAGCTGCACGCGGCCGCCCAGCGAAGTGGCTTGAACGGGGCGCCAACGCACGCCTTGCGGCAGCGCGGGAAGCTGCCCGGTGTGCGCCAGGAAACGCACCGTCACCACGCGATAGCCCGCGCGCGAGACAAGTGGACGTCCACGCACACGCGCATTGTCGCCCTCGCCTGTAAGGCCCGGTGTGAGCCACGCTTCATCGCCGCGACGACTCGCCACTTGCGTCAGCCACTCGCGCGGAACCCAGGCCTCATAGAGCGGCTCGTCATGCTCAAGCGCGACGTAGAGATCGCTCTCGGTGAGCTCATCCTCGTGGGCGGGATGAAACGAGTCATCGAGGATCGCCTGGTTGAGAATCGAGACATCGGCATCGATCGACTCGCGCATCAATTCGGCCACCAATGTGGTCATTCCGTCGGGGTCGAGCGCACGGGAGAGACGCCCACCTGCAAGCGGACGACCCCAGGTTGCGCAGTACGTCGGGCCGATGTCGTCGAGAAAATCGAGCACGGGTTCACCCACCGTGATGCCCCGCTGACCGAGCGGCTGCGCCAGCACGCCAAGCACACCGGGCGTCTCGAAGGATGGCTCTTGAATGAGCACTTCGACGGTATCGCCCGAGGGCGCTGCAACCACCGGCGGCACAACGCTTACGGGTCGCGCGAGCAGCAGGCGCGTATGCGAATTGGCCAGAATCACAAGGTCTGGGCGATCCCGCGCGTCGAGTGAATCCGTCATGTCGAGTGCGGCATCGGTGCCAAGTGGCAGCACCGCAATCACGATCTCCGCGCGCGCACGGGCACGACGAACTGCGCGTGGAAGCGCCTCTGCAATCGGCGAGAGCGAGACGCCTTCGGCTCTGTCCGGTGCCACGCGCGTGAGCGCAGCGGGATCCAAAAACCCAAGCACGGAAACCGACTGCGAGCCCGCATGCAGCGTGATCGGGGCGTCCTGTTCATCGACCACGACGTCACAGAGAGGACGTGCAGCCTCGGTGCACTGCAGGTTCGAGGCGACGACGGGGATGTCGTGCAGACGCAGCGCAGAGAAGACGCTCGTGATGAGCTCGCGCTCTGCGGCAAGGTCGCGCTCGCCGAGGGAGAGCGCGCGATAGCCGAGCTCATCGGCCAATTCCGCGAGGGCCTCCGGGTCATGCTCTTGTGCGAATCGCGAGACACCGCTCGGCTCAAAAAGCCCGCCTGTGTCGAGGATGAGCGGCGCATCTGGCCCATCCGCTTGGCGCGCGAGCGCATAAGTGAAGAGCGCCAAGGGATGCGGCACGAGGTTGCGACCTCGGTCACAGACAGGTGTCCCAAAGTGCCCGTCGACACCCGCTGTCGCAAGCACACGCAAGAGCGTGCGAGGACGCGGTTGTGCGTAGGCAGCGCGTGCAGAAAGAAGCGCTGCGAGCGCGATCGAAAGAAGGACGACGAGCCGCCGCGCCATGCTCAACCGCGCATCTCGCGAAGCGTCTCCTCGACGCCATCGAGCAGCCACGAGAGCTCATCCAGCGGCACGTTCAAGCGCGGCGTGACGTAGATCGTGTCGCCCAAGGGACGCATATGAATGCGTCTCTTCGCGGCCTCCGCACAGACACGAAGCCCGATGCCATTGCCTCCGTAGCCAACCTCGCCGAGATCGATGGCGCCGATCATCCCAAGCGCGCGAACGCCTTGTACGAGCGGCAAATTCCGAAGTGACTCGGTCCATGCGGCGATCATCGAGGCGCGCACAGCGATGCCCTCCAGCACCTTCTCATCGCGGTAGATGGCGAGCACCTCGCGTGCGACAGCCGCTCCAAGCGCATGGCCACAGAAGGTATGCCCGTGCATCAACGTGCGGTCCGCACCGCCCTTGAAGCCGTCATAGATGCGCGCCGTCGACATCGTGGCCGCCATCGGAAGCACGCCGGCCGTGTAGCCCTTCGCGATGCACATCAAATCCGGCGTGATGCCCGCTTGATCACACGCCCACATCGAGCCCGTGCGGCCGTACCCCGTGAAGACCTCATCCGCGATGAAGAAGGTGTCGATCTCGCGGGTGATGTCGAAGAGCGCACGCAGCGTCTTTGCATCGTGCATGCGCATGCCGGAGGCGCCCTGTACGAGCGGCTCCACGATGAGCCCCGCGATCGCATCGGGCTCCTTCAAGCAGACCTCGCGCACATGCGAGACGACGCGATCCCAACCCCCGACATCGGAGGGATGCGGTGCACGAATCACCTCAAAAAGAAGGGGCCCGAAGGTGCCGCGAAACTCTTCGATCGAGGCGAGGCTCATCGCGCCCAAGGTGTCACCGTGATAGGCGCCAGCGAGGGCAATGAAGCGCTTGCGCGAGGGGCGTCCGTTCTGTTGCCAATATTGAAATGCAATCTTCGACGCGACCTCAACCGCCGTCGATCCGTCATCCGAAAAATGCGTTCGCACAAGGCCCTTGGGCGCGACGTTCGCAAGCTCTTCCGCGAGCAGCGCAATCTCGGGATGCGTGACGCCACCGGCTGCGACGTGAAAGAGCACATCGGCCTGCGCCTTCACCTTCGCCACGAGCCGCGGATGACGATGCCCAAGCGTGCATGTCCACCAGGATCCCATCGCATCAAAGTGGCGGCCTCCGCGCTCATCGATGAGCCACGAGCCATCCGCAGAGACGATCACCAGCGGGTCGTGGGATTCATGCCGATCGCGTGAGGTGTAGGGCGGCCAAATATGCGTGCGCTCACGGGCCACAAGCGCATCGCGTTCAGCACGCGAGAGAGGTTTCCACATCGTGCTCGCCTAGCATGGAAGGCGGGCAGAACCCGCTTGCGTAGGGGCCACAGCGGACAGTACGAATGGCGCCATGAGCAAAGTCCACAACGTCATCATCGTCGGCTCCGGACCTGCAGGCCTCACGGCCGCAATCTACGCCGCGCGCGCCAACCTCAAGCCCCTCTGCATCGAGGGCTTTCAGATGGGCGGCATCCCCGGTGGGCAGCTCATGATCACGACCACGGTCGAGAATTATCCTGGCTTCGAAGAGGGCATCACCGGCCCCGATTTGATGGCGAAGTGGCGTGCACAAGCCGCACGTTTCGGCACCGAGTTCATCACAGCCGATGTCGATCAAGTCGACTTCAGCAAGCGCCCCTTCGAGGTGCGCGCAGACGATGAAATCCATCAGGCCAACGCGATCATCATCGCGACAGGCGCCAAGGCGAAGTGGCTTGGCTTGCACAGCGAGCACGAGCTTGAGAACCACGGCGTCTCGGCATGCGCGACCTGCGACGGCTACTTCTTCCGCGATCAAGACGTCTGCGTCGTTGGCGGTGGCGACACTGCGATGGAAGAGGCGCTCTACCTCGCAGGCCTCTGCAGGAGCGTCACGCTCATCCATCGCCGCAAGGAGTTCCGCGCCTCACGCATCATGGTCGAGCGCGCCGAGAAGCACCCCAAAATCAAGATGGTCCTCGACTCGGCCGTCACCGAGGTGCTCGATGTGAGCCAGAAGAAGGTGACCGGCGTGCGCGTAAAGAACCTCCTCACGAATGAGGAGAGTGAGATCGCCTGCACGGGCCTCTTCATCGCGATCGGCCACGAGCCCAACACGCAGCTCTTCAAGGGCCTTCTTGAGACCGACGAGCTCGGCTATTTGAAGA